>CAMJNC010000205.1 GCA_946407195.1 uncultured Treponema sp. | reverse complement strand
CTGTAAATGACACTGTAAATGACACTGTAAATGACACTGTAAATGACACTGTAAAAACAATTCTGGCACTAATAGAACAGAATCCATCGATTACTTATGAGGAAATTTCCGAGAAAACGGGTAAATCACGAAGAACTGTAAGTAGAGTGATTACAGAACTTAAAGATAATAGTATTATTATAAGAGTTGGTTCTGATAAAACAGGCTACTGGGAAATCGTAAAATGAGAAAAATGTGAAAAATCGACAGAAAATACCTGGAAAAATGTGATTTTTTATCAAAAAATAGTTGGAAAAATGTGATTGTGCATCCAAATGTTTACATGAGAAGGTAATAAATAGGAGTTTAAAAAATGCCAAAGTCAGCACATCCAGAACGAGAAACTCAAAACAGAATTATTAAGTTCTTTCAGAAGGAACTTGGATATAATTATCTTGGAAATCTGGAAGATTCAGAAAACTACAACATTCGCTGGGGTGACTGGAAAAAGTTTCTTTCTGACTCTGGTTATAGTGATACATTCATTGAATCTTTGCAGAATGAATTTTACAGAACGCTTTCTGATTTTTCTCAGTCTCCCTATCACACAAATAAAGAAATTTATCGTATTCTAAAATATGGTCTTAAACTTGCAGAGCATCCTGGAGAATCTCCAAAGACGGTTTATTTTATAAATTGGGAAGAGCCGGAGAAAAATAATTTTTACATTGCAGAAGAAGTAACCATAAACGGTAATGTCGAAAAACGTCCTGATATTGTTCTTTATATAAACGGCATTGCAGTTGCGGTAATGGAATTAAAAAAAAGTACTGTAAGTGTTGCAGACGGCATCCGCCAGAATGTTACAAATCAGCGCGAACAGTTTATCCAAAGATTCTTCTCTACTGTTCAGATTTGCGCTGCTGCAAATGACAGTGAAGGCTTGCGATATGGGACAAGCGGAACTACAGAAAAATATTATCTTGAATGGAAGGAAGACAATTTTACAGATCAGCTGCAGGATAAAGATGATTTAGATAAAGAGATTGAAGCCGCCTGCTCAAAACAGCTGAACCTACTCGAAAAGCAATGCTATAGAATCTTTCAGAAAGAAAGGTTTTTAGACATAATTCATAACTTTATCATCTATGATTCTGGCATTAAAAAGGTCTGCCGTTATAATCAGTTCTATGCAATCAAGCGCTGCCAGAAAAGGCTTGCCAGAAATCAAGGCGGTATTGTCTGGCATACTCAAGGGTCTGGAAAATCTCTTACAATGGTCTGGCTTACAAAATGGATTTTGGAAAACATAACAGGGGCTAGAGTTCTTATCATCACTGACCGCGAAGAACTTGATGACCAGATAGAAAAGATTTTCACCGGAGTTGATTTACAGATCGCCCGATCAAAAAGCAGCGATGACCTTTTGAATCTGCTCAATAATTATGATTCACGTCTTATGTGTTCTCTTATTCATAAATTTGGCAGAAGAACTGGCGAAGTAAGCGACCTGGATTACGAAAAATATGTAGAAGAACTTAAGAAAACTATTCCTGTTGGTTTTAGTGTAAAAGATAAGGTATTTGTTTTTGTTGATGAATGTCATCGAACTAATTCGGGAAAACTTCATCTTGCCATGAAATCTATTATGCCGGATTCTGTATTCATAGGTTTTACAGGAACTCCTCTGCTTAAAGTAGATAAAGAGCAAAAGACAACAGCTACTTTATTCGGTGGTTTCATTCATACTTACAAATTTGATCAGGCAGTTCGAGATGGAGTTGTTCTTGATTTGCGTTATGAAGCAAGAAACGTTCCGCAGGAAGTAAGCAGCAAAGATAAAATTGATGCCTGGTTTGAAGCAAAAACAAAAGGTCTTATGCCAAAAGCGGCGGCTGCCTTAAAAGAAAAATGGGCAACCTTGCAGCAGCTTTACAGTTCAAAAGACCGTCTTGAAAAAATTGCTTTGGATATAATTTTTGATTTTGAAACAAAACAACGTCTGTGTGATGGCAGGGGAAATGCGCTCCTGGTTGCAGGAAGTATTGCAGAAGCCTGTCGTTATTATGAAATTTTTCAGGAAAAGAATTTTAAAAATTGCGCAATTGTTTCTTCATATAAGCCTAATCGTGGAGAACTTAGAACAGATTTTTCAAGCACAACAGAAGATTCAGAAAACTGGAAAAAACAGAAAGCATATCTAAAAATGTTAGGCTACGACCCGGACGTTTCTGTTGAAGATGATGATTTTTATAAAAAGATTGAAGCCTTTGAAAAACGTGTAAAAGATATGTTTGTAGATGAACCAGCAAACATGCAGCTTTTAATCGTTGTAGATAAATTGCTTACAGGTTTCGATGCTCCTCCTTGTACTTACCTTTATATTGATAAACCAATGCACGATCATGGTTTGTTTCAGGCAATCTGCCGCGTAAACCGTTTGGATGGAGATGATAAAGAGTTTGGTTATGTAGTTGATTACAAGGAGCTCTTTGGAGATTTAAAAGACGCAGTTAATTCATATACAGGAAACGCTCTGAGCGGATTTGATGAAGAAGATATTTCTGGTCTTTTGAAAAATAAACTTGAGGAAGGTAAGAAACGTTTTGAATTCTTATTACAGGAACTTGAAACATTGACTGATGATGTTGAATATCCTCGTGACCAGCTTGCATTTAAGCATTTCTTCTGTGGTGAAAGTGGAACTGTAGATCCTGATAATGACGATGATTTTGCAAAACTCAGAAGCAAAATGTACAAACTTGTTTCAAGTCTTGCCAGAGCTTATGCAGATTTAAAGCCTGCTTTTGATGATGTTGGTTATTCAAAAGAAGAGCAGGAAAAATACAATAAGCTTGTAAAAGAATATGTCGATCTAAAAGATGAAATCGGACTTTCCAGCGGCGACTTTATTGATCTTAAGCAATATGACAGCGCAATGCGTCATCTTATTGACAATTATATTTCTGCTTCTGATTCTGAAAAACTTGGAGACATGGAAAACTTTACTCTACTTGCTTATATTCAGAAAAAGCAGGAAGAAGACTTGAAAAACGGCAATTCTGGATCTGATAACAAACATAAGTCTGCGCAACAAAACGTAGCAGAAACAATTGAAAATAATATCCGCAGAAAAATTATAGAAAAAACTCCTGTTAATCCAAAGTATTATCAGAAAATGTCGGAACTGTTCCAGACTTTGATAGATGAAAGAAAAGAAGAAGTTGCATCATATAAAGAAATGCTGGAAAAATATGCAGGACTTGTAATTCAGGTAGAAAATCCAGAACAAAATAATTCTCATCCAGAATTAATCCGTACAAGTCTGGCACTTTGCGCTTTATATGATAATTTTGGCGAAGATGAGCAATTTGCTTTAGCCTTGCATAAAGCGGTCCTTGATACAAAACAGGATCACTTTAGAGGTGACTTAATAAAAGAGAGACAGATAAAAGGTGGCATTTATCGTGTTGTGCAGAAGTTTATGAACGAAGCAGAGCGTGATGAGCAGATGGCCACTGTCGAAAAAATATACGAAATTGTAAAAGAACAGGCAGAATACTGATGAATATTAATATAAGCGGAATTGATGTTCAAATAAATAAAAAGAATATCAAGAATATGCATTTGTCAGTAAAGCCTCCTCTTGGTAATGTTGTTGTGTCTGCACCTCTCCTAATGAGCCAGAAGTCCATAGAAAATTTTGTGCGTCTGAATTTTGGCTGGATAAAAAAACAGCAGGAAAAATTTGCAAATCAGCCAAGAATGACAGCCCGTCAATATGTGAGCGGTGAAACTTATTACATTTGGGGGAAGCAATTTTTTTTGGAATTTAAACCTTCACAAAAGCGCGCTTTTAAGATTGACGGTAACAAAATCATTTTGGAAATGAAAGCAGACTCTACGGCTGAGCAAAGAGAGCGTTTTATTCGTGAGGAGTTTAGAAAGATTTTAATTGAACAATTAAACAGGCTTATTCCAAAATGGGAAGAAACAACAGGTCTTTATTGCGATTCATGCCAAACAAAATATATGCTTACCCGCTGGGGAACCTGTAATTCAAAGGCAAAAAGAATATGGATAAATCTACAGATGGTAGAAAAACCATTGGAATGTCTGGAATATATTATTCTGCATGAACTTACTCATCTGAAAGTTTCTAATCATGGAAAAGATTTTATCGCAAATATGGATAAATATATGCCCGACTGGAAAGACAGAAAGAATTTGTTAAACGAACAAATATTAGATAGTTATAAACAAGAATAAAAAAATCAATCTTCTATTTTAATGATTTTTACCTACCAATTTACAAGGAAAATGTGCTATAATATATCCGAGGTGAAAAAATGAAAGAAGTATTTGATTTTATAAAAAAATGTGGAACTTATTATTTAGCAACTGTTGATGAAAACGGACAGCCAAGAAACCGTCCTTTTGGAACAATCAATCTTTTTGAAGACAAGCTTTATATTCAGACAGGAAAGAGCAAGGATGTTTCTAAGCAGATTCAGAAAAATCCTAAGGTTGAGCTTTGCTGCTTTGACGGTGCAA
>CAMJNC010000204.1 GCA_946407195.1 uncultured Treponema sp. | reverse complement strand
GTTCGCGAGCTTGCAGAAGCAGGAAAGAAGGTTCTCGTACTTTCTGATGATGCTTACTTCGGACTCAACTACGAAGATGATATTGAACCACAGTCACTCTTTGCTTACATGGCTGATCTTCACGAAAATGTACTTGCAATCAAGGCTGATGGTCCTACAAAAGAAGACTTTGCATGGGGCTTCCGCGCAGGCTTTGTAACCTTCGCTTCAAAGGGCCTTTCTGATACTCAGTATACAGCTCTCGTAACAAAGTTTATGGCAGCTATCCGTTCTTCTGTATCTTGTTCATCAACTCCTTCACAGAGCCTTGTTATGCATGCTCTTAAGGATGAGGCACACGAAAAGCAGAAGCTTGAATGCCGCAGTATGCTTAAGCGCCGCTACGACCTTGTACGTAAATTTGTAAATACACATACTTCTAAGGTACTTGAACCTCTTCCATTCAACTCTGGTTACTTCATGAGCTTCCACGTAAGCACAGGTAAGGCAGAGGAAATCCGCAAAGAGCTTCTTAAGAAAGAGGGAATCGGAATTATTCAGATTGACCCGCACACTCTTCGCGTAGCTTTCTCAAGTATTGATGAAGATAAGATTGATTCAGTTTACACAAGCATTTATAATGTAGCTGATGCTTTGTAAAAAATTAAAGAGTTCTTCTAAGTTTGTTTTTTCATCTCTTGGAATCTGTCTTTGCGCAGGTTTAATATTTATCGGTTGTTCGAAGCTTGGCAGTCGTCAGACTTCACGCACCGTTTACCAGCAGGATCGCATAGTTATCTGGACCAGCTGCCGCGAGTTTGCTCAGTACATAGAGCTTTTCAACCGCCAGCATAAGGATAATTGTGCGATTCTTGTTTATAAGGAAAATCCGGCACTTTCGCTGCCACCTGCAAAGGACGAGAACCCGCCTGATATTATTGTTGGTTCCTGGCTCAGAACAGAAACTCCGCAGAAAAACTTTAAAACCCTTGATTATCTTTTTGATACAAAAAAGCTTACTTCAGATGTTTTTTATCCTCAGCTTCTGGATTCGGGAAAACGTAAGGATGTGCAGTACCTTCTGCCGGTAAGCTTTAATCTTCCTGCTGTAGTTTTTTCAACGGAAAACAAAGACCTTATTCCAGAAAACTATAATCTTTCACTTGAACAGATTCGCCAGACAGCTTCGGCCTTTAATGAAAAAAATAAAAAGGAAGCTTATACAAAAATAGGTTTTACACCTCTTGGAAATAACGACTTTCTCTATCTTGTATCTAAAATGAAGGGAACTGATTTTAGGGAAGAGAAGGGTGAAATCGTCTGGAATGGTCAGGCTCTATTAAATGCAGCGACAATGCTCCGGGACTGGGTTTATAAAGAAAATACTTCTCCACAGATAGAAGAGGATTTTTCATTCAAATATCTGTTCATGCCTTATTACCGTCAGGTTTCTTCTGGCAGAACCTTGCTGGCTTATACAACCAGTGACAGCCTGTTTAAGATTCTGAAGGAACAGGATTTGTCTGTAGACTACCGATGGATAGTTGAAAATAAATCGATCTATATTGAAGACTCCCTCACAATGATGGGAATTTATAAAAATGCAAATAATCAGGTTGGTGCTACAGAATTTATTTCGTGGTTCTTCCAGTCTGAAAATCAAAGAAGCATTCTTGAAACAAAAGAGAACCTTCATCTTGAAACTGATTTGTTTGGTATAGCCGGAGGCTTTTCTTCACTTCGCGATGTTACCGAGCATGTACTTCCGATTTATTATAATCAGCTGCTGACAAATCTTCCGCCGTCTCAAATGCTTACAGTTTCGCAAATGCTGCCACCACGCTGGGAAAGCTACCGAACGTTAGTTGTAGAGCCTTATGTAAAAGCTGTTGTAACTATGGAAGACGGAGAGCCAACACCAGACCTTCAGGATTTCGAAAAGGAATGGCGTAAGAAGGTCTTTGACTAAAAGCTGTTATCCCGAATATGTTTCGGGATCTACTTAAACAGCTCCAGTGCAAATCTCACAGTATCCATTGCGTCTTTACCGTAAAAGTCTGCGCCAATCTGGTCTGCATATTCCTGAGTCATTACAGCGCCGCCAACACAGGTTTTTGCCCACGGACATTCCTTACGAAGCAGTTTAATAGTCTCTTCCATTGCAGCAACAGTTGTAGTCATAAGTGCAGAAAGTCCAACGAGCATTACATGGTCTTTTTTGCAGGCTTCAACTACAACCTCAGGCGGTACATCCTTTCCAAGATCAATTACGTCAAAGTCATAATTTTCCAGCAGAACCTTAACGATGTTTTTCCCGATATCGTGAATGTCGCCCTTAACGGTTGCAATGATAATTTTACCTTTAGGTGCGCCTTTTTTGCCGGATTTTTCCATATACTCGCGGATTTCACCAAACGCCGCTTTAGCCGCTTCCGCCGCCATCAACAGCTGAGGCAGGTACATCGTCTTTTTTTCAAAGCGTTTTCCCACGTAGTCCAGTCCCGGAATCAGGTGCTCGTTAATAATCGTGAGCGACTCGGTAGTTTTCAAAAGCTCTTTAGTAGCCTCTGCCGCATCCGTCTTAAGCCCATGGATTATTGCATTACTGAGGGGGGAAGTCCGCTCGAGACTTCGCGCATCTGCGCTCGTTGCGAATACCCCCTCGCTCGCACTTCGTTGCTCGCTACCCCCTCCAGCGGGGGTGCCCCCCGCATCGCCCCCGGAAGTACCGGCAGCAGGCACCATGCTTGCAAGTCTCTCGCTTTCCTTTCCGCTCCATTCAATGTAATCCGTACAGTTTTCATCGCGGCCAGAAAGCAGGTTATAACATCTCCATGCCTTAATCATCTCACCCTGAAGCGGGTTCATAATTGCAGCAGAAAGTCCTGCTCCCATACAGAGTGTAAAGAAGCTTGCAGTAACATATTCACGCAGAGGAAGTCCAAAGCTTACGTTAGAAATACCAAGACTTGTAAGACCTCCCATTTCATGAATTGCGCGGACAGTCTCCATAGTTGCAATGCCGGCCTTTGAGTCTGAGCTTACAGCCATAGCAAGCGGGTCTATAATAATGTCAGATTTTCTTATTCCGTATTTTTCTGCTTCTGCATAAATCTTTTTTGCAATTGCAACACGGCGTGCACTGTCTTCTGGAATTCCGTCTTCGTCGAGAGTAAGGGCAACAACAAGTCCACCGTATTTTTTTACGAGCGGGAATACAGTGTCCATAATTTCCTGCTTGCCGTTTACCGAGTTTATCATTGGCTTTCCGTTGTAACGGCGCAGTGCTGCTTCCATTACGTCAGGCTTGGTAGTATCAATCTGCAAAGGAAGGGTAGTAACGTTCTGAAGTTCGTCCAGAACACGGAGCATCATTTCTTTTTCATCAATTTCCGGAAGTCCAACATTTACGTCGAGAACCTGGGCACCTGCTTCTTCCTGTTCCATTCCCTGATGAATGATGTATGGAATATCGCCGGCTCGAAGTGCTTCCTTAAACTTTTTCTTACCGGTCGGGTTAATGCGTTCGCCGATAAGTACCGGGCGGTGAGGGCCTCCGAAGTAGACTACTTTGGTATTTGAAGAAACACTGCCGATGCAAGGGGGCGTTGTGGGGGTGTCCCCCACAGAAGGGGTAGTGGAAGACGCGTCAGCGGCTGAAGCGAGGGGAATGCCTTCCCCTCCTAATGTTGTTGCAATGCCCTTAATATACTCCGGCGTAGTACCGCAGCAACCGCCCATAATCATAGGCCCAAACTCAGAGAGCTGCGTCATTGCTTCAACAAACTCAGGAGCTTCAACATCAAATACAGTCTTTCCGTCAACAACCTTTGGTAAACCTGCATTCGGCTTAACAAGAACCGGAACAGTTGCTGCACGACAAAGGCGTTCAACAGTAGGCTTCATTTCGAGAGGACCAAGGCTGCAGTTTACACCAACTGCAGAAACGCCAAGACCTTCGAGCATGGCAACCATTGTCTCTGGTGTTGAACCACTTAAGGTGCGGCATTCCTTGTCATAAACATTGCTTACAATAATCGGGAGATCTTCGGCTGCAATGCCAAGGTCTTCCATGGTTTCTTTTGCGGCAAGAACGGCGGCCTTAGATTCGTAGCCGTCGTTCATGGTTTCAATCATTACACAGTCGATTTTATTTTCTTTTGCAAGGGGGAAGGCGGCGGTAAAGGTTTTCTTAAAAAGCTTTACGCAGTCTTCAAAATCAAGGTCGCCCATCGGCTTGAGCAGCTTGCCGCACGAACCAATATCAAACGCGATAAAATAATTTCCGTTCGGTTTTTCAGCCAGAACTCGTTCGCGTGCTACATTTGCATTTTCAATAGCCGCCTTAATAAAGCGTTCAAGCTCCAGCGGAAACTTTGTGATAAAGGCACCAAAGGTGTTTGTGTTTACAATGTTTGAGCCGGCTGCAAAGTAGTTGTAATGCAGCTGTACAATGCGGTCCGGGTGTTTTGTATTCCAGGTTTCCGGAAGCTCGCCGGGCTTTAAGCCCATGCCCTGTAAAACAGTTCCGGTTCCACCGTCAAAAAATAAACGCTCTTTTCCTAATA
>CAMJNC010000203.1 GCA_946407195.1 uncultured Treponema sp. | reverse complement strand
TCCCGAACTTGTTTCGGGATCTTCTAGTAGATGCTGAAACAAGTTCAGCATGACAATAACTTAGTTATTTACACGCACTGATTTCGTATAAAAGCACGCCTGCTGCAACAGAAACATTAAGGCTGTCTATTTTACCGCAGGTTGGAATTGAAACTATGGTGTCGCACTGCTTTTCGAGAAGGCTGGCAATGCCGGTTCCTTCGCTGCCCATTATAAGAACTGATTTTGAAGGGAAATCTATTGTACGGCAATTCTGTCCGCCGGCATCAGCTCCATAAATCCAGAAGCCGGCCTGCTTAAGCTGCTCGGTTGCGCGCACAAGATTATTTACAATTGATACTGGTACCCAGGCACTGGCTCCGGCACTTGTACGGCCAATAACCTCGTTGCCTGCAATGTCACTTGCAGAATTATGTTCTGGAATTACTACAAGAGAAGCTCCAAACTGGTCGCAGCTTCTAAGAATGGCACCAACATTGTGAGGGTCTGTAATACTGTCGAGAATTACGACAGTACAGCGTTTTGAGGCTGATTCGCCGTTACCGGCGTCATCTGTATCTCCGCTGTGAGTTTTCACCCAGGAATCGAAGTCTACAAGGTTAGCAGCTTTTTTTTCGCCGTCCTTCATTTCCATTACAATACCACGATGGTCTCGTAAGGTTTCATCAAGTCCGCTCACCAGCTGATCAAGCTTTGCGTCATCAGCCTGCTCGCAGGTAATTCCCGCCTCTTTAGCTGCAGCGAGAATTTTCTTAACACGTGGACCAGGCTTACTGAAATAAATCTTAAAGCCGGCAGGTGTACCTTTTTTCTGAGAACGAACCTTTTCTTCAATTGAGTGAAAACCAGTTATTACCATAAAACTAGCGGCCACAACATTGCTTGTATTTTTTTCCGCTTCCGCAAGGGCAAGGATCGTTACGACCAACCTTTGCACCAACACGTTTTACGGTTGTAGGAATTACATTACCTGCAACGTATTTCCAGTCATCATTAACCTTCTTGAAAAGAGAGATTTCGTGATGAACATCATGCATATTATGAAGGGTATAGTCAGCTTCAAATTCAACGATTTCTTCGCCTTCTTTTTCTCCCTTTTCTGTGCGGAGAATTTTAAGTCCGTTCCACTGTGACTGCTTGCTCCAGTCTTCTGTTGCCTTGCGGTCAATTTCGCCGATTCCTTCGCCTTCTTCGCAAGAGCTGATGATGTAGTCGATTTCACCAACTACATAAGAAGTGTAGCGTGCGCGCATACAAGCTTCTGCACTAGGAGCCTTGATTTTTCCTTTAATAATTGGTTCACAGCATTCGCCATATTTTTTGCCCGAACCACAAGGGCATAATTCGTTAGTTGTACTCATGGTGGATATTTTAATGAATAAATGATTGTAGGGCAACTGCGAAAGAACTATAATCATCTTATGTGTAAAAACCTGATTACTTTACAGAATTGTCGAATTGAAAATAACCGCGCCGTACTGGTACCTGAGCTTTCGTGGAAAATGAACGAAGGCGAGGTCTGGCTTGTTATTGGACCTAACGGCGGTGGTAAGGCTGATTTTTTGAATGCGCTTTCGTCCTGTGGAAACGGTAATTCGGGAAGGGCTGAACGAATTACTCCGAACGCAGAAGGACTTTTTTCTGATATTTTTTCTGATTCTACAGAGCTGGTTTCTCTTGAGCGTGCTGCCCGCCTTATTCAGGAGGAACGCGAAAACGATGAAAGTGATTATCTTGAGGACGGTGTTGACCACGGACGGACCGGCCGGGTTTTTATTGCGCAGGCGCTTTATGATGGTAGCTTAGATATAAAGAAAGGTATGGCTAATAATGAGCTGCCGGCGGCCGCCAGACTGCTGGAAAATGACCCTTCCATAAAACTCTGCGGAATTGAAAGGATTCTCGACCGCGGCTTGAAATATATGTCGACCGGGGAAATAAGGCGAACTCTTCTTGCCCGCGCCCTGATTTCCGGCAAAAAGCTTTTGATTTTAAGCGACCCTTTTGCCGGCCTGGATGTTCAAAGCCGCACTATTCTTTTAGATTTTTTTGATTCCATTGCACGCAAAAATGGCTTTCCTCAGCTGATTCTTGGAATGGAACGCTGGCACGAAATTCCAGATGCAATTACTCACGTTCTGGAATTCCGCGATAAACAGGTTTCTTACTGCGGAGAACGCGCTGGTTATGAAGCACTTTTGAAGGAGCGCGGAGAACAGGAAGCTGCCGGCGAAGAAGAAAAACGCCAGAGCTTTAAAAGTGGGTTTGAAGAGCTCACAAATACAGACGCCACAGCAGTTGAAAGCCGTGACGTCCTCGTTGAAATGAACGATGTAAACGTAGGCTGGGACGGCCACCAGGTTCTTCGTAACCTCAACTGGAAGCTGATTCGCGGTGAGCACTGGCTTGTACGCGGCCCAAACGGCAGCGGCAAAACCACCTTCCTCGAGCTTATAACCGGCGACAATATGCAGGTTTTCAGCAACGATGTTCGAATTTTCGGCAACCGCCGCGGCTCCGGCGAAACCATTTGGGATATTAAAAAGAGGCTTGGTATTGTTTCGTACCGCCTTCATGTTGAATACAGAATGCTTGGCGGAACCTCTCTGCTGGCTGTAATTATAAGCGGCTTTAGAGACAGTATTGGCCTTTATGATCAGCCTACCGACAGTGAAATTGATGCTGCAAAAAAATGGCTGGCCCTCGGTGGCTTTGCAGGCCGCGAATCAGAAAATTTTGGAAACTTAAGCTATGGCGAACAGCGTGCCATTTTAATTTTACGTTCAGCAGTAAAAACCCCGGAAATACTTATTCTGGATGAACCGTGCCATGGTCTGGACGAGCAGTACCGCAGTAAAATCCTTCAGCTGATGGAGCTTATAGGAAACGGCGGTACAACCACAATGCTGCACGTTACCCACGACCCGAGCGAGGTTCTTCCATGCGAAAAGCATATTCTCGAGCTGCATCCGAATGAGGACCCAATGTACAGGATTCTCGAAGCCTAATAACGTAGAATTAGCGAAACTTCGCCTTCTGTTTTGCCGATAATCTTTTTATGAAGAAAACAATCAGCTTATTAATTATCCTCTCAGTTTTTTGCTGCGCCTGTTCTGCCCGCGGAAAAGCTGATATTGAAGTTCCAAGTGAAGAAGTAGAATATGCCTTCAAAGGCGATGAACCTTCTGTTGGCGAAGGAGAAGAACAGCCCCTTCTCCCCCTTTATACCCTGCGTGAACCTGAAGGAAAACCTGTTCCACTCCGCGAAAGCTGGGGTTATGTTATGCAAAGCCGTCTGGATGAATACGATAATTCTATTCCACTTACAGACGTCTGCTTTTTTTCTGCCGAAATTAACTGCTATGGAGAGCTTGTAAGCGTTCCAAGCCGTTCAAAAATCAATACAAAGGGAGCCCGCTGCCATCTGGTTGTTGTCTGTGATAGCAAGTCTCTTACACACTTTATTCTTGAGCCTGGTACAAAAGTTAGAAATAATCTTTTAAAAGCAATTGTAAAGGCTGCTGATCCTTATGATGGTGTACAAATTGATTTTGAACTTGTACCTGCCCGCGACAGAAAGAACTTTATTTCGTTCTGTTCAGACCTACGCTATATGCTTGGTAAGGCAAAATGGTTTTCTATCTGTGTACCTGCCCGTTTTAAGCTGCTTTCTGAGGATATTTACCCGTATTCCGAAATTGCAAATTACTGCGACCGCGTTTTTGTTATGGCCTATGATGAACACTGGTCTACAAGTAAGCCTGGTGCTGTTGCCTCTATTGAATGGTGCCGCAAGGTTATGGAATACGCACAAAAATCAATTCCACCTAAAAAGCTTGTGATGGGTCTTCCTTTTTATGGACGAACCTGGGCAAGCGAAACTACGGCCGGTGCCTGGTACTTCAGCGGTGCAAACCGTATTATGACCGAGCATCAGGTTGAAGAAGTTATTTATGATGAAGATATTCCAACCTTCAAATACACTGCACAGGTAGAAGTAACAGGATATTTCAACGACACTTATTCTGTTCTTCAGCTTGCACGTCTTTACCAGAATGCAGGCATTCAGAAAATGGGCTTCTGGCGTATTGGCCAGGAAGACCCGGAATTCTGGAAGTGGATAAAAATCAGCAAATAAAGTGACACTTTTTCTCTTCTTGTATGTTATAATAATGAAAACGGAAAAAGCCGTAACAAATACGTTTAATAGCTTTTTCCAGGAGGATAAAGCCATTATGAAGAAAATTCTGTCCATTTTGTTAGTTTTATTTACAGTTTCTGCCGGATTTGCTTTTGCAGAGGCTGCAGCTTCTGATCCTTTTGATTCTCTTGTAGAAAAACTTTTGAAGGATTTTGATGATGACGGTGCAACTGTTGCCGTAAAAGTATTCAATTCTGATTTAGGAAACAATGAACGTAAAAAGATTTCTAAATCTGTTCAGTTCTCTCTTTACTGTACAGACGCCGTTGAGGTTGTAGCAAAATCAGATGATGCTGATTATATCTGTACCGGAAAAA
This sequence comes from uncultured Treponema sp., assembly GCA_946407195.1. GTDB lineage: Bacteria > Spirochaetota > Spirochaetia > Treponematales > Treponemataceae > Treponema_D. Next base: position 41 of record CAMJNC010000203.1, on the reverse strand, counting down.
TTGAAGTTGATGGTCCAAACTATATCATCAGTGCAAAGCTT
>CAMJNC010000202.1 GCA_946407195.1 uncultured Treponema sp. | reverse complement strand
GTAAACCAAATATGCAGTTGTTTACAAACTTTGCAGAAGGCGACTGGTCAGCATTTGTATTCAACTTAGTATTCTGTGCAACAGCAGCAACAATCGTTTCTGGTTCTATGGCAGAACGAACTAAGTTCTCTGCTTATTGTATTTACTCTGCTGTAATTTCTGCAGTTGTTTACCCTATCGAAGCCGGATGGGTCTGGAACTCACAGGGCTGGCTCGCTCAGATGGGCTTTGTTGACTTTGCCGGTGGTGCTGCAATTCACTCAGTTGGTGGTACAGCTGCTCTTATTGGTGCTATGTTCCTTGGTCCACGTATCGGAAAGTACGACCGCGATGCTAGCGGAAAGGTAACAAAGGTTCACGCTATTCCTGGTCACTCTTTGACACTCGGTGCTCTCGGAACCTTCATTCTCTGGTTCGGATGGTACGGCTTCAACGGTGCTGCTTGTACACAGCTTCTTGGTGTTGGTGGTCTTGCTGCAGTATTTACAACAACAACAATTGCTCCAGCAGTTGCTGCAGTTACAACAATGATTTTTACATGGGTTAAGAACGGTAAGCCTGATGTTTCTATGACACTCAACGCTTCACTTGCAGGTCTTGTTGCCATTACTCCAACCTGTGCAACAGTAGATGCGTTAGGTGCAACTATCATCGGTGTCGTTTCTGGCTTCATTGTAGTAGTTGTTGTAGAACTTCTTGATCTTAAGCTCCATATTGATGACCCGGTTGGTGCTGTTGCAGTTCACCTTGCAAACGGTATCTGGGGTACTTTGTCAGATGGTTTGTTCAATGTTGAAAGCGGTGTATTCTACGGTGGCGGATTCCATCACCTTGGAGTTCAGTTTGTTGGTGAAGCTTCAATCCTCGTATGGACAACAGTTTGTATGGTTATTACCTTCGCACTTATTAAGAAGCTCCACGGACTCCGTGCAAGCCGCGAAGAAGAAATCATTGGACTCGATAAGCTCGAGCACGGAATTGATTCAAGCTACGCAGGCTTTATCATGGCTCCTCAGGTAATGACAGAAGGTGCTCCAGCAGGTTCAGAAAATATTGCAATTGAAAAGGCAATTCCGGTTGCAAAGGCTACAAGCCGACCGGATGCAAAGTTCCACATGGTTACAATCATTACACGTCAGAGCAAGTTCGACGAGCTCAAGGCTGCAATGAACGACATCAGCGTAACAGGTATGACAGTTACAAATGTACTTGGTTGTGGACAGCAGCATGGAAATGTTCAGAAGTACCGTGGTGTTGAAATGGATATGACACTTCTTCCAAAGATTAAGGTCGATATCGTAATAAGCGAAGTTCCAGTTGATCTTGTAGTTACTGCTGCTAAGGAAGTTCTTTACACAGGTCACATCGGAGACGGAAAGATTTTCGTATACGATGTTCAGAATGTTGTTAAGGTTCGTACCGGCGAAGAAGGCTACGAGGCATTGCAAGATTAGGCTATTTCTTTATGGAGGTTCTCGCGGGGAATGCCTACCGTTCGGTAGTCATTCCCCGCAGTCGCTTTTTTTACATAAAAATCACTTGAATTAAAAAAGCAGCAATCAAGCCTGCAGCCATAAATGGAATAAAAGGAAACTGAACTTTTCCAAATCTTTTATTAATCACACAAAGAGTTACAATAACTTCAATTCCAAAACAAAACGGAATCATTTTTGGAACGAGAAAGAGTCCCTGAAAAAATCCGAACCAGACATCCGCTGGCCCCAGCTTATTTTTTGTTATTTTCCTGACAGCAAAATAAAAGGCCCCGCAAAACATACTCGAAAGAATATAAAGCCACATTCCCTGGCGATTGAAAACCATATGGCAGGCAAGGGCAGAAAAAATCGAAGCCCACTGAACATAAATGCTTACAGTCATTCTCTTGATATCCTGTATGGAAAGAATAAGAGAGAATATTAGGATAATAGAAAAACTAATAATACTGTAAAGTGTAAGGTCCATAATAGGGAAGTATAAAAGATAGCATGTGTAGGGTCAACTTAGTACTAAGCACAGTAATTGTATGGTTAGTGCAAAGGTAAATATGCAGTGATAAATTAAACCTATTGCAATGCATCTCTTAAAACGATAATATAGAAGCAACGACAAAGAGGTCGTAGATATAATCCTTGTAAATCACAGGGATTCTGTCTACGACCTCTTTTTTTTGTCTGGAGGTTAGTATGTGTGGATTCGTTGGTTGTTTCGACCTTAGTTCAGGTAGTGCCCCGATTGCGGAGGGGTTGAAGGAAGAACTGCGTGCGCAGGTTCTGGAAATGTCTAAAAAAATTCGTCACCGTGGTCCGGACTGGAGCGGTGTATATACTGGTAATAATGCTATTTTGAGTCACGAGCGTCTTTCAATTGTAGACCCTCTTTCTGGAAAGCAGCCTCTTGTAAGTGATGATGAAAAAATCATTCTGGCAGCTAACGGCGAAATTTATAACCACAAGGAAATCCGTGCCAGGTTTGAAGGCAGCTATAAGTTCCGCACAGGAAGCGACTGTGAGGTAATTATTCCTTTATACAAAAAGTATCGTGAGAGCGGTGACTTTACTAAAATGATAGAAGAGCTTTCAGGCATTTTTGCATTCGCGCTTTACGATAGTGAAAACGATGTTTATCTCATCGCCCGCGACGAAATAGGAGTTATCCCGCTATATCAGGGCTGGGATAAGGCTGGCCGTTACTATGTTGCAAGTGAGCTTAAAGCTCTCGAAGGTGACTGCCAGACAATCGAAGAGTTCCCGAACGGACACTACTTCTACTCAAAAGACGAAAAACCAACCCGCTGGTACCACCGCGACTGGGAAACTTTCGACGCAGTAAAGAACGCACCAAAAGCAACAGATGACAAGGGAGAGGTTATTAACCCGGCCGTTATCGAGAAGGTGCGCAACGGTCTTGAAGCAGCAGTAAAGGCTCAGCTTATGTCTGATGTTCCTTACGGAGTTCTGCTCTCGGGTGGACTAGACTCATCAATCATCGCAGCCGTAACTCAGAAGTACTCTAAAAAGCGTGTTGAAACAGACAGCAAGGAAGCAGCCTGGTGGCCACAGCTCCACTCGTTCGCAGTTGGACTCGAAGGTTCTCCAGACCTCATTGCAGCACAGAAAGCTGCAGATTACATCGGAACCGTTCACCACGAGGTCCACTTTACAATTCAGGAGGCTCTCGATGCTCTTCCTGATGTAATCTACCATATCGAAACTTATGACATTACAACTGTTCGGGCCAGCACTCCTATGTACCTGCTTGCTCGTGTAATCAAATCAATGGGTATTAAGATGGTTCTTTCGGGCGAGGGTAGTGATGAGCTTTTCGGCGGATATCTTTACTTCCACAAGGCTCCGAATGCACAGGAGTTCCATGAAGAGCTTGTTCGCAAAATGAGCAAGCTTCACCTTTACGACTGTCTCCGCGCAAACAAGTCTCTTATGGCCTGGGGTGTTGAAGGTCGTGTACCTTTCCTCGATAAAGATTTTATTGATATCGCAATGGGTCTCAATCCATCAGATAAAATGAACATCAAACTTCCAGATGGAAAGCAGCGCATGGAAAAGTGGATTTTGCGTAAGGCCTTTGAAGACCTGCTTCCAGAAAGCATTGCATGGCGTCAGAAGGAACAGTTCAGTGACGGTGTAGGCTACAACTGGATTGATACTCTTAAAAAGATGACAGAAGAAAAGGTAAGCGATGCAGAGTTCGCACGCCGCGAAAACCGCTTCCCGGTAAATCCTCCAAAAACAAAAGAGGAATACTACTACCGCGAAATCTACAGCCGCCTTTTCCCAAGCGACAGTGCAGCCCGCTGTGTACCACACGAAGCCGGTGTTGCCTGCTCAACTGCAAAAGCCCTTGAGTGGGATGCAGCATGGAAGAACATGGACGAACCAAGTGGACGAGCAATTGCCGGAGTTCACGATAAGGCTTACTAACCTAAATCTTTAAAGCTTTCATTGATGGAAGAGGCTTTTTCTTTGATCTGAAGGAATTCATGAGCAATTACCGGGTCAAAGTGAACGCCGCTTCCTTCTTTTATTATTTCAAAGGCTTCTTCGTAACTCATAGGAGATTTATAAACTCTAGGAGAAACCAGCGCATCAAAAACATCAGCTATTGCCATAATTCTTGAGCACAGAGGAATTTCATCTCCCTTTAATTGTTCAGGGTATCCGGTTCCATTCCATTTTTCATGATGATATTTTGCAATATCAGCTGTAATCTGAATATATTCCGGGTCTTCATAATCATCAAGAATTTCATGAACAATACGGCCACCCTCAGAAGCATGACGTTTCATCTGCGAAAACTCTTCCTCTGTGAGGCGTCCCGGTTTTTTGAGAATTGCATCTGGAACAACAATTTTACCGATGTCGTGCATAGGAGCAGCGCGCTTTAAAAATCTTATATAACGCGGATTCAGAATTTCCGGATAATGATTGTTCTTCATTAACTGTACGGCAAGAAGCTCAACATAGGCTCTTGTTCGTCGTACATGCTCGCCGGTATCTTCGTCACGGTTTTCAACAAGGTTGGAAAGACTTTCAATTGTGTGATTCTGCATTTT
>CAMJNC010000201.1 GCA_946407195.1 uncultured Treponema sp. | reverse complement strand
ACATCAGCATTACATTTATAAAAGACGAAAAAGAAATCACTAAAAAACTGGTTCCTTATGGCACACCTGTTTCGGTAATTACAGGAAATTTTGGAATTCCAGATAGAGAAATTTATGCAGTAAGAATAAGTAACGAAATCTGCCCTCTTGACATGCCGCTTACTTATGATGCAGCCCTTGAACCGGTTGTTGCAAAATCAAAGGATGGAGCAGCCGTTTACCGCCGCTCTCTCTGCCTTTTGCTTGCAGCTGCTGCTCACAACCTTTTTCCTAAGGCCCGCCTTCTTGTAGGCCACAGCCTTGGTTACGGTTACTACTACACTCTGGAAGGTGCAAAGAAGGTTACCGACAAGGAGATTAAACAGCTTACAGAAGAAATGAAGGCTCTTGTTGAAAAGGATATTCCAATCACAACAGAGACAATTCCTTATGCAAAGGCTGCGGAGCTTTTTGAAAAACTCAACCTTGTAGAAACCCGCAAGCAGATTAAGTTCAACTGTACTCCAACAATCAAAATCAATTCGATTGGAGATTTTTCTGATTTGTACTTTGGTCCTCTTGTACTTTCTACCAGTGTTCTTAAGACCTTTGAGCTTATGAAGTATGGAGAAGGCTTCCTTCTCCGCTTCCCAAAATCTTCTAATCCGGACAAGCTTACAAAGTTTGAAGACCAGCCTAAGCTTTTTGAGATTTACAGCAAATACAAGGAATGGGGAAAACGCATGAACGTTACCTCTGCGGCTTCCCTCAACGAGCTCATTGGTAAACGCAAGATTAACGACTTCATCGAAATTACAGAAATCTACCAGCAGAAAAATATTTCAAAAATCGCTTCTCAGATTGTTGATAAAAAGACTGTCCGCGTAGTTTTGATTGCAGGCCCTTCATCTTCTGGTAAGACTACTTCTGCCAAAAAGCTTGCCCTTGAACTTCAGGCTATGGGCTATCAGCCAAAGGTAATCAGCCTGGACTGTTACTATGTTGGCCACGACAAAACTCCGCTCGATGCTGAAGGTAAACCTGACTACGAATGTCTCGAAGCCCTCAACATTGAGCTTTTGAACAACCAGCTTGTTGATTTGTTCAACGGAAAAGAAGTAATAATTCCAAGCTACGACTTCCACACAGGAACTTCATATTTTGAAGAGAAAAACAAACTCCGTCTTGCAGAAAATGAGATACTCATTCTTGAAGGAATTCATGGCTTAAATGATAAGCTTACTCCAAAGGTTGCGCCGGAACTCAAGTTTAAGATTTATCTTTCTGCCCTCACCCAGCTGAATCTGGATGACCACAACCGTATTTCTACAAGTGATAACCGCCTGATTCGCCGCATTGTCCGCGACAACAATTTCCGTGGAAAACCTGCAGCAGGAACAATTGAAATGTGGCCGAGTGTGCGCCGCGGCGAGGAATTACATATATTCCCGTTCCAGAATAATGCGGATGCTGTACTTAATACTGCACTTGATTATGAGCTTTCGGTTCTTCGCGTTTACGCAGCTCCACTGCTCCGTCAGGTTACTCCAATGGAAAAGGAATATGCCGAGGCAAGACGTCTGCTGCAGTTCCTCGAGAACTTTGCAACAATTTCGCCAAGTGCGGTTCCGCCAAGATCGATTATCCGCGAGTTCATTGGTGGCTCGGCGTTCAAGTACTAGAGTTTGTTTTTGACTTCATCGAGGAGCTCTGCCTCCTCGTAATCGGCAGCTTGCTTCCAGTCGGCAAGCTGCTTTTCTTTTAACTTTTCAAGGGCTGTTGTTTTTTTCATGCACTCGCGGAGGACTTCGCGTTTTTGTTCGGTAACAAGCTTAGCCTGAGCTAACTGTTTGAGCAGCTCTTCTTTTTGATATTCAAGAAGATTGTTGTACTGATCCTGAGCCATCATGTCCTGAAAGTTTAGGGAGCCTTTCATTCTGGCTTTTACGGCAGCGTAATTCTGGGCAATTTTTTTGAGGTTATCGTTTATTTCGGTTTCTACGGCTAAGGCTTTTGCGAGTTCACCTTCTGCCTGTTCTTTTTCGAAGTTGCGGTATTCGAGGACTTTTTCCAGTTCAAAGGTGAACTTTTTCATTTGAGATTTTCGACAGGCTCAACTACCGAACCATCAACAATCTGTGCAGTGGTTGGAATGCCAATTGCAGGAGCTTCTACATACTCATTTTCAGGAATTTCAATTCCAGTAAGGGCCGAAAGCTTTTCCAGAGTTTCTTTCATAGGACACGGCTCGTATTCTTCCTGCTTAAGGAATTCTTCTATTGCCATGTGCTTATCTATTGCTTCGTCAATTTCCGGTGAATTACCCTTCTGATAAATTCCGGCAGTAATCATTGTTTCGTTTTCAGAATAGGTTGCCATCCAGGTGCGCAGGCGGCCAACTGCTTTACGGGTCTGTGCACCGCTGACACGCTTTGACAAACGGGAAATAGACTGAAGTACATCAATTGCCGGATAATGATAAGCCTGAGCGAGCTTACGGTTCAAAACAATGTGTCCATCGAGAGTACCTCGAACCTTATCTGTAATAGGCTCGTTCATATCATCACCATCAACAAGAACTGTATAAAAGGCTGTAATAGAACCTTTTTGATTTGTACCGCTTCGTTCGAGCAGCTTTGGAATCATATCAAATACGCTTGGCGGATAGCCCTTCTGTGCAGGAGGCTCACCATTTGCAAGGCCAATTTCGCGCTGGGCATGTGCAAAACGGGTAACTGAATCCATCATCAGCATAACGTCTTTTCCCTGGTCGCGGAAATATTCTGCAATGGCTGTACAAACCTGTGCGGCACGAAGACGGCAGATTGAAGGCTCGTCACTGGTAGCAACAACTAACACAGAACGCTTCATTCCTTCTTCGCCAAGGTCACGTTTAACAAAGTCTAAAACCTCGCGGCCACGTTCACCAATCAAACCGATTACGTTAATATCAGCATCTGTATTGCGGGCAATAATACTAAGCAGGGTCGACTTACCAACACCAGAACCCGCAAAGATTCCAAGACGCTGGCCTTTACCAACTGTAAGCAGCGAGTCTATAGCGCGCACACCAGTTGAGATGCGGCGATTTATATCTGTTCTTTCATTTGGAGACGGCGGATTTGCAACTGCAGGGTAATAGGTATCTGGAACAATTTCGCCTTTGTCATCGCACGGACGGCCGCTTGCATTAATCATTCTTCCTAAAAGATTCGGGCCAACCGGAACCATGAGGCTTCTTCCGGAAGCAACTACTTCACAGCCAACCTCAATTCCCTTTGTTTCACCGAATGGTGCAAGCTTTACAGTTTTATCATCAAGACCTACAACTTCAGCCTGAAGCATTTTACCGTCGCGCAATTTTATCGTACACATTTCACCAATTACCGAGCGCGGTCCTTCACTTTCTACTTCAAGACCTTTTACCGCAGTTACGCGCCCAGTGTACAAAATGGTTTCGGCATCAACAACCTTTTCGAGATATTTTGTAAAATTAAATTCACCAGTATAAGAAGAACGCACAGCCCCACCCCCGCTCTACTTACTTTACTCAGCCGAAGTAAGAGGATCTGACCGCTTGATATTTTTAACAGGAGAAACTTCGAGAATCTTATTTTCAAGCTCAGTAAGCTGACTTGAGATTCGTGCATCAATAGCACCAAAGTCAGTCTCAACAATACAGCCGCCCTTTTCAACAGAAGAATCTTCTTGAACGGTAATTCCCTGAACATTTTCAACATGCTGAATAAATTCATCTGCATGAGCGGTTGTAAGCTTAACATCTTCAATATTTACACGGAGTGTAACACTTCCGCGAGTCTTAACCTTACGCAAAGCGGCAACAGTATTTGCCATAATAACGTTCTTCTGGTTTTCAGAAAGAATCTTAATAACCTTGCGGGCCATTAAAATTACAAGCTCAACAATCTGGCTTTCTGTATCCTGAAGGATTTCCTCACGGCGCTGCATAACTGCTTCAAGGATTTTATGCATGCGTTCAATAAGACGTTCAACCTCAGCAGAGCCTTTTTCGTAACCTTCCTGACTACCCTGCTCAAAACCTTCGTTACGTGCTTCTGAAACAATTCTATCGTGCTGGGCGTTAGCCTCGGCTACTATCTGTGCAGCCTCGGCCTTTGCTTTTTCAATTATCGAAGCCGCTTCATTTTCAGCATCAGCCTTAATAACTGCGGCCTGGTCTGTCTGACGTTTAACTTCTGCAAAGGCAGTATCTTCTGCAGCTTTTATAATTCGCTCTGCTTCTTTTTGAGCATCTGCCTTAAGCTGAAGCTTTTCCTGTTCAAACTGAACCTTATATTCTTCAGCCTCGCGGCGCAAATCCTCTGCGGTAGGACCAGTGTATTCTTCTTCCTCTTCTACAATAGCCTCTTCTATAGGAGAATAGTCCTTAAAAAGAGGAAGCATAACTTTCTCTTCAATAGTTTTTGCTTCACCAGGTCTAAATACTGCCTTTGCCATACTTTATTCCTTATGATACAAGTTCGTCTTCGCCGGAACGTGCAATAACGATATCACCGTTGTCTTCAAGACGGCGGATGATAGATACAATCTTCTGCTGAGACTCTTCAACGTCCTTCAAGCGGACAG
>CAMJNC010000200.1 GCA_946407195.1 uncultured Treponema sp. | reverse complement strand
GCATAGCCTTGCGCATACCTTCTGCATAGCGGTTTGCACGATAGCGGCTTGCCTGATACAAAAACTCCGGCTGAATGCCAACGCGTGGAAGTTGAGTTTCAATATCTACCTCATGATGGCGGGCATAGTTTTCGTTGCGACCGGTTGTATCAGGAACCTCAGTAATAGGATAGCGGAGGTATTTTTCAAGGATTTCAGGGTCTGGCATGTTAGCAGGAACCTTACGGAATACATCGTAATCGTCCCATGAATAAATAAAGCGAACGTTCTTACCGCGGTCGCGGAGTGCGCGAACTACAAGGTCAACAGTAATAATTTCGCGGAAGTTTCCAAGGTGAACTGTTCCACTTGGTGTAATACCTGAAGCACAGGTGTATGAATCCAGATCTCCCTTCTCACGGATAATCTGGCTGGCCATCTGATCTGCCCAGTGACAGAGCAATGGATCTCTCTTTTCGTTATTCTGATTTTCGTTACTCATAGCGCCTTATTATAGTGATTTTCTTCTATAATATCAAATGATTGTCATCCTGAACTTGTTTCAGGATCTGTTATTTAATCGACCAGCTTACAAGTTCGCAGCCTTCCGGCAATATGATATACAAATCATGCACGCCGCTTGTTGCATTAATCTTTTCAGAAACCTCAACCTTTTTACCAAGCTTTACTTCGCAGATTTCTATGCCGTTTCCTCCAAAGCCGTCAAGCTGAACTTTGATAGATTTTCCGTCAACAGGAGCACACTTTACGGCAAACTCTTTTTCCGCGCCGGTAAACTCAACACCCTTAAGGCAAACATAAGAGCCGTCCTTTACAGAAACTAACGACTGTTTGTTAGTTACAGCTACATTTCTTGAGCTTGCAAAGGTTGCAGCAGGTACATCAGCTCCAAGCTTAAAGTTACTTACCTGTGTAACGCCCTTCTTTGTCATTCTCTGTTTTGGAAGAGAGCCGTCTGCATTTACTTCAAAGTTATCAATAAATACGTTGCGGTATCCACCCTTCTCGCAGCCAACAGTCTTTTCAAGCACCTGTGTGTGGTAAGCAATGTACCACTTGCCGCGGAAGCTGAAAATCCAGTGATGGTTATTTCCCCAGGCACCAAAAACAGTTCCAGGATTTTCGAGGGTATAGCCCTTGTATTCAAAAGGTCCAAGCGGATTTTTAGAAGTCATATAACCGATAACGGCAATAGGCATTTTATCAGGATCCTTTGAATCTTTTCTATCCTGCCAGTTTGTACAGTAGGTGTAATACCAGGTATCTCCAATCTTATTAATTCCGGAATCTTCAAAAAGGAATGGTGCATCAATCATCACAGGCTCGCCGACAATGTGAACCATATCATCAGCTAAAGCAAGGCAGCGGGCATTCTTCGGGTGCTCGTATTTGTCCGGGTCGTGGCCGCCACCAAAGTAAAGATAACCGTTTCCCTTTTCATCAACAATAACTGCCGGGTCAAAGAGCCAGTTGATTTTTTCGCAGTTAGGAGTTTTGCGTGAAATCAAAGCTTCTCCAAGAGGATCTGTAAAAGGCCCGGTTGGAGAATCAGCTGTAAGCACACCAATTCCGTTAGCACTATCTGCAAAATACAGGAAGAACTTATCTTTACCAGCAAGCTTCTTATAAGCAATTGCCGGAGCCCAGGAATTAGCGGCCCACTTCGCAGCCCCTGCCGGATTATTTTTCCCGGCAACTGCAATCTCACCGCAGTCTGTCCAGTTTACCATATCCTTTGTACTAAAAACGTTGAGTGTATTAATCTTGTTGTAGCCGTTATCAGCTTTACCCTTTGTAAATTCCAGCTGCTGCATGTCATTGGTAGAATAAACATAAAGAGTATCCTTGTATTCAAGAACAGCAGGATCTGCACCATATTTATGAGCCATAACCGGATTGTTTTCTCCAGGCATTTTAAAAGCCTTTTCGGCCATAAGCTTCTGCATTTCAGTAACAGGTGATGCTGCAAATACTTCTTCATTTGAACAAGACATAAAAAATCCTCCAGCTAAAAACAGCAATAAAATTGCTCTTGCACTTTTCATAATTTCATTATAGAGTTTATTTAAATTAATGTAAAACGTTTAACCAAACAAATAACAAAAATTACAAAAAATATCTTATGAACAAGAGGTACAAAATGGCTAAGCAAGGTTTTAATCCATACATGCCATCCTGGGAACATGTTCCAGACGGAGAACCACACGTTTTCGGCGATAGAGTTTATGTTTACGGTTCACATGATTATTTCAACGGCTGGGTATTCTGCCAGGGCGACTATGTCTGCTACTCTGCCCCGGTAACTGATTTAACCGACTGGCATTATGAGGGAGTTATCTATCCAAAAACTTCCGAAGAAATGAATGCAGATGGACACATGTGTCTTTATGCTCCAGACGTAACTGTTGGCCCGGACGGACGCTACTACCTTTACTATGTTTACGACAAGGTTGGTTTTGTTTCTGTTGCAGTATGCGACACACCGGCCGGAAAATATAAGTTCTACGGGCATGTTCACTACAAGGATGGAACAAGACTCGGAGACCGCAAGGGCGATATGCCACAGTTTGACCCTGGTGTAATTACAGAAGGCAACAGAACTTACCTTTATACAGGCTTTTGCGGAAATAATATGAAAGACAGAATCGGTGCCATGGCAACCGTGCTTGGAGCTGATATGCTCACGATTGAAGAAGAGCCTGTAATTATTGCTCCGGGCGACTGCTACACAAATATCAGCGCCCCTATAGAAACAGAATGTCCGTACAAGCAGGATTCAATTGAAAACTGGAAGGGTTATAAAGACCACGCTTTCTTCGAAGCCCCATCAATCAGAAAAATCGGCGACACTTATTATTTTGTTTTCTCTTCTCAAGTTATGCACGAACTTTGTTATGCAACAAGTAAAAATCCAACCTCGGGCTTTAAATATCAGGGCGTAATCGTCAGCAATGTAGACCTTCATATCAATTCCTATAAACCGGCTGATATGCCTGCTGCCTTTGGTGCAAATAACCACGGTGGCTTTGAGCTGATTAACGGACAGTATTATATTTTCTACCACCGCCACACAAACGGAGACTGGTTCAACCGACAGGGCTGTGCAGAAAAAATGGAAGTACTTGCAGACGGTTCTATTCCTCAGGTTCAGATAACTTCGTGCGGCTTAAATGGCGGACCTCTTGAAGGAAAAGGTGAATATCCGGCTTATATTGCCTGCAATATTTTTAATCCGGAACAAAAGAACTTTATTGTAGACATAAAGCATCCGCGTATTACTCAGGACGGAAAAGACGGAGATCAGGAGCCGGGTTATGTTGCAAACATGCAGAACGGCTATACCCTCGGCTTTAAGTTCTTTGATTTTAAGGACGTCAAAAAAGTTTCGGTAACTACACGCGGTTATGTATATGGCAAATACGAAGTAAGGACAAAATGGGACGGCCCTGTACTTGGAGTAATTACTCCAATCGGTTCTAACATCTGGGAAACCTTTACTGCAGACATAAGCATTCCGGATGGAGTCGGTGAACTTTACTTTAAGTTTACAGGTGTTGGCACACATCAGTTCAAGGGCTTTACGCTCGGCTAAGGTTCGGCAAACATTTTGCTATCGCTCAACCAGCTTCTTTCTCTTTTTCTGATATTGCTTCGGCGTGCACTTCATATATTCTTTAAATTTTCTGGAAAAATACTGAATGTTATTGAAGCCGCTCGCCGTTGCAATCTCGGTAATATTGCTGTTTGTATAAATCAAATCAAGACAAGCCTTTTCAATTCTATATTTGTTTATGTATTCCGAAACATACATACCCGTGCTTTCCTTAAACAGGCGGATAAAATGACTCTTACTGTAGTTTGTTAATTCCAGAATAGATTTAAGGCTTAAGTTTTCACTGTAGTTTTCGCGGATAAAGTGAAGCGCACTATCAATTGCAGAAAGCTTTCGGCTTTCCTTTCCATAAAGCTGTGAAAATCTTTCGTACTGCTGTGTTTCCACACAATAGGAAATAATTCCAAGCAGAAGAGAACGTACAATCAGCTCCTTTCCTTCAGCATTTTTATCCATTGCTGCAATTTTCTGTAAACGGCCGACTAACCATTCGGGTAGTGTTATAAAACGGCATAATCTTATACCTTCAAAAAAGTTTCTGCACGGATCATCTGCAGTTCCCAGCGCAGAAATATCAAAAAGAATCCTGAAGCAGCGGAAGGCACCACCCGTTACATCTGCACTAAAGTAATGTTCTTCAAAGGAATTAATAAAAATCAGGTCCCCGGCAGCTACCTGCAGACTGGAATTTGTAAAGAAAAGTGTTCCCCGCCCCTTTTCGACAAATAAAAACTCATATTCTACCTGTCTCTGAGGCTCTTCTGCATACCCATCCTGGGTTAAAAACTGCAAGGCAACCGGTTGCCGTCCATTTTTAACTTCTTTTTCCATAGGGGTATTCTACTATGAAAAATTTCAAAATTCAACGCTTTTTCAGACTTTTTTATAAATATTATGATACTTTAAGTGTTTTTTTCACAAAATAACGGTTTTATCATATTATAAAAACGTTTTACCATGTTTTTACTAAAAGTTTATAAATGGAGGACTTTTATGAAA
>CAMJNC010000199.1 GCA_946407195.1 uncultured Treponema sp. | reverse complement strand
GTTACAATGTTCGAAATCCTTCCGGCTCCTGGTGTAAAGCTCAGTAAGATTGTTGCCCTTCAGGATAACATTGCCCTCAGCCTTGCAGCACAGTCAGTACGTATTGTAGCACCAATTCCAGGAAAGCAGGCCGTTGGTATAGAAGTTCCAAACAGAAACCGTTCAGTTGTCGGCTTCCGCGAAATCATAGAAATGGATCTTCCAGAATGGAAGAAAATGGCCGTACCTGTTGTGCTCGGAAAAGACATTCTTGGTAAAGCCCAGCTGATTGACCTTGTAAAAACACCGCATATGCTTATTGCCGGTGCTACAGGTTCAGGAAAGTCTGTTTGTGTAAACTCGCTCATTCTTTCTATTCTGTATAAGAGAAGCTTTGAAGATGTAAAGATGATTCTCGTAGACCCTAAGGTTGTCGAGCTCAAGCTTTACAATAATATTCCACATCTTCTTACTCCGGTTATTACAGAGCCTAAAAAGGCACTTCAGGCACTTCAGTGGTGTCTGTGTGAAATGGAACGCCGCTATGCCCTTCTCGACAGCATGGGTGTACGCGACATTTCAAACTACAACGCAAAAATCAAAGAGCAGAAAATCTGTACACAGAAGCTGCCATACATCGTTGTTATTATTGATGAGTTTGCAGACCTCATGGCAACAAGCGGTAAAGAGCTCGAAAACATCGTAGCCCGCCTTACAGCTATGAGCCGTGCGGTTGGTATTCACCTTGTTCTTGCAACACAGCGTCCATCTGTAAACGTAATCACAGGTCTTATTAAGGCTAACATTCCAACACGAATTGCATTTATGGTTGCCAGCCGTACAGACTCTAACATCATTATCGATACAGTCGGTGCAGAAAAGCTTCTTGGCCGTGGTGATATGCTTTACGCTTCTGCAGTTGATCCAGCTCCAATCCGAATTCAGGGAACCTTCGTAAGTGATCAGGAAGTTGAAAACGTAGTTACTGCAGTAAAAGATTACGGCGAACCAGACTACATCGACGAAGAAATCTTTGTTGAAGACGATGATGAAGAAGGTGCTCGCGACCTCTTTGGAGAACCAATGGATGACGATGATCCGTTGTATGATCAGGCTCTCGAAATTGTAGTTCAAAGTGGAAAGGCCAGTGCAAGCTATATTCAGCGCCGCCTCAAAATCGGCTACAACCGCGCAGCCCGCCTCGTAGAAGAAATGGAAGAGCGTGGAATTGTTGGTCCTGCAAATGGATCAAAACCTCGCGAAGTAATTCATATTCCATAATAAAAATTTCGAGGTCCCAATATGCTTCTTGCAATTTTATGCTTTATCGCCGGGGCAGCTCTCGTTGCCACCGGCATATACTTTCTCACTCCGGGCTTTCAGAGCAAAACAAACTTCCGCCATACAAAGGCTATAAGCTATGTTGCACTGGGCCTCGGTGCACTCACTCTTGTATGGGGCGCAATACTTTTAAGCTTTCCTCAGGCACAAACAGCACTCGCTCTCACCTATATGTTCCTGCTTCTCGGTGCAGTCAGCGTCCTTATGATTTTGATGAAATAAATCATAATAATTGAATTGAAAGCCCACGAAGCTTTTTCTTAAGTTTTTTATCTCCAGTTATATAAATCAAAGTTGGTAAAAGTGTAGCTGCATTACACCAGTAATCCGGATAAAAACCTTTTGTATCGCCATGCCAGTGAGAATTGTTCTGTAAGAATTCATTTTCCTTAAAGCTTCCTGAAGCAAGGTGCATTCTGATATTTGATTCCGGCAGATAATAATCCAATAAAGCTCCAAAATCAATTGTTCCAGAAGTATTTGTTCCTATCAGATATACATTCTCAAACAGGTAGGAATACGAAATGAATAATTCACTTGCCGAGGCAGTATTTGTATCTGTAAGGATTATAAGTTTTCCTTTATAAACCGGCGTAAAATCATATATTTCCAGCTGATTCGCAGCATAATATTCATAAGCAGAATCAATTTCTACATGATTTTCAAGTCCTGGATTAAGCTTAGAAAACTGTTCCATTGCCTGCCTAATCAATTCAGAATCAAGTCTTTTACCCTTATTTATGGTATTAATCTTTTTATAAACCTTATTCGGATTCTTATAATCTCCACCAAAATTCAAAGAACTTAAAATTGGAGTAAGTCTATCAACTAATCCGCCGGGATTTCCACGCAAATCAACAATTACATTTTCATAGTTTTTTCTTCTTAATTCAGAAACATAATCTTCAAATTTTTTTACCTGTATATTATAAGAAGAATTATCCCAACTCATAAAAATACAGTCACTGGCAGAAAAATACACTGTCTTTTCTGTTTTTCGTATTCCTATCCAGTTTTCTTTGTCCCGTAACAAAACAGGCTTATTTTTTACTTTTACTTTGTACTGTTTATTGTTCAGCGATAGTTCAGCTGTCTTTATTTCATAGGGAGAATTAAGTCCAAAAACAAAATATTCTTTATTATGTCTGATTATCTTATAAAGATTATTTTTGTCACCAGTATATAGGGATTTTCTTCTGATTTTAAAATTCAAAGAAAAAGTTGTGTAATAATCTTCTCCCTGCTTTGTAAAATAAACCTTAGAGGCATACCAAAAATTTTGCTTAACACCATAAATCTGGTTTTTTGAAACTATCTGCAAATGATTATCCGGGACTTTGAGTTTTTCCAAAAGCTCCAGATTTATACACTGAGCGAGTAATTCAGAATCATATTCTTTTGTAGATTCCACTGATTTTTTTATATATAGTTCACGGATATTTTCTATAGCCGCATCAAAATCAAAACCTTGTTCAATATTGTATTCATAGCCTGCATAACACTCTTTCATTAAACGGGTTAAATAGGCTAAATCATTATCAAGTTTTTCATTGGCAAAAACCAAGCCAGTCAAAAAGAAAAACGAAAGTATTAGTCTTTTTATCATTTTTTAATATCCTTTTTTATATTTTTTAAAACAATAGGATTTTCCAATATTTTTTTCAACAGTTAAACGTCTGTTTCTTTTGCATTCTGGGAAAAATACACTTATAATTTAGTTATAGGAGTAAAAAAGTATATGAATTCAATGTTATTAAACATCATCATTCAGACAATACCTAAGGTAAATGCCAACAGATATGAAGAAGGGCAACTTATTGTAAAACCAAGACGCCAGTGGAAGAGTGATGCAATTTCCGGCTTAATTATTTGTATTTTATGTATTGCCGCAATAATCCTCACCGATAAACTTCCGATTCCATATCTTGGAGGTATATTGTTTATTGGCGGATTTTTCGGATTGTTATATGCAGCCTTTTGGACCTTCCGCGGCTTCATGGTTTACAAATACTATTATGATATTTACAAAGAAGAAGATTTGAAAAAGCTGGAAGATAAAGATTCATAATTACGAACGCAGTACGTTCACAATTGAACTGGAGTTAAACTAAAATGCGTCCGTAAATACGGACGCATTTTATTATTTTCGATTTTACTACATAAAGTAGGTTTTAATCGGTGGGAATCCGTTAAATGCAACCGACGCATATGTTGAAGTATAAGCACCTGTTGAAAGCCAGTAGAGCTTGTCGCCGGCTTTCAGGGAAATAGGGAGCTTGTATTTTGCGTCTTCGTACATGATGTCCATGCTGTCACAGGTTGGGCCGGCAATGATTACAATGCCTTCTTTTTCGCCCGGCTTGTCGCGGCTGGTTACTACAGGATATTTAATTGATTCATCGAGAGTTTCGATAAGGCCATTGAATTTTCCGGCATCTACATAAACCCAGCGTGCAAGAGCAGTGTTGTTCTTGCGGCTAGTCAAAATTACTTCTGAAGTCAAAATTCCACTGTCACCAACCAAAGAACGGCCAGGTTCAAGAATAATTTCCGGAATATCATCTCCAAAGTCTTCCTGAATGTAGCGGGTAATTTC
Organism: uncultured Treponema sp.; assembly: GCA_946407195.1. Lineage (GTDB taxonomy): Bacteria > Spirochaetota > Spirochaetia > Treponematales > Treponemataceae > Treponema_D. Next base: position 715 of record CAMJNC010000199.1, on the reverse strand, counting down.
CGAAGCATATTCAGACAAAGTATTAGTAGGCTCAATATAACTTGCAGGGAAACCGCCGCCCATATTAATCATGCTCAAGCGGATACCCTCTTCTTCTTCGAGAGATGTGAAAAGATATTTTACCTTAGCAATAGCGTCGTTCCACTGACCAATATCGCGCTGCTGGCTACCAACGTGGAAGCTGATTCCATATGGAGTAAGACCGAGGTCGCGGGCAAGCACGAGTAAATCATAAGCCATATCAGGATGGCAGCCGAACTTGCGTGAAAGCGGCCAGTCTGCACTTACAGAATTTTCTACGAGAATACGAACGTAAATACGTGAACCGGGAGCATTCTTTGCAATTTCCTTAAGGTCATCTTTGCTGTCTGTAGCAAACATGCGAACGCCCTTGTCGTAGAAATATTTAATGTCCTTTGCCTTTTTGATTGTATTTCCATAAGAAAGACGGTCTGGAGATACATCAAATTTTGAAATCATATCAAGCTCATAGCGCGAAGCAATATCAAAGCATGAACCCATATCAGCGAGCATTTTAAGAACAGGCTCACCAGGGTTAGATTTCATTGCATAATAAATTCTGGCATAAGGGAATGAATCTCTAAGACGAATAAAATTCTGTTTGATTGTGTTGAGATTGATTACGATATTTGGAGTTTCCAAATCCTTAGAAAAGTCGAGAAAACGCTGCCAGTCCTTATCGCTGACATAATCG
>CAMJNC010000198.1 GCA_946407195.1 uncultured Treponema sp. | reverse complement strand
GCCTTATTATTACAATGGCAGATATGGTAGAAAACCGCGACTCAGATACCGGTGCGCATGTTCAGAAAACCTCTGCCTACGTAAAGATTATTGTAGAAGGTCTTAAGAAAAAAGGTTATTACCCTCAGAAAATTACACCAAAATTCATGTCGGATGTTGTGCGTTCTGCACCGCTTCACGACGTAGGTAAAATAAATATTTCGGACAGTGTTTTGAATAAGCCTGGCAAACTTACCGACGAAGAATTTGCAATTATGAAAACTCATACAACTGCCGGTAAGGAAATTCTCGAAAAGGCAATTTCTACAGTTCAGGGTGAAAACTATCTTAAGGAAGCTAGAAATATGGCGGCTTATCATCATGAACGCTGGGATGGTAAGGGCTATCCGGAAGGTCTGCATGGCGAGGTAATTCCGCTTTCTGCCCGTATTATGGCAGTAGCTGATGTATTTGATGCGCTTGCTTCTCCGCGTGTTTATAAGCCTGCCTTCCCTCTTGAAAAGGCTCTTGCAATTTTGCAGGAGGGCAGTGGCACTCAGTTTGACCCAAAGTGTGTAGAAGTATTTATGGATTCACTTTCTGAGGTAAAGATGATTCTGAATAAATATAATGGAGGAAGTTTTGCCAACTAAGTTCCGGGTCAGTACTCTAAAATATATTTTATCTGCTGCCGCTTTTATTCTTTTTTCGAATTCCGTTTGTGCACAGGGCGGGGGGTATGCAATAACCAGACAATTTTCAGATATGGGCTATACCAGTTTTATTTATGATGCAACTAACGGGCTTCCGACATCTGATGCAAATTATTTGTTAGGTGCTTCTAACGGAAATATCTGGATTGGTGGTTACAGCGGAATAATCCGTTATGACGGAAATGTATTTGACCGCCTGCCAACCTCAAATGGACTTACAAGCGGCCGTGCTTTTTTTGAAGACAGCAAACAGCGTATCTGGGTTGGAACAAATGATAATGGTGTAGTTGTAATTGATGGTGAACAGATCCGCCAGTACACCTATAAGGATGGAATGCCTTCTTCTTCAATCAGAAACTTTGCCGAAGATAAGGAAGGAAATATTTTTGTTGCTACAACTTCAGGTCTTGCTTTTATAAAGGAAAATGGACTTGTGTATCAGCTTTCAGATTCAGTTCTTAACACAGAACGTATTTTAAAGCTGGAATCTGATTCTGCCGGAGTAATTTATGGTCAGACCACAAACGGTTATGTATTTTCAATAAAAAACAGAAATATATCTGCACTTTATTCCAGTGATGACCTTGATATGCCAAAGATTACAACCCTTCTTGCAGATCCTATTAATGGAGGAAAGGTTTATTTATGCTGTGAGGGCGGAACTATTTATTACGGTGATTTTGGAAAGAAAAGCTCTGAATTACAGAAGATAGATATTTCTCCGATAAAAACAGTTCAGTGGATTTCGTATGACTGCTTTAGAATCTGGATCTGTTCAAGAAATCAGATTGGTTATCTTGATCAGGATAACCGTCTGCAGATAGTTCAGAATCTGCCGATGAACGGTTCAATTGAAATGCTTACTTCTGATTATCAGGGAAATATATGGGCCTGTTCTTCTACTCAGGGAGTAATGAAAATCGTTGCCAATAACTTTGTAAACATTACAAGTACGGCTAAGCTTCCAAAGATAACGGTAAATACAACCTGTCTTCATAATGGCCTTCTTTATATCGGAACAGAAAACGGTCTTCAGATTGTGGACAAAAAAAATCAGCAGGTAAAAATGCCCTTACGGAGTTTATCGGGGATTCACGTATAAGATGTATTGCCGAGGATAAAAGCAAAAATCTCTGGATAGGAACTTATGCAGATCATATTGGTCTCGTATGTCAGACTCCTGATGGAAGGATTTCTTCGTTTACCAAAAAAGACGGAATGGCATACAATAAAATCAGGGTGGTAAAGATTGCCAAAGATAACTCTATTCTCTGTGGAACTAACGACGGTTTTTCTATAATCAAAAATCATAAGGTTATAAAAACAATTGTAAAAAATGAAATTATTAAGAACTCGGTTATTCTTACGGTAGAAGAATCTGAGGATGGAAAGATTTATCTTGGAACAGATGGCGACGGTATTTATGTAATTGCCGGTTCTGTTATCCAGAGATACGGACGCGATGATGGGCTTACCAGCGATGTTGTAATGCGCATCAAGGAAGATAAAAAGCATGATGTAATGTGGCTCGTAACCTCTAACTCCATTCAGTATATGAAGGGAGGAAGGGTAAAGCCTGTTACAACGTTCCCTTATAACAATAATTATGATCTTTACCTTAATGCAAATGATGAAATGTGGGTGCTTGCTTCCAGTGGTATTTATACGGTAAATACTGAGGCTCTGCTGGAAGATAAAGTTACCGATTACAAGCTGTACACAATTGCAAACGGACTTCCAAGCTCTGTTACAAGTAATTCCTACAGTGCACTTGATGAAAACGGAAATCTTTATATTGCCTGCCGCGAGGGAGTTTCGTGTGTAAACATCAATAATTATTTTGAACAGAAAATCAAAATAAAGACTGGTGTTAATTCTATCTGGTGTGGTAATCAGAAAATTACACCTACAGAAAATGGTGCATATATTATTCCTGCTTCCGATGAACGTATTAAAATCACGGCTTCTGTAATGGATTATTCCATGTCGAATCCTCCGGTTAGGGTTTTCCTTGAGGGGGCAAAGGATAATGGTATTACGGTAAACAGAAACGAACTTACCTCTTTGGAATATACAAATCTTTCTTACGGTTATTATACCTTTCATATTCAGGTTTTAAGTCAGAACAGGAAGGATGTTATTTTAGATGATAAGGTTTCCATTATAAAACGCTTTAAGCTTATGGAGCTCATGGAGTTTAAGTTTATTATCATTATGCTCCTTATTCTTGCGGCAGGCTTTATTGTATGGCGTGTAATGAAATCTACTGTAATTTTGAATCAGTACAGACAGCTTCAGATTGCGAAGGATGAGGCTGAACGTGCAAGTAAAACAAAGTCGCGCTTCCTTTCAAATATGTCAAAGGAAATCATCACTCCTATAAATACAATTATGGGAATGAACGAAATGATTCTTCGTGAGGATGCTAAGGATGTTCCAAAAAATTATTTCTCTGCTATCATGAGTTATGGCGTTAATGTTCGTGAGGCTGCGGAAGCTCTTTTGACTCTTGTAAATGATCTTCTTGAAATATCTCGAATCGAATCTGGTAGAATTACTGTACGCGAAACAGAATATGATGTTCAGAATCTTTTGCGCTCTGTAATTATTCCTGCCCGCCAGAAGAATCTTTTAAAAGGTTTGAATTTAAATATTGATATTGACCAGATGATTCCAAGGCGCCTGTATGGTGATGTCGGAAAAATCAAACAGATACTTTTGAACCTGCTTATGAATGCAATTAAGTATACTATGGTTGGTAATGTTGATTTTAAGATTTCGATGGAGAGCCGAACGAATGATATATGCGATTTGTGTGTTCGTGTAGAGGATACAGGTGGTGGAATGCCGCCGGAGATTATTGAAACAATTTTTGATGCCTACGGTGCTTTTGAAAAGGATGCGAGAGAGCTTCACTTAAAGACAGGTCTTGGTCTTGATATTTCAAGACGCTTTGCCGAGCTGATGGGCGGTGTACTTGTATGTACAAGTGAAGTTGGAAAAGGCTCTGTATTTATTTTCACTTTAAGTCAGAAAATTATAAATGCTTCACCAATAGGAATTTTTGAAGAATCCGAAGAAGCTGTTCAGAAGGGAATGTACATACCAGAGTTTATTGCTCCAGATGCAGACGTTCTTGTTGCCAGTGAAAACCTTGATAACCTTAATGTGCTTGATAGTCTCTTAAAGGCAACTAAGGTTTTCGTTACCAGAGCAAACAGCAGACAGGAATTTATTGATAAAATCAAGGCTACCTCATTCAATATTGCATTTATAGATGACCTTCTTTTTGAGGATGATGAAAACAAATTAGAAGAATTCATTTCAAAAATTAAAGTGATTAAAGCTGACCTTCCGGTTTACATTATTACAGAAAACGCTTCTGCAGATGAAGAATATTACAAACAGAAGGGCTATAACGGAACGATTTCCCTTTCTGTTGATCCGGTGCTTCTTGAAAAAACTATTATGAGCCATCTTCCACAGGAGATGATGGAAAAGCCGGAAAAGAATTAAGAGCGGAGGAAACGATGTTTGAATTTATACGTAATCATCAGCTGAATATAATGCTCTGCCTTTGTGCGGCCTGTTTTACTATGGGCGTAATGCTTTTTCTTACAAAGTTTCTTTCTAAGAGGCGCAAATGGATTTTGATTGCCATGGAAATTGTGGCAACCCTTCTGCTCTTTTTTGACCGGCTTGCATATATTTATGCCGGTGATGTGGGCGCTATGGGCTTTATGATGGTCCGCGTTTCTAATTTTATGGTTTTCTTTTTGACCAGTGCAACTGTATTTCTTTTTAACTTTTATATTATTGATTTACTTTTGAATGAGGGCAAACTGACAAAGGTTCCAAAACGGCTGATGTTTACAGGCTTTGTGAGCACTATTGGAATGATGCTTGCAATTGTTTCTGCCTTTACTGATTTTTATTATTATTTTGATT
>CAMJNC010000197.1 GCA_946407195.1 uncultured Treponema sp. | reverse complement strand
AGCGGAAAAATGCTGAAAATGGATGAAACAAATGATGGTGTTCAGCAGCTTAAGCTTCTGGGCAAAATATTATTAGGGGGCATAAAATGAAATCTTTAACAAAAGGGAAAATGTGGTGCTATGCAATCGGTCAGTTAGGCTGGTCTATCATCAGCGGATTAATCGGATCATGGCTTGTATATTTTTATCAGCCGAATCAGGAAGCAATAAATGACGGTATGATTTCACTGATTCCTCAGGGCCGTGTAGTTCTTGGTATATTAACCTTTATTGGTCTTGTAACTGCCGTTGGTAGAATTTTTGATGCAGTAACAGATCCTCTTGTTGGAAACTGGTCTGATAACTGCAAGCATAAGCTTGGCCGACGTATTCCATTTATGCGCTGGGCTGCTGTTCCTCTCGGGCTGATTTTTATTCTTGTATTCTGTGCTCCAATTGGGCATGTAAGTACAATCAATACTATATGGCTTTTTGTTACTGTTCTTGCTTACTATTTTTTGATTACCTGTTACTGTACTCCATACACTTCTCTACTTGCAGAGCTCCCTCATAATCAGGAAGAAAAGCTTAAGCTTTCTATGTGCATTTCTCTTACCTTTATTGTTGGTACCTGTATTGGTTATACAGCACCAGTAATCTGGGGTAGCCTGATTGGCGGTGGTATGGCAAGAATTCCTGCAATGAGAATTACCTTTGCAATTCTTGCAGCCCTTGCAACAATTTTTATGCTTGTTCCTGCCTTTGGAATTAATGAAAAAGATTACTGCGATGTTGTTCCTTCTAATTCAAATATGTTCACTTCTCTTGGAAAAACCTTTAAGAATAAGGACTTCAGAATCTTTGTAGGACAGGATATTATTTACTTCTTCGGACTTGCTATGTTCCAGACCGGTTTACCATTCTTTGTAACAAGTCTTCTTCAACTGCCAGAAAGTATGACAACAATAATGTTTGGCGGACTTACACTTTTGTCGCTAGGTTTCTATCCGTTTGTAACAAAGATGGCTGCCAAATGGGGAAAGAAAAAGCTTTTAATTGCGGCTTTTATTGGCTTTGTATTAACCTTTGGTTTTACTGCTCTTTCTGGAGAAAAGCTCGGCTTTATTCCGGTTTATGTTCAGGCAGTAATTATTGTAGTACTTGGTTCATTCCCACAGGCAATCTTCGGTATTATTCCACAGACTATTGTTGCTGATATTGCACTTGAAGATGAAATTGAAACTGGTGAATCAAGAAGCGGTATGTTCTATGCTGCAAGAACCTTTGCTATGAAGCTCGGACAGTCTCTTGCAATGCTTATGTTTACTTCTCTTGCAACTATCGGTATTTCTGAATCTGCTTTCATTGAAGCTGCTGCAGAAACTTCTGAAAAGGCTGCAGGTTCTCCACTAGGATATAGAATTGTAGCACTTGTTGCTTCTTTATGCTGTATTGCCGGCGGTTTGATTATGTCTTTCTTTAATGAAAAGAAGGTTATGAATACTATCGCAAAAGTAGAAACTGGAGTATAATTAATTATATGAAAACTAAACTGTTTTATGGGTCACTTATTGTAATTTTTAGTTCATTCTTTATTTCCTGTGCAACCTTATCTGGTACAAAATCAGCTGGTTCTGTTACTAAAGCCTATAAAACAGTTGAGATTTCAGAAAATCTGGATTATCTGAAAACAAATATTAAGTATCCGGAATTTGAAAAACTTCCGGAGCTTAATAAACGGATAGCCAATACAGTAAACAGTAACTGGAAAAACTTTAAATCCTATTCAAAAACAGAATGGAACGATATTGTTGCTCTTAATAACAGAGGCTCTTCAAAGCTTCCGTCTTTTGAATATCTTGTAACATACGAAGTAACTGGTAATCGTAATATAATAAGTGTTCTACTAAACACCTACATTTTCAGTGGCGGTGCTCATGGTAATACTAATCTTGTATCCTTTACCTATGATAAAAAAGCCGGAAAGTTTATAGATATACTTCAGGCTACTTCAATGAGCTATAACGAAATATCTTCTATATGCCGTAATACCTTGTATAAAAAGCTTATAGATAATAAAAAGAAAATGCCTCCGGCAGAAGAAGATTCGTTACGTGAAATGATTAATACCGGAGCTTTTCCTCAGGCTGGAAATTTTGAAATATTTACTGTAGATGGAAATAAGGTTTATGCCTGGTTTGAACCTTATTCTGTTGCACCATATTCATATGGAGTACAGAAAATACAGGTTAAGTAAAACAGGAAATGACAAATCCGGATTTATTTTCATTGTATAAAACTCTATTATTCTAGAATTTTACTCAATGATTTTTCCAATTATATTGATAAAAAAATATATTTAATTTATATTGTTTTTAGTAAAAAATTCGAGTGTATAACACAAATTTAGAGGTTTTCTTATGCAGAAAAAGATATATGTAGTTGGTATGTTTGATGATGGAACCGCAGGAAAAGTACAGGCCGCAGTTTCAGCAGTAGCTGGTGTTACTAATTGCGTTGCAAGCTGCGAAAAATCTCAGGTTCTTGTAGATTATGATGATGCAGGAGCTGAAGCTGCCATTAACGCTGCTATTTCAGGCTGCGGAGTAGATGTACTCGGCTAATCTATGCTAAAACTTACAATTCTAGATGGTCATGCGGTAAATCCGGGTGACCTTCCCTGGACCTTTTTAGACGGCATTGTTGAATACAAGGTATACGAAAGAACTTCTCCAGAAGAAGTAATCGAACATATCGGTAATTCAGATGCCGTTTTTCTTAACAAAATCCAGATTACAAAAGAAATTTTCGATGCCTGTCCTAACCTTAAATATATAGGTGTTCTTGCAACAGGCTATAATGTAATTGATCTTGAAGCAGCACGTGCACATGGAGTAACAGTTACTAATATTCCTGCCTACTCTACAGAATCTGTTGCTCAGCATGTATTTTCATTCATTCTTTATTTTACAAATCAGGTAGCTCAGCACAGTGCTTCGGTTATGGCTGGTGACTGGGTAAAATGCCCTGATTTTTGTTATTGGAATGGAAGCCTCTCAGAACTCAACGGAAAAACTCTTGGTATTTTCGGATATGGCAACATTGGAAAGAAGGTTGCTGAAATTGCAAAGGCGTTCGGCATGAAGATTATCTGTTGTACCAGAACTCCAAAAGAAGGAATGCCGGAAGCTGTAAGTTTTGAAGAATTATTAAAGCATTCAGATTTTTTAACACTTCATGCCCCTCTTACAGAACAGACTAAAAATATTATAAATAAAGAAACTCTTTCTCTTATGAAAAAATCAGCTTTCCTTATCAACACAGCACGTGGCGGCTTTGTAGTTGAACAGGACTTAGCTGATTATCTAAATAACGGCGGAATTGCAGGCTATGCAGCTGATGTGCTTTTACAGGAACCAATGAATGCGGACTGTCCTCTGCTTAAGGCTAAAAACTGTGTAATTACTCCGCATATTGCCTGGGCGCCATTGGAAACACGTAAACGCCTTCAGGGAATAGCAGAAGAGAATCTTAAGGCCTGGTTAGAAGGATCTCCAATTAATGTGGTTAGTTAAATCATCGAAAAGTCGGCAGACACAGCCTGCCTCTGAGGCGGAACGAGTGTTAATCCTAAAACGACCCTTGCGGCTCGTTTTATAACGGATTTTCGATTTTAGCCTAGTCAGAGATATCAACATCAAATTGAACCTGTACATCGTAATCCGGGAAAGCATCTCGTACATCCTGGACTACGTGGTTGAACATGTCCTTCATACTTGCAGATTCAAAAGAAACTATAATGTCGAAGCGCATTACCTTTGTTTTTTCGTCAACAAAAAAGCCGTGCATCTGCAAAATTTCTTTGTGCTCCATAACAATTTTACTTACACGGTCACGAATCTGTGAAGCGGAATTTTCCTTTGTATTTACCGAATAAATTCCAATTGCACTCATTGCAACGCCATGCTTTAAATAAACTTCGTTAGAAATTTTTCGTGACATTGAATCAATTTTATCTGCAGACCAGGTATCAGGTACTTCAATATGGGCAGAACCAACGTGCATGTCAGGGCCGTAATTGTTGAGCACTAAATCATAGGCACCAAGAATTTCTTTATCGCAGGAAACAATTGTTCTTTTGATTTCTTTTGAAAGATGTGAATCAATTCGCTCTCCGAGAATCTTGCTGATAGTTTCGCGGAGTACTTCTATACCTGCTTTAACGATTGCAAAGGAAATCAAAACTCCAAGATATGCCTCAAGAGAAATATGCCAGATAAGAAAAATTGCAGCTGCAAGAATTGTAGAAGCAGAAATAATTGAATCCATAAGGGCATCTTGACCGCTTGCAATAAGGGAATCAGAATTTACTTTCTTTCCATTTGCCTTAACATAAAGGCCGAGAAAAATTTTAACTAGAACTGCAACAATAATAATTATAAGAGAAGCTGTATTATATTCCGGAGTAACAGGATGTATGATTTTCTTAACAGATTCAATACAAGCTGTAAAACCTGCATACAGAATGATTACTGCAATTACAAGGGCTGTAAGGTACTCGGCTCGTCCGTGACCAAAAGGATGCTTTTTGTCTGCAGGTTTTCCGGCAAGCTTTGTTCCTACAATTGTAATTACGGAAGAAAGCGCATCACTAAGGTTGTTTACAGAGTCCATAATGATGGCGATAGAGTTTGTGAAAAAACCTAC
>CAMJNC010000196.1 GCA_946407195.1 uncultured Treponema sp. | reverse complement strand
TTGGACATTTGAACTACGACTTTAAGGAATATAAAGAAGCTCTTTATTACTGGACCCGTATTTATGAGTTGAATAATAAAGATACTGTTGATATCCGCGTGCTTACAGCAATTGGTAACTGTCACAGAAAGCTTAAGACTTTTGAAGAAGGAACAAAATATTTTGAAATGGCTCTTGAAAGAGAACCTGCTAACTTCTATGCCCTCTTTGGTCTTGCAGACTGCTACCGTGGAATGAACCAGCAGTTTAAGTCTATCTTCTACTGGAACAAGATTCTTGAAATCGATCCTAAAAACAAGGTAATTCTTACTCGTGCCGGAGATGCTTACCGCACAACCGGAAACTACGAGGAAGCAAAGACCTATTATAACAAAGCTCTTGAAATTGACTTTGATATCTATGCAGCAATTGGTTTAGCTCTTATCTGTAAGGGCGAAGGCAATAACGAAGAAGCTGCAAAACGCTTTGAAAATCTTATTAAAAATGACCCTCGCAATGGTCGTCTGTATGTTGATCTTGCAGAATGCTACACTTCTATGAACCGCAAACAGGATGCTATTAAAGTCCTCAGCGATTATATGAAGATGGACAGCAGAAATACTGCAGTTCGCAATACTCTTGATAAACTGCAGAGAAACTAATAAGATTCCTTCCATGAATCAGATTGTTTTAACAGGACTTCTCCCCGCGGAAATTTGTGAGCAGCTTGAGCTGCCGCAGAAATTTCGGGGAACTCAAATTTTTAAATGGATTGGCAGCGGCGTCACAGATTTTGATGCCATGACAAACCTTAGTGCAGATCTCCGTAATTCCTTAAAAGAAAAAGCCCTTCTCCGCTCTTCTTCTGTTAGCAATGTATTAAAGGATCCTGATGGAACAATCAAGCTTCAGATTACTTTACACGATGGTAATGCAGTTGAAACTGTTTTACTTACAGACCGGGAAGGTCGTAAAACTGCCTGTGTTTCCTGTCAGGCCGGCTGTGCAATGAAGTGTGCCTTTTGCCAGACAGGAACCCTTGGTCTTTCAAGAAATCTAGATGCCGGTGAAATTGTAGAAGAGTTTTTATATCTCGAAAGCATTGCAGGTAAACTCGACAACATTGTCTTTATGGGAATGGGTGAACCAATGCAGAACCTTGGTGCAATCCGTAAGGCTATAGAGATTCTTTGTCATAAGGATGGTCGTGCTCTTTCTTCAAAACGCATTACCCTTTCTACCTGCGGTATTGTAAAAGGTATTTATGATCTGGCTGATAATGGCCCTGCAATTCGTCTTGCAGTTTCACTTACAACTGCAAATGAGGATTTAAGAAAAGAACTTATGCCTGTAGCTCTCGGAGAAGCTAATAATCTCGAAGAGCTTAGAAAAGCAATTTCATATTATGCAGAAAAATCAGGTCGTCGTGTTACTCTCGAAGCAGCTTTACTTCATGACAAAAATACCGATGAGCAGAGTGCACAGAATATGATAAGCTTTGCCCGCGGTATAGATGTAAATATAAATCTTATTCCATGGAATCCGGTTTCTACATTACCTTTTGAAGAGCCTTCAAAAAATGAAGTATATCGCTTTGTTGAGCGTCTTGAAAAATCAGGACTAAATGTAATGCTCCGAACCAAACGCGGCAGAAAAATAGGTGGTGCCTGCGGGCAACTCGGCAAGACCAGCATGTAATCAAAAATCAAATAAAAATCGTTTGACATATTCCTAACTTATGATATTATTATCTCATAGTGATAGTAATACTATCACTATGAGTCAGTAATTCTTAATCGCGTAAGGTGGGAAGATGAAAACATATACTGTTCATGAAGATTATTTTGCAAATGAAAATTCAATCATTGATGTATTAAATCTTGAAAGCTTTGTTGACGCCACAAAATACCGGATTGATAATGCCTGTATAAATACAGGTGGCTGGCAGAGCTGGAATCCTTGTACAGAAGTTTTCCCTGGAAAAAAACAGCTTCCCCTTACCTGCCATTTTATTCATCAGTGGAATTCATATCTTGTTTTTCCTGAATCAAAATATAAGCCTTCAAAAAATATAATTCTCGGACAGTTTGTTACATACCTTCGCTGGGAAAACCTTTATCTTGTTTTTGCTTCAGTTGGAAATGTAAACGGAATACTTCCTCCCGTTCAGTTCATTTTTAATCGCAGGGAAAATTCTGTAAGCATAGAAATATGCGATAAAGGAAACAGCTGGAAAAAAGATGATATTACAGCCCGTATAGAAATTTTTACAGCTGAATCTTTTTTTGAATGTAAGGATAAGCTTGCTTCAATTTTTGGAAATGAACATTTTAAAGCTGTAAGCAGTCTCGGAAAAAAGCCAGCCGGCTGGGAAAGCTGGTATAATCATTATACTGATATAAACGAAAAACTGATTTATGAAGATTTAAAGAATCTTACTCAGTCTAACAATATAGTTAATACTGCCTTTAATACCTCAAAAATATTTCAGATAGATGATGGTTGGGAAAAAGCTCTGGGAGACTGGCAGGTACGTGAAGACAGATTTCCGGAAGGCTTTAAAAATATCATAAGTAATATTGAAGCTGCGGGCTTTATTCCAGGTTTATGGATTGCACCTTTTATTATTGATTCAAGAAGTTCAACTGCAAAGGAACATCCGGACTGGCTTTTGCATGATGAAAAAGGAATGCTCGTTCCTGCAGGTTATAATCCGCTCTGGGGAAAAAACGGCACCTTCTACTGCCTTGACTTGAGCCGCGATGAAGTTATTGAACACCTTCATTCTGTAATGGATACATTAATTAATAAATGGGGCTTCAGATATATTAAGCTTGATTTCCTTTATGCCGGAATGCTCTGGGGAAATTATGAACAGAAAACTGCTTCTTATAAAATTTACTCAAGAGCTCTTCATACAATTACTTCCTTTACAAATACAAAGGACGGAAGCCCGGTTACTTATCTGGGATGTGGTGTTCCATTTGAGCTTTCATTTAAAAAGCTTCCGCTTTCAAGAATTGGCTGCGACACTTATGAAAAATGGAAAAATCCTGTAATGAGGCTTCTTCGCTGGAATGGCCGTAATGAAGCATATCTAAATGTTGTAGATACTCTTGGACATGCATTATGGAATAAAACAATTTTCTTAAATGATCCTGATGTAATATTTATTCGCAATGAAAACTGCAGTCTTGCTGCTAATCAAAAATATCTAATTTCCGGAGTCAGCGGAATGTTTGGAAGTCAGTTGATGTATTCTGATGATCCGGGTAAGGAAGATTCTGAAGAAAAGATGATGACAAAAATCTTAATTGATTATGCAGAAAAATATGAAAATGAAGAATTTGGAATTACTCAAACAGCAGAAGATTTCTACAAGGTATTTACAAAATCAGGAAAATACAATGGCACAATTAATCTAAAGGATGACGAAGTTGTACTGATTATTGAAGAAAACAAATAGAGGTTGAAATAATGGAAATATTTGGAAATGAAATTAAACAGAGTGTTTATAATAAGGCCTTAAAAACACAAAAGAAGTTTATACGCAAATTTGGCGATGACAGAAATACAGAATATCATCTTTCATTAGTTGATAATGAAGTACTGACCCCACTCTTTGGCTGCAAAACAATTGTTACAAATCCACAAATGCCGGAAGGAAGCTTTTCAAAAAATTTACCTGAAAAGCCTGTAATTATCGGAAATATCCGCATGGGCTTTGGTCACTACAGAATCTCTATGGCTATAGCAAGTGCGGCGAAAGCGCTTGGCTACACTCCTCTCTGGTTTGATTTAAATTCTTTTCCGGAAACAACATGTACAAAAATTATTTCATATCAGAATAATTTATATTCAACAGGAAGCCGGCTTTCGCAAAAGTTTAAGTTGTTCAATAAACTTGTGTGGGAGCCTCTTAATTACGAAGGCTTTAAAAAGCTTTCTTATAATGCCGGAGATCAGGTAACTGCAGAGCTTATGACTCCGCTCTTCCGTGAGATTCCAAAGGAAACTCCTTTTATTGCAACTCACGTTTGGCCAAGCCAGGCAGCAATTCATTCAGGAATGAAAAATGTTGTAAATGCTATTCCAGATAACTGGCCTATGGCACTTCATTTAAGCGAAGGCGCAATTCATACTGTTCAAACCTTCAATTCATACTGGGGCTACAGAATGCTTAACGGATTTGAAGGTAATAAGATTTTGAATCCTATGGGAGATGGAGACCTTATCTGGATTGGTCACTATATTGATCATGAGCTTGTAAGCAATATTGAAGCAGACTGTGCTAACCGTATTGCCCGAACAAAAGAAGGTAAACCTCTACGCTTCCTATTTACAATTGGTGGCGCTGGTGCTCAGGGAGAATTCTTTGCTGCAATTATTAAAACTCTTTTACCTTATGTAAAGAAAAATCAGGCCTGTATTTACTTAAACTGCGGCGACTATGAAAACGTCTGGAACATGCTGAAAAAAAAGATTCCGGAATTTGCCGATGGCTCTGTACCAGTTACAACTCATTTCAACGACTGGAAGGCAGAACTTGAATTTGTAAACTCTGCAATTGAAGGTCTTGAAACTGAATGCGGCTGCGGCCTTCATGCTTTCTGTAATAAAGATATTTTTGGAGCTGTATATATAACTAATCTTCTTATGCGTGCAAGTGATGTTCTTATTACAAAGCCGAGTGAGCTTGCCTTCTACC
>CAMJNC010000195.1 GCA_946407195.1 uncultured Treponema sp. | reverse complement strand
GAACCTTTTCACCCTTGGCTTCTTCTATAGTAGAATTAACAAAGCGGCGTACAACACGAAGGTTTACGTCAGCCTCGAGAAGCGCCATTTTGATTTCTTCAACAGCGTCTTCAATGTTCTTTTCTGTAATGGTTGATTTACCGCTCAGTGTTTTTACAATGCCACTGAAGGTACTGGTAATTTTTTCTAACATTATAGTCCTCATTGTCATGCTGAACTTGTTTCAGCATCTATAATAAAGATCCCGAAACAAGTTCGGGATGACGATTCTTTTAAAGGTGCATCAACTGATACAAAGTGTTTTCTATTGTTGTTTCTTTATTTAAAATTTTGTAAAGTCCGTCACAAAGAGGAAGCTTCAAATCCTTTTTCTCTGCAATTTCGTGAACATATTTGCAGGCAATTGCTCCCTCAGGAAGGTAACCGATTTTTCCAACATTAGCAATCAAATCATCAATATCCTTGAATTTTGAAAGCATATCAGTTTTGATTAAATCCTGACCAAAGCGGCGGTTACGTCCATATTTTGATTTACAGGTTACATCCAGGTCACCTACTCCGGAAATTGAAGTGAAGGTTTCTGCATGAGTTGCTCCCATAGCAAAACCAATTGTCTGGATTTCATTAAGACCGGCAGCAAGCAGAAGGCTTTCTGCGTTATCACCAAATACAGTTGAATTTTCAGCAATGGCATCAAGAGCTCCATAAACACAGGCAATAACGTTTTTAGCAGCAGCACAAATCTGCACACCAACAACATCAAAGCTGGAGAATACCATGAGGCCTGGCACACGAAGAAGCTCGCGCACACGAATAGAATTCTTAGGATTCAAAGAAGCTGCAACAAGCCCTGTAAGCTTACCCATTGCAACTTCCTCTGCATGGCTAGGACCTGCAACATAAACAGTGCAGTCCTTATATACTTCAGGCAAAATTGACTCCATAGTTTCAAGAATCAATTTTGGACCTTTATCAGAAGGAACAAAGCCCTTGGTTATGGCTGTAATAACAGTAGAACCGTCTGCAATATTAGGAACATCAACAATATTTTTAAGTGTAGAAGCCAGATAAAGAGATGGTGAAGCAATAATCAGAAATTCTTTTCCTGTTGCAACTTCGATGATATCTTTTGAACAGGTAATTCTATCGCTCAGTTTATAACCCGGAAGGAATTTTTTATTTTCGTGTTCTTTGTTAATTGATTCAACTACTTCATCTTCTAAGGCCCAGATCTGAACCTTATGATTACCACGAGCCAGAGCCTGTGCAAGGCCGGTTCCCCATGCTCCTCCGCCGATTACACCTACTGTTTTTTCTGACATATATAAAATCCCCTACACTCTCTGCAAGTCGCTCAGGCACAGCCTTCGCTCTGAGGCGTTCTTTCGATAATCCTAAAACGACCCTTTCGGCTCGTTTTTTAACGGATTTTCGATTTTAGCCTAATACCAGCCATCCTCGCAGTCAGCCCAGTCATAAAGTTCTTCAGGCTTGAACCAGAGGTTGATTTCGCGTTCTGCGCTTTCATCGCTGTCAGAAGCGTGGATAATATTTCTGTCTGTGTGGATACAGTAATCTCCACGGATAGTTCCAGGAATAGCTTCTGTAGGTTTTGTAGCACCAACAACCTTTCTCATAAGAGTAACACAGTCGTCTGCCTGCCATACCATTGCGATTACAGGGCCTGATGTAACATAACTAACTAAATCATTGTAAAAAGGTTTTCCATCATGCTCTGCATAGTGTTTGCCAGCGAGATCTTCGCTTACGTGCATCATTTTCAAGCCTACAAGCTTGAATCCTTTCTTTTCAAGGCGTTCAATTACTTCGCCTACCAGACGGCGGTTAACTACGCCGGGCTTTAACATTGTAAAACATCTACTCATAATATTATGATTATATAGAAAGAAGGATTTGTGTTCAATATATGTAAATCACAGACATCTTGAAAACAACTAAAACGCTCCCGCTGAAAAATCCCTAAGGCTGCGGGCGAGCCTCGGCGCTCCGCTTGTATTCCTCCGTCGAACCGGCGTTCCCGTATCGGCTCGATGCAGCCTTTGGTCTTTTTCTTGCTCCGCGTTTTTAGTTGTTTTCAAATTTCATAACAAACTCATCTTCCTATATAATCATAAAAAGTACGCGGGAGAAGGGGGAAGTCTCCCCCTCGCTTCAGCCCGCCTTCAGCGGTCTTTCGCTACCCTCTCTCCTAGGAGCTGCGCCCCTAAAACCCTGCTTCTAATCTTCGTTCCACTTCTTCGATGATTTCGTCCGGGGTGGAAGCGCCGGCGGTGATGCCTATGCGAGACAGATTAAAGAACTCAGCGGGGATATCGGCGGCGCTTTGAATGTGAGCCGCATGCTTACAGTTCGCCTCTGCAGTCTGGTAAAGGCGCTTTGTATTTGCCGAGTTCTTGCCGCCTACTACCAGTACACCATCAACCTCAGAGCACATCTCAATAAGTGCCTGCTGTCTTTCGTTAGTGGCCGGGCAGATTGTGTTCATTACTGCGAAATTTCGGAACTTTGAGCGGAATAAAGATTCTATTTTTTCGAACTCTTTCGGGCTGTAAGTGGTCTGGCTCAAAAGAATTACGTTCTTGTTTTCTTCGTCTGCAATTTCAAAGTCTTTTGCTTCTTCAAAATCCTGCAGCTGACTGAAGTTCTCACCTGCGTAACCTGCAATGCCTATTACTTCGCCGTGGTTGCGGTCGCCTGTCAGAACAACGTAGTCGTTTTCGCTCGAATAGCGTTCTACCATTTTCTGACTGGCTTTTACACGAGGACAGGTTGCATCTATTATCTGGCAGCCTCGTTTTTCCAGTGCATCTGTAACACTTGGGGCTACTCCATGTGCACGAATTATCACCACACTGCCCTTTTCCAAAGCTTCAATTTCTGTTTCCTGTAAAATATGCAGACCTTTAACTTCAAGAGAACGCAGTGCATTTTCGTTATGAATCAGGGGGCCAAGAGAATATACTTTTTTGTCAGGATTTTCTGCAAGGGCTTTTTCGGCCAGCTCAACGGCACGTCTTACTCCAAAACAAAATCCTAAGACAGATGCACGGATAATTTTCATTATTCAACATTATCATAAAAGTATAAAAAATTTAAGAGTTCTCAAAATATCCTCAAAAAGAAAACAGCCATGCCCCACGCGGCTTTACTTATGCTGACAGGCGGTCAAGCCGCCTGCAGCATAATAAAGAGTGTGGTTCATGGCTATCTTTTCTTTTTGAGGTTCCGTGGGGAACTCAAATATGTTCGGGATTACTGTTGAATTATGAAAATAATATTTTGAAAATCGGGAGGACAAAGAAAAAACCTGTGGGATACACTCTTTGTTATGCTGCAATTGGCTTGTCCAATTGTCAGCATAAGCAAAGCCGCGTAGACCGCAGGTTTTTTATTTGGCCATTTTACTTATGTAAAACGAATATTTATTTTTTTATTCTTCATCAGCACGTACATGCTTGAGTGAGTGGTGTACACCATATTCTGGTTTCCAGTTCTTTCTTGAAGCGCTGATAAAGCCGCTTGAAATAAAGATAGAAGAGTACATACCACAAATCAAACCAACAATCATTGCAAGTGAGAAGTCTTTGATGCTTCCTGTTGTGAAAACGAACAAAGAAACTACTGCAAACAATGTTGTAACAGTTGTCAAAACAGAACGTGTGAATGTATCAGACAAAGATTTATTCAAAATCTCATTGAAGCTCTTTGCTTCCGGCATCATCTTAAGGTTATAACGGATACGGTCAAGAATTACGACTGTAGCGTTGATTGAGTAACCTACGATTGTAAGAACGGCAGCAAGAACTGTAGAAGAGAATTCCATCTGAGTCCAGATGATGAATGTGAACATAATCAGAGTATCGTGGAGCAAGGCAATTACCGAACCAAGAGCGAAGTCCCAGTGGAAGCGGATTGTTGCATAAAGCCAGATAAGTCCAACTACAGCGATGAACATAATGATAGACTTAATTGTTGTAGACTTTGACATACCAGCACCAATGAAGTCTGTCTTTACGATAGCAACCTTCTCTTTTCCGAAAGCCTTGTAGAGCTTTTCGTTAATAGAAGACTGGATTTCGTTCTGAGCATCACCTTCAGAAACTCCCATACGGATCTGGTAAGAAGCATCAGCTCCAGTACCAAGCTGTTTGATATTTCCGCCTGCTTCGCCGAGAGCGGCACGAATACTGTCTGTTGTAATTTCAGAAGTACCTGCAGGATAAATGTAAATTGGAGTTGGTGTAAGCTGATTTGTAACAGCAGAGTTCAAGAAGAGCTTAGTAGAATCATATGAACCGTTCTTTACTGTCATGTTTACATTGCTGATTTTGTTTACTTCAGCAGCAACATCAGCTACAGTCTTATATACTGCAAAGTTGATTGAACGAGTTTCGTTGTCTGCACCAGTACCAGAAATGATGATATCCATCTGTCCGGCAGAAAGGTCCATAGAAACCTTAGCAGCACCATTGTAAGAAATTTCAGCAACAGGGCTTGCTACACGAATCTCTTCAATAAGACCTGGACGGAAGTCAAGACCAAGGTTTACACCTTTTACAAAGAAACCAACAAGGCCAAGTGCAATAATTACACAACTTAAAATAGCAGCAGGAAGGAAGCCTTTATTAAAATTAATTGTCTTTTTCATTATTTAATCCCCCAACCAATGCTTACTTTCTTAGCATG
>CAMJNC010000194.1 GCA_946407195.1 uncultured Treponema sp. | reverse complement strand
CCAAGCGGATTTTCCCGTGTCGGCTGATAATACTGAATTGTTATGAGCATTGAAAAACGCTCCTGACGCACGGTGTAACCCGAAACTGTTTTTGTAGTACGGCTAAAATATACTATGTATACAGACTCACTCTGCTTGAGCGGCTCTTCAATTTCAACGCTCTGGATTCTTGTTCCAAAGTCATCATAAGGATTATTTTCACGATAGAAGGTATCAAGCTGGTCCACCGCTCCTGCCTGAACAAGACTCTGACTTTCTGCAATGTAATTACGCTGGGCTTCAATATCTATTACCCATCTGTTCATCAGGGTAATGAATCTTTTTATCTGATAAAGTTTCCCGTTTTCAGGGATGCTTTCCTTGCCGTAACTGCTTTTGTCTACTCTGCCAACATATTCAGCTTTTCCTTCAGGATTTACTGTTACGATTACAGGAACTGTTTTTGGAAGTTTTACGGCGTACATGCAGATGCCGAGGGAAATAAAAAAAGATGAAAGGGAAACAAGAGCAATGATCTGCCACATACGGGCATTCTTTGCCTGAATACCCTGGATGGTGTCTACCATCGCAGCACTTTTTTTATCCATCTTGTTGAAAGGAGTGTCCGGAGTATTTTCCGGAGTAAAAACCGTTGTGTTCTTGGAACCCATTGTCTTAATACCTCACTGTTTTATTAAAAGGACATAGTAAGTCCAGTAGTTTTCGAGTTGCAGTATTAAGAATGTATGGTTTTATTATCATATCAAAATAATAAAAAGTCAATACAATATTAATAACGAAAAGACATTTACAAATAAAAACTATTGCAATAAAATTATTGCTGGAGGAAAGACATGGAAACGAAAAGTTATTTCATTGATTACAATATGACAAAAAGAAAATTTTTAGATATTAAGGGTAATCCACTGAACGGAGTTCAGATCTCCAGGGACAAGACAACTGTTTACAGGTTCAGGGACGGTTTTCTTGACGGGGATGTATATGACGTGGACGGAAGATTCATTACGGTAAAGCCTGCTGTAGAAGCTCCAGGACACATTGAATACTGGAGAAAAAACATGATTCACAGAGACAATGATGAAGCTGCTGTAATTAGCGAAGGATTTTCAGTAAAGGAATACTGGACCAACGGAATTCAGACTTCAGTAGAAAAACAGGAAGGATAATTTATGAAAGACAAAAGTAATTACGTATCTGTAACTTACCGCTTTCCAGAAAAAACAGTTTTGAAAATAGATTTGATTGCAGAAAAGACCGGCCTTACAAAATGTGCAATCGTTATAAATGCACTGACAAAACTGTTTGAAAAAAAGAACGTTAATATAAAGCAAAAGCTCTCTGATATTGAAAAGGAACACGCAGTTCCGGTAAGCTACCGTCTGCCCCCTTTGCTTGCAGAAAAATTAAATCAGTTTTCGAAAGATAACAAAATACATAAATCATCTGTAGTGTTGTTTTCAATTAATGAATATATTTCAGTTTATAAAAAGGAAGATTAAAACTTGTTGCTTTTGAATATTTTAATTTGAAAGGTGCGTTTTTATGAAAAAGATTGTTTATTTATTGTTATTAATTGTTTTATTGTATTCAGGATTTTCAATGTATTCAACGGCTACAAGCAATTCAGAAAATCCTACAGTATCAAGCAATCATAAATGACGAGAAAACCAGTTTTTTATAAGTTCAAATACATGAAATTTGAAAATACAAGCCTTGTTGATTCAATGGCTTATGATTATGACAGAAAAAAAAGCAATAAAAATATTGCAATCTGGAATTTTAAGTGTTATATTTAAAGTAGTTGAATTACAGGGAGGTGTATTATGCAGCAGTGGGAATATTTTAGAAAGAAAGATTTAAGTGATTTTGAATTAGCAGAACTTGGTAATAAAGGCTGGGAACTTGTTGCCGCAACTCCTTGTACTGGTGTATTGTATATTTTTAAGAGACCAAGAAATATTCCACAATCTAATAATTCTAATTCACAATCAAGTCAAACTACACCTGAAAAAGAATGGAGTATGCAAGACCTTTTTCCTGGAATCCAGATTACACAGTAAATTAAGCTTATGCTAAATAACAAGAGGCCTGCAAAAGCAGACCTCTTTTGTTTTTATGCGGTACCTCCACTTCCGCCTTTATCATCTTCAAGCTTAGGTTCAACCTTATCGTTCTTACCCATATAAGCCTGATGTGCAGCCTTAGCTCTTTCAAGAGCATAGTCTTTGTTCATGGTGCCGCTGATTTTTTGTCCTTCAGCATTTCTCTGTCCAATACCGCCGACAGACATATTATTTTTGTCTTTATCTGTATTTGACGTAAATCCAAACTTACTCTTAACCTTCTGGCCGATGTCTTCCTTAAGCATCTGGCGGTTAGTCTGGCTTTTGAATTCTTTGGCCATAGCCTTGTTTTCAGCAGCACTCTTATTCGGATCAGAACCTTTCCAGCCATTCTCTGCATTGCCAAAATACTGTTTAGCCATATCCGCAACGGCAGCCCTGTTCTGCATAAGGGTTCTTCCAGCCATAACGCCACCGGCCGCCGCCTTACCCACTCCTCCAGCAACCTTTGCTCCTGTATGTGCAACCTTACGTGCCTCATTACTTCCCATACGAACCGCATGTGCCATCTGATGTCCTGTTCTTGCAACCTGTCCGGCATTAATAGCAGGATTTCCAGAAAGTAATATCTGTCCGAGTTCAGGAGCACTTTGAGACATAACCATACATAAAATAAAAACAAACAATCCATAACCGACACTCTGAAAACCAAAAGTATCAGGGTCGAGCATCAGATATGTGCCAGATTGAAGCAAAAAAGCAAGACAAAAATAATTAACTATGCTAATCATCATTACTTTAAGGAAATAACTAAAAAACATATGAAGAAGTTTTGAACCGTATTGTTTTGTCGGTTCAAATAAAAGTAATGGAACAAAGAGAATGCCAACAGAAGTTACAAGATAGTATTCAAGCATACAAACAACATAATTTACAACACAAATTATTACAGGAATGAGCATTAACCAAGGTAAGGCAAATTTCATAAAAAGGTCCAAAAGAGCACCAACTGTAATATTAGTAAAATTTAGTATTTTGACAGATGCTGAATCAGATTCTTCTTCACCTTTCTTATTCTGATGTTTATCAACAGCAATTTTACTTTTATTCTGAACAACTTTTGCAAGCATTACACCAATACGTAGCATTTGTGAAGGAGATAAAATATTTGTCCTAAACGTATTTATACCCTGCAAAGTCTTTTTCCCATCATGGCTTTTAATTGTTTCGACATATGGAATATCCATATAAGGGCTGGTAAAATAACCTCTGATGTTTTCCTTTATTTCTGTTTCTCCAATTTGCATTAATGAGTCCAATTCTTCAGGAGAAGACGAGCCGTCCAATATAGAGGCAACAGTTGCTGATGTAATATCTTTTACACCAAAAGAATTATTAAATGTATCAAACATTATTATCATATTTGAAATATCATAACGAGAAACAGCATTTGAAAATATTTCTTCATATTTTTTCTTACGGTTACTTTTATCCAGAAGCCCTGTTGCTAGTCCTGAAGCAGTAGCTACTATTTTATTTCCACCAGAAAGCGCATTACCAGTATTAAAACCTTTTAAGAAAGTATTCCAGCTGAATTTTACATTTCCGGTTTGATAATCCGGATAGGCTTCTTTAAACTTTTGTTCAAGTTCTTCTTTTGTCATTCCAACTGCACTTGACAAATCCTTTAAGTCTTTTGGTTTTAAGTTTTTTAAGTCTCCTTTTTCCATTGCAAGTTTTACAGCTTTTACGGAAGCAAGTGTTGCATTATAAGAGGCAGAAAATGTTGTTGTAATTTCATCTGTTAAATATGCTGCACTTCCTGTATTGCCAATTCCAATATTGGAAGCTAGAGAAAAAACTCCATCAACTAAAGAAGGATATACAGTCATTAAAGTTGTAACAAGTAAATATTTTACAATAATATCTATTGCAACTTTTTTTATTTCAATTGCACCAAACCATAATTTAAAACTGTGCCATACAATATTAAGAAAGAAAAAAAATATGCAGAATTTCTGTGCTGTATACATAAAATTATAAAGCGAACCACCAAAAGCCACTAAAGCTTCAACAATAGGAAGGTCCCAGTTGTTATTCCACATATCTGAATTCTTTTCAATATTTAATGGAGGCATTGCAAACAGGCTTGCTCCAAAAATAAACATAAAGAGAAAAATTATAAATATTTTTTTGTAAAATTGTTTATTATTTTTCATAATGCCTGAACACCCCCTGGTTTTCTTTTCATATTTGAATCTTTTCTGTTGTCCATCCAGTCATTAACTTCTTTTTGTCTCTGCTGTCGAAGTCTTACCTGCTCTTCGTACTTATCTTTGTATTCTCTTTGTGTTAATGTACCCAGGAGAAGTTTAAGGTCTTTGTTCATGTCACGGATTCCCTTGTAAACCTTCATTTCTGTGTCTTGTACATGCTGTAAATGAGTTACAGTAGAATCTGTTTCATCAGCAGCATCTCCAATAGCCAGAGCTTCCTGGAGAACTTTTTCGGTTTCTGCATCATAAGCTTCATCAAAACCTTTTGTAAGGCTTCCGAGAGAGCCTTCTATAACACCCTCTGTAAGTCCGCTTACAGCTTCACCCATATAAAAAACTTCAGGAGATACGCCGTAATATTTCCATATATTTCGTC
>CAMJNC010000193.1 GCA_946407195.1 uncultured Treponema sp. | reverse complement strand
TAGCCGGCCTCGAAAATCAGCTGAATAAAAAAATACCGCTTCACATCACAAGATTTTTCCCGGCCTTCAAGCTCACAGACCGCGAACCCACACATGTTTCCACAATAATGCATCTCGTCGAAGTTGCAAAAGAAAATCTCGAATTAGTTTTCCCGGGGAATATATGATGAACGAAATCTCTTACCGCAAAAAAAATGATGACATTGAATGTGTTCATTATAAAAACTGGACAAAGGCTTACCCGCCCCACACTCACGCCGAACACCTCACGCTTGGAATTGTTGAAGCCGGAAAAGTATGCATTGTGATGAACGGCGCTTCAAAAGTTTTTTGCGAAGGAAATGAGTTTCAGATTCCGCCGGATGTTCTTCATGAGATTAAGCCCGTTGATGACAAAGGCTATTCGATGCTGGTTACCTGCGTTCGCGTCCCGGCACCAGAACCGGACAACTCGAACAATAAATCAGACAACACACCACTTGTAGAACTCAAAGATTCAATCCTCGACCAACCGGAAAATCTTTATCTCATTGAGGAAATGGCGCAGGACACAAACATCAGTCCGTTTCATTTAATCAGGAAATTTAAAAAGCTGTACGGCCTTACGCCTCATCAGTTTCAGATTCAGTGCAAAGTCCGTAAAGCGCAGAAGCTGCTGGAAGAAGAAAAAAGCGTCTGCGAGGTAACTTATGATGCAGGCTTCTGCGACCAGAGTCACCTCGACAGATGCTTTCAAAAACTTGTGGGTATGACTCCCAAAGAATATAAGGAAGCCTCAATCCCCAAACCGAACGGCGAAGTCAACGAACTCTAGCACAAAGCCGGGAAAAACTTCGCAAAAAGATAAAGCCCATCCGGACCAGCATTAACTTCGTGCGGAACCTTCGCCGGCATAATCGAAATTACTCCAGGCTCATAACCAAGAGTCTTCCCGTTATTTACACACTCACCGTACCCCGCAATAACCTCGTGAGTTTCAAGCTGAGTTTCGTGAATGTGATTCTTAATGCTTTTGTTCGGCGCGATTCTAACCAGATGATAACTGAAGTCTCCACCAGTATCCTTTGATGTAATGATGTGCTTAAGCTCAACACCTTCAAAAGTTGGATGCTTGTTCCAGCTGATTTTACCAAAATCAATTTCGCCATCCGGCAAACGCAGACAGCCGCTGTTAAATTTTTCAAAAAGTTCTTTACTCATATTGTTACCTCTTGAGCAAAGTGTATTCAAAACGCGGTTTTAAAAATTGGATAAAATTGCTCTATTCAGTATAATTATGCCATGAACATTTCCGTAAATTTCACAAATCCATTCGTTTCAGTTTTTCTTTGTGGCACACTCGCAACTCTCCTTATCAATCATTTTCTGGAGTTTATTGATTATCGTGCACGTGCAAAAAATGGCGGTCATATTCCGGAAGTTTTGCAGAATATTCCGCTTGCTGCACAAACCTTCGATACAGAAAAGCTTAAAAACATCAGCGCTTATGAGGATGCAAAATATTTTAAGTGGTGCGTGTCTTCTGTTGTTATGATGGCGCTGGATCTGGCACTTGTGATCTTTGGATTTTATCCTTTTGTATTTAATTTTATCTGCGGAATTACAGGCTTTCCTTCAACAATTGCGAACAGCTTCTGTGCATTCCTTTTGTTCATGATTATTACAGGACTGCCCTCTTCAATCATCGGACTTCCGTTTTCGCTTTACAGTGAGTTTGTAATTGAAAAGAAGTTTGGCTTCTCTAACATGACCTGGAAGCTCTGGATTACAGACCAGTTAAAAGGTATCGTAGTCGGACTGATTTTGGTTTCGCTTTTGACTTTTGTTGCAGCAGTAGCTTTTGTAAAATTTGCAACCAGCTGGTGGTTTATTCTTGCCGCTATCATGATTGCTTTTACATTTATCATGCAGGTTGTGTACCCGAAATTCATTGCACCTCTCTTTAATAAATTCAGTCCGCTGGAAGACGGAGAGGCCAAAGACAAAATCATGGCGATTCTCGACAGGGTTGGTTTTAAAAACGGCGGTCTTTTTGTAATGGACGCCTCTAAGCGAAGCGGTCACAGCAATGCTTACTTCAGCGGATTTGGAAAAACAAAACGCATCGTACTTTATGATACACTTTTGAAATCTCTAACTCCAGACGAACTTGCAGCCGTACTTGGTCACGAGCTCGGACACTTTAAGCTTCACCATATAACAAAGCGTCTTTTCATCATGATTCCTATGGAATTTGTTATCACCTTCCTTTTGTATAAAATGGCACATCTGGTAAATATGTATAATGCCTTTGGCTTTGTTAATATTACTGCGCAGAATGTCGCAGGTGTTCAGTTTATCGGAATGTTTCTGGCTGCAATGCTCTGGAGTTCCATCAGCGAAATTATTAGTCCTGTTTCAAATATTTTCTCACGCAAGCAGGAGTATCAGGCTGATGCTTTTGGAGCTGATGTTTGTGGTAGCCCAGAGCCTCTCATTACGGGCCTGATCAAGCTCAACAGTGAAAATCTCTCTGAGCTGATTCCACCAAAGCTCTACGTGTTCTGGAATTATTCTCACCCTACTCTCGTTGAAAGAATTGAAAAACTTAAAGGAAGGCCCAATGCCCGTGTTAGTGGCAACTACCAAAGCGATATCATTCAACCTTTTGAAATGAAAAATATTCCACTTATTCTTGATGTAGTTGTGCCAATGTGGAGCCCGCCTCAGGAGGATATGGAATTCCGCCGTTTTTATGTTGAACATATTGTCCGAAATAATCTTTTCGAAAATGATTATCACTTTGAACTGATAGAAAACGGCAGCTTCTGTACCTCGGCTTTTTTTGCCCGTAAGGCTGATGTTTGCAAAGCTGATGAATGGTACTCTGTTGAATCCAGAAAATATTCTGAAGATTTACTGAGCTCTACAAAAATTGGTAAGAGCTATATTGAGCTGATGGATGAAAAGACCCGAGCTTTGATGAACGACGACGACATTCAGCTGACTCTTTATGTGAGCCGCAAAAAGGGCTGTGGATCTAAGCTGCTAAATAAATTGTGTGAAAAGCTTCGGGCTCAGGGCTGGAAAAATCTTTACCTCTGGACCGACTGCGAATGCAACTGGCAGTGGTACACAGACCACGGCTACGAGCTTCTTTCTACAGATGTTTATAAACCGTTCAGCAGCGAAGACGAAGATTATCTGACTTATATTTTCAGGAAGAAGTTGTAAATGAAACGTAGCAGATTTTCCTGTTTTGTTTTTAGTTTTCTCTTTACGTGTTCGGCTGTAACTTTTGTTTCCTGCAAACAGATTCGCGCAAATAAAGCAGAAGTAACTTCGTTTACCGCAATGAATACTTATATGACGGTGAAGGCGTATGGGCGTTCTGCGAAGGCGGCAAACCTGCAGGTACAAAAAGAAGTTGAGCGGCTGGAGGGAATTCTTTCTACGACGATTGAAGAAAGCGATGTTTATAAAATAAATAATTCTTCTGAACAAGAAATTGCCGTGCAGGATGAAACTTCGTTTTTAATCAACCACGGGCAGGAGTTCTATAAAATGACTGTTGGCGCTTTTAACCCGGCGCTTTATCCTGTAATTCGCGAATGGGGTTTTACAACCGGTGAATATAAAGTGCCGGAGGCCGGGAGAATTCAGGAGCTTCTGAAGCTGTCGGATTTTTCGAAATTAGAACTCCGGGAAAATGTAGTGTACAGACCTTCCGGCCTCCAGCTGGATTTTGGAGCAATCGGAAAAGGTTATGCAGGGGATACTGCTATTGAAATCTTACGAAATGCCGGCGTAGTGTCTGCTCTTCTTGATTTTGGCGGAAACATTCAGGTGCTCGGTACAAAGCCAGATGGAAGCGACTGGACTGTAGGAATCAAAAACCCGTGGGACGGCGAGCCTGTTGCGGCAGTGAAGCTTCGCGACGCATGCATGATTACCAGCGGAGGTTATGAAAGATTCTTCACTGGTGATGATGGGAAAAAATATATCCACATTTTTGATGGAGCAACGGGCAGGCCGGTTGAGAATGAACTCGAGAGCGTTACGATTATTTGTAAGCAGGGAATTTACGGCGACGCTCTTAGTACTTCTCTTTTTGTAATGGGATTAGAAAAGGCTGTGGACTTCTGGCGCAGTCGTGGCTGTGATTTTGATTTTGTAATTCTTACTAAAGATAAGGGCGTTGTTTATTCTGCGCCGCTTAAAGATTCTATTTCTCTTCTTTTTGATTTTAAATCTGTTCAGGTTGTGGAGTAGATAAAGCAAGTGCTGCCCTCAGCTTTGCAAGAATCGAACCCTGTGTATTTCTAAAACTATCGAGCATTAGTTTGTAATAATTTAATGTTAGCGCAAGAAGCGTATTTTCTACCGGCTGAATTGTAACTGCACACTGACTGAGTGCGCTCACGATGGAAAGGCGGAGTGCTTTTTGTAAGCCGGTATGGAGGGCGCCCGCGGTGATTGAAAAGCCTGCGACTGAGAAAAGGACGCGGCCGTTTGGAATGAGCACGGAAGTTACCAGCACAAACAGCCAGAGCGAAAGATGCGGCAGGAGCAGGATTTTCCGATGAGCGAGTTTTTGAGCGAGGAAAGAAAGGAGAAGGAAGCCACATAAAATCGCGGTGTTTTTTATGAAGAACACCGAGGCGGCCGCGACGAGAATTATTGCAAGGCGGAAAATATTGCGTGGACGGGGAACGGTGTGTGAGCCGGCCGTGTCCGGGGCGTTGTAACCGAGTTTGCTTCGCAAACATCGCAGGGGTGTCCCCGCAGAGGGG
>CAMJNC010000192.1 GCA_946407195.1 uncultured Treponema sp. | reverse complement strand
TAAATCCCATTTTCTAACCTCCAAAAGTGTCTAACTTTTGGGGGTCAGTTCACTCCTCAGTCGCTTGCGCTCCTTGCGGTGTCTCGGGCTACCCCTTCTACGGGGGCTTGCCGCCCCCGTATCGCCCCTGCATTTTTCTTGACCCGTTAATCTAAGAAATCATATAATTAACTATGCCTATAAAACTGAGTTGGACAGATTTTCCAGAGCCCTATGATGATGATGCACTTTTGCAAAAAAGTC
Organism: uncultured Treponema sp.; assembly: GCA_946407195.1. Classification (GTDB taxonomy): domain Bacteria; phylum Spirochaetota; class Spirochaetia; order Treponematales; family Treponemataceae; genus Treponema_D. The sequence goes on along the minus strand of CAMJNC010000192.1, from coordinate 4,547 downwards.
AGTTTCAACCGCCGCTATTAAAAGAGCAAAAAGCAGATATACATTGTTTAATCAAAGGCGACAATTACCCGGTGCTGAAAAAACTCAGTGCCGGAAGTTCAGACTGCCCAAACCTAACTTCATCAGTAGACCTCATCTATATCGACCCGCCCTATAATACCGGCAACGACTTTACTTATAACGACAACTTTACCGCCCGCGACGCCCACGGTAATACAGACCGTCACAGCCAGTGGCTCAGTTTTATGCAGCGTCGCCTGTCCGCAGCCTGCCCCCTGCTTAAACCCACCGGCTGCATCTTCATAGCAATAGACCAGAGCGAGCTTTATACATTAAAGCTCCTTTGCGACCAGATTTTTGGTGAAGAAAACTTTGTAAATGATTTTATGTGGCTGCATGGTAAAGGTAAAAAAGATACCTGGTCGCGAACCCTTCAGCAGCATACCCTCTGTTATGCCCGCGATAAAAAACACCTGAAAACCTTCCGCGAGGTTCAGAGTACAGACTGGGCTACAACGAATGCAGATAATGACCCGCGTGGTAACTGGTTTTCGGGAAGCATTTCGTTTACAGAAAAACGCTCGAATCCAAAGCACAAAAATTATTACACAATTACCTCTCCGAGCGGTAAGGTCTGGACCCGTCAGTGGCAGACAGACGAAGCGCATATGAAAGAGCTCATTGCCGATAACCGTATTTTCTGGGGACAGGCGCCTGCCTATAACAAGGTGCCGCGCGTAAAGATTTTCAACGAGCAGCAGTCCGAGGTTATTCCCCGAAATATCATTGAGCCCCGTGAAACAACCCGCGCGGCCCAGCACCACTTAGATGAACTGCTAGGTAAGCCAGGTGCTTTTGATAACCCAAAGCCTGTTAGTCTTATTAAACATTTAATAGAAATTACCTGCCTGCCGCAGGATGCACTTATCTTAGATTTCTTTGCCGGCAGCGGAACAACCTTCGAAGCAGTGTGTGAACTCAATGCTCAGGACAACGGAGCCCGCCGCTGTATCCTTGTACAGAAGGATGAAAACGGTATTTTTGAGCTTTGTAAAAAACGCTGCGAAAAAGTTGCAGCCATTTCTGGACATCCGGACTGGACGCCGTATGTGGTGGATTTCTCTTATTTTTCATAAAAATCAGCTTGAACATTCCTAACGTTCGTTAGTTTTCTTCTTCATTTTTTATCTTCAACCGAAAAAAGAAAACCTTTATGAAATTTTTCTGACTTTCGTTCTAAAACTATCACGTCTATACTTCTGCTGTAATTAGAAAATACAGGAGTATGGTATGAAAAAAACTAAACTTATAGCATTCGCAATGGTGCTTGCCGTATTTGTTACTTCAACTTATGCAAAGCCTAAAAAGCAGGCAAAATCAAAAGGTACAGTAGCCGGAACTGCAAAAACTGCAGGCTGGACCTTAAACACAGACAAACCAATTAAACTGGACTGGTACATCAACTTCAGCTGGTTCGCTCGTCACTGGGGCGACTCAATGGTTTCAAAGTACATCACAGAAAAAACAGGTGTAGACATCAACTTTATCGTACCTGCCGGAAACGAGTCTGAAAAGCTCAACTCAATGATTGCAGGTGATGCACTTCCAGATCTTATTACCATCGGCTGGTGGGAAGGTCAGGTTCCAATGATGATTGATGCAGGACTCGTTGAACCACTCGATGAGCTTGCAAAAAAATATGACCCTTATTTCTTTAAGGTTGCTAATCCAGATAAGCTCGGCTGGTACAGACAGGAAGATGGACATGTTTACGGCTATCCAAATGCTTCTTACACACCAACTGACTACAGAAACTACAAGGGAAAGCTTACTTCAAACGAAACCTTCCTCGTAAGAAAGGATATGTACGAGGCTCTCGGAAGACCTGATATGACAACTCCAGAAGGATTTGTTAAAGCTCTCAGAATGGCAAAGCAGAAGTTCCCTACAGTAAACGGGCAGCCTCTTATTCCATTTACAACAAATGAATTTGGTGACACAGGTTGTTCTCAGCTTCAGGGTTACCTTGCTCACTTCCTTGCAATTCCTCCGGAGAAAAACGGAAAGTTTGTAAATGCAGACCTTGGTCTTACAGATGATCCTGAATACCTTCGCTGGATGAAAGCTCTCCGCCAGGCACATTCAGAAGGCCTTATTGCAACTGATATGTTTGTAGACAAGAGAAGCCAGATTGAAGAAAAGGCAGCACAGGGACGTTACTTCTGTATGCTTTATCAGAACTGGGATATGCAGGCTGCACAGCACGCACTTTATGCCCGTGACCCTAACTCAGTTTACATTGCAGTAGATGGACCAAAGAATAGCCGTGGCGACGACCCGACTCTCGCTGGAGGCGGAATTGCAGGCTGGACAATCACACTGATTTCTAAAAACTGCAAGGACAAGGCACGTGCAATTCAGTTCCTTTCTTACCTGATTTCAGAAGAAGGTCAGATGGATACTAACTTCGGTATTAAGGACAAAACCTACGTTATCAACAACAAGGGAATTCCTGAGCTTACTCCTTCAATGAAAAAGCTTGATTCAACAGACAAGAATAAGCAGGAAACAGAGGTTGGAATTATGTATACCTACTGGATGCTTATGGATACTGCATGGCAGGCACAGTGGGGAACAGAATATGCTCCTTCACTTGGACAGCCACAGCTTTGGACACGTCCTTATGTAACTTCGTTTGCAGCTTACGACGGACTTACCCTTCCAATCGGTTCAGACGAACAGCTGATTTATGAAGACATTCAGCGCCGCTGGGGTAAGGTACTTCCACAGCTGATTCGTGCAAAGTCAGAAGCTGAGTTTGACTCAATTGTAAGAGATTTCAATAAATACAAAAAAGACAAGGGCATAGACAAGGTAATTGCTGCACAGTCAAAGCTGATGCAGGCAAACAAAGAAAAGCTCGGAATGTAATAAAAAACAGCACCGATCGGAGAGAGATAAAAAAATCAGGAAGGTAAAAAATGAAAAAGCAAGGCTTTGTTTTTGCCGGATTGATGAGTGCAACGATGATGGTTTTGTTTTCATCATGCCTTACAATCCATGCAAAAAAAATTGTTGAAGCTCCTTATCTCCCTCCGGAAGAAGCCTATGCAGATGCTGGTGAACAGGAAAAGAGCTTTAAAGTTTATTATTCAGGTTCTAAAGCACCGGTAATCGATGGAGATTTTAAGGAATGGGATGCTCTGGATGGAATCCATGTTCGCCGTATGGTTTATGGCGGAATGTTCAATCCACAGAATACAGACGGATTATTTAAGGTTTGGGCAGATGATTCATTCCTTTATATTTTTGCAGACATTATAGACGATCAGCCTCAGGAAAATAAATTTCCTGCTCCACAGGGCTGGCGTGATGATTCAATTGAATTTTTCTTTGGAACAGATACAGGTTATCACACCTTCTATAAGGCAACTGATCACCGCGTAAGAATCGTTCCACAAAGTAAATCAAATAAAACTGCTTACGATGTAAGCGTAAACGATGTTTCTATGAGCGGAAGTATTAAAGCCGCAGTAGTTTACAGCGAGAACGGCTACAAGGTCGAGGCGGCAGTCCCATTCTCACTTTTAAGTATCAAAAAGCTTAAGCCAAAGCAGAAGGTTCGCGGCGACTTCCAGATTAACGATGCAGACGATGGAAAAGAACGTGCTCGTCTTATTCACTGGAACAGCGGAAAAGATAATACCTATCTTGATGCAAGCTCATGGGGCGATGGAGTTGTAGTAGAGCTTGATGCAGCGCTGGAGGCAGATGATGAATAAAAAACGTATAGCTGTTTTTACAGCAATTCTTGCTTTTATTAATTTTTCAATTTTCGCTCAGTTCATCAACGTAAAAAAAGATGCAAACGGCTGGCGCCTTATGGACGGCCGCAAGGAAATTGAAGTAAAAGGAATCGTATGGTCTTACACTCCAATTGGAGAAACCCATACTTATGATTTGTGGTCAAAGAGCGACGAGTTCATTGAACGCATGATTGATACTGATATGCCGCTTCTTAAGGCAATGGGTGTAAATGCAATCCGCTGCTTCAGCGATATTCCTCCAAAATGGGTTGAGTACATTTATACAAAGTACGGCATTTACACAATCGTAAATAACCTGCTGGGCCGCTATGGTGTTACAGTAAACGGTACCTGGTATGCAAATACAGATTATTCAGATCAGTACACACGCGAAACTCTTGTTGCAATGGCAGAAGAGACTGCAGAAAAATATCGTGCAGTTAATGGTGTGCTCATGTACATGTTCGGTAACGAAAGTAACTACGGACTTGTATGGTCTGGCTCGGAAATTGAAAACCTTCCGGTTGGTGAACAAAACACGGTAAAGGCCGGTTACCTCTACAGCCTTCTCGAAGAAGCAATGGCAGCCTGTAAGGAAATTGACCCGTTCCATCCGGTTGGAATTGTAAATGGTGATACTCAGTATCTCGAGTTGATTAAAGAGCTTTGTCCTTCTCTCGACATTCTTGGTGTAAACGCTTACCGCGGTTTCCGCTTCTACGATTCGTTCTACGAAAATGT
>CAMJNC010000191.1 GCA_946407195.1 uncultured Treponema sp. | reverse complement strand
ATATGAACAAGATTATCTCCGGCATTACACATATAAAGCTCGCCGGTCTTTACATTCAAAAGACAGATTATAAGGGTTGCAAACTTACCGCGTAAACCAAGTCCTTCAATAAAGTCATTGATCTGTTCTACAAGCTTTTCAAGATGAGTTCCATTTTTAGAATAACTCCACTTTTCAAAGTAGCGGCGGAAAATTGTAGCAACTACGGTCATGATAATTGCCGCAGGAATACCGTGTCCCGAAACGTCGCACTTAATTATTCCAAACCAGGTATCATCCAGACGCTTATAGTCGAAGTAGTCACCGGATACACCAGATTCACCTTCATAGTAACCAAAGGCTTCCAGTTCATTATCCTTATATTCTGCAAAGGTATTTTTGTTATTTGCACCTAACGCTTCAAGCGGCAGGAAGGCTTTTTGAACCGCCTTACCGTCCATTGCAAGAGCCTCTTCTTCGGCATTTGCAACAAGCTCATGGGTCATGTTATTAATTGCATCTCCAAGGCGCCCTACTTCATCCTTAGATTTAATTTCAACATCCTTACCTTTAAGATTGATCTTATTCTTTGTCTGACCAATCATAATAACGTGCTTTTCCAGTTTCTTAACAGGACGTACAATCAGCGAAGCAAAAAGATATGCACCCGCAATTCCTATGGCAACTGCTGCAATAGCTACAATAAGTGAGAACAAAACAATCTTTCTGATTTCTGCGTTAAGACTGTCTATAAGACTTTGTGTTGAAAGCTCAAGATAGATTACGCTGTGTATATAGTTTCCTGTTGTTCCCTTACGATACATTACCGGACGGTAGAAAATATAATCTGTATTTATACGGTCAAGGTTTTCTGTATCAAACTGAGGGAAAGAGCCAGCTGCACCCTTTGAGTATTCTGCAAGCTTAAGATCAAGCTGATTTCGTAATTCAACAATTACATCTGAAACTCTGTCGGCTTCGGCCGCATCTTCTTCCATTGGAGAGGCATACAGTGCTTCTGCCTCACGTGAAAGGCTGTCAATTTTATCTGAGAGTTCTTTTACATCTGCGGCAATTTCTTTATCCAGATCCTTCAGCTTAGAAGTTACATCAAGAATCACTTTTTCCTGAATTTCAGATTCACCGTAAATAAGAGTATAGCTTCCGGTTTTCTCACCAATATCCGGATCATTTGTTGCCCAGATATAATTGAGATTATCAGCAGAATTTGCATCCAGCTGCTGACCAGTTATTGTTACATATTTTACTTCACTCATAGCATCCTTTTGAGCCGGAAGTGCCGTAAGCTCGAGAAGGTTGTTCGCAGGGAAGAAGTTCTTTACACCAGAATGAAGGCTTTCAAGAAGAACCTCTGTTCTGGTCTGCAGACCGGCTGCCATAGTCTGCTCCTGTAATCTGATAACCTTATAACCGTTTTCAAGGCTAACGGCTATTACAACTGCAATAACAAGTGAGAAGGTAAAGGCAATAAGCTTTTTCTTAAGGCTTGGTAGCCTGCGGAAATTTTGACGTAGATTTTTCAAAGGCATGGCAGCTCCTGTGAACAGCGAATTTACTTCGCTATGAGTTAGATTTTTTTCGTGTAAATTCTGATAGAGATTTATCACAACGAAGATAATTGTAATTACAATTATCATAAGAAGAATAAATACAATAATCAGGCTTACAGCTACTTTATATTTATACTGTCTGAAGCTTGAAGAAAGCTGACTCTGAGGCTCATATTCTGCTTCAATTTTTATTGTTCCGTTTTGAGAAATTGTAAGAATGGAATCTGTAAAATAAAGACCTCTGTCGGTATGCAAAATACCAATTTTATATTTACCTTCATCAAGGTCACTTCCAAGTTGAACAGAAGAAATTCTTGTATCTGATTGAACGCGGAATTTTCCATCTGCAGAAGTAAGAGTTAAGTCATATGGTGCTTTACCGTCAGCATCAATATAAATTTCACGAACAGTTCCATCGTAAGTAAAGCCGCCGCCATTAATTACCAGCTGACTGTCTCCCATGTCATTCTTCTGCTGCTCAATTGCAGTTACATAAGTTGAAGGCTGGAATTTATTTAAAATATAAAGCGACTTTGATGGTTCACTTATGTTACCTACTTCATCAACTGCAGAAACCGAAAGAAGGTAAACACCATTTGGTCTGTTATAATAACGACCGGTAGTTAGTAAGCGTGTAGAAACTGCAGTTGAATTATTCATACGTCGGCCGGCAGTAAGTGAACTCTCATATTTTTGCAGAAGACTTTCCCTGATTTCTTCTGTCTGTTCGGCCGAGAGTCTTAACGGATGTTTTTTTGAAACAGAAATTGATTTTGAAATTGAACCTAAATAATCAATTCTATAAAGATATCCTGCTGTATCAGAAGAATCGGAAGCATTCCATTTTAAGCTGTAATTATTTGAATCAATAAAGCCATAGGCATCTACATTTGTAAACGCAAGCTGTGGAGGAGACGGCGGAGTAAGATCGAGATGATAACTTATACTGCCAGTCTCAGACCAGTTTCCAGCATAGTCTGCAACCCTAACTTTTAAGGTATATATACCGTCCTTTACTGCTTTAAGGCGAAGCTTATTTTCCTTGGTAAAATGTTCAATCTGTTTTAACGGTTCATTGTTGTCAGAATCAGATTCATGACTCCAGGTATAAGAGTAACCGGAAATGTTAGAAGAATCGGCTGGGAAATTAATCTGAATCTGCACATCTTCTGCACGGGAGCTTTTTCCCTTGCGGAATGAAAGTGGTGTAAATGATGGTGGCAGCACTGATTTATCTGGTGACAAAATTGCAATTGAGTTTTTAGCTGCAGAATTTGTTTGCTGCCATATAAAAGATAAAACTGATCTTTTTTCAGAATCAGCTGAATCTGAACCAGAAGAAACCTCTTCCGCAGTCAAAAGCGGATACGCAAAAAGATTGGAATTACGGTCTTCTACAAGGCTTGTTTCATTCCAGTAGCTTCCGTTCTTTTTTACCATATAAACAGATTCGCGGCCTCGTCTTGTATCAAACCAGATCATATAAAGACTGCCTTCATGAGTAAACATTACAGGTCTGCTTGCACTACCCTGACTTGTAACAGCCTCTGCACTGCCTGCAACTACACCAGATGCAGTAAGATTTTCAATCCATATAGAAGAGTTTACTAAATCAGTTCTTTCCCAGGTAAGATAAACCTGTCCGTCAAACTCATAGAGACCCGGTCTCTGGTTCTGATATTCATGGAACTGCTTTCCACCACGAGGCGGCAGAGAGCTTCTGTCTGTAACCAGAACAGGATTAGACCAGCCACGTCCGGAATCAACTGTCATATAAATCTGATAAGAAAGTCTGTTTGTTTCCGCAGAAGTATACTGAGCCTGGAAAACTACAATATCACCAAATGACGAATGTAAAAGAACCGGAATAAATGGGTTTCTGTAATTTGCTGCAGGCTGGAACTGACTGAACTTCTGCCATTTAATTCCGTCTGAAGATTCTGAAGAGAAAATTGAAAAGGAGTTTTCTTCACCAACAGAAGTAAAAATACGGAAGGTATCTGAACCGGTAGCATAAATACGAGGTGCAACTGTAATAGAAGACGTTGCCGGAAGCTTTGTTTCAACAAAGCTTTTACACTGATCAGTTGAAACATAAACTGCAAGATTAGAAAGTCCGGTCATAACGGCTACACCAACTGTTCCTTTTTTTAAGGCAGCTGCTGTATAAATATCCGGAACCTCATCTCCCGAATAACTGAACGGTCCAGCAAACCGTCTGTTTTCTGAATAATCCTTAAGCGAGGTATATCGTCGTGCAGAAATATAAATCTGTCTGCTGGCTGTATCAACTTCCTGCCAGAACAAATAGGTAGATTTTCCATCTGCAGAAGGAATTGTAACCGGAAAGCGTGAATCAGTATCTGTAATTACCTTAGGATTTTCCCAGTAAAAATCAGCGGCAAAAAGTGGCTTTACCCATAGACCTGTAAAGGTAAGGATTGTGAGGAATAATAATTTCTTCAAAAACGCTGCATGCTTTTTCATTGCCTTACTTTGCTTTCCTTGCCTAACTGCGAGCCTCAATCTTATTCTTCAAATCCTTTATCTTCTGCGAATTACTGTTCTGCGGCTTTTTCAAAAGCTGTTCAACAATTGCATTCGCACCAACTACATTATTATTCTGAAGCCTTTGAATTGCAAGCTGATAAAGTCTTTCATCTTCTGTTGAAAGAACAGTTGCAGTATTACCACCAATTTTTGTAGTAATCTTATCTTTTAATGCCATGGCTTCTTTATTATCAGAAACAAGGGCAAGGGCTTCATCGATTTTTGAAAGAGCATTCTGAAGCTTTGCCGTATCGTTTCCAGCAGAGTTATAAATTTTCTGTGCATCAGCTACAAGCTTTTTTGCACGGTTTGCACCAGTATTGCTTACAGGCTTCTGACGGATTCCAATATCAATTTCAACCTGATAAATCAAATCCTTTAAGCCCTTGTAATTTGGTTCAAGCTCGTAGTAGTCAAGAAGATTTGCATAGCCTTCCTGCTGTGTATCTTTGCTTTTACACATCATTTTTGCCATATCAATTTTCTGTGCAAATTCTTCGCCAAACTTTTTCGGGTCCAGAAGTCTGTTTATACGCAAAGTCAAAATTGAGGCTTCCTGATTAAGCGGATATACATACTGCAGCTTCTGTATACTTTCAAGGGCAAGAGCCAGATCTGCTTCACCGCCAGTTCTATCGCCCTCTCCTATTTTGCGGCTGCCTTCATCGAAATACTGGTAGGCAATATTCAAAAGCTGAGACATTTCCGGATACTGAGGAGCCGAAGGAAGAATCTC
>CAMJNC010000190.1 GCA_946407195.1 uncultured Treponema sp. | reverse complement strand
GTTTACGAAACACCGGGTGGAGCAATCCTTTACTTCGCTCACAGAATGATGGATCATATCTGTCTCGACCGCGAAACATACCACTACAAGCAGCAGGTAAGCCTCCGCATGGCAGAGCTCATCTACGAAGGAAAGTGGTTTACAACTCTTATGGATTCCTGCATGGCATTTATGGACAAGGCAGAAGAAACTGTAACAGGCTGGGCAAAGGTTAAGGTAGTGAAGGGTGCAATCCGTGGGGCTGGTTCTGGATCAAAATACAGCCTCTACAACGAATCAATTGCTTCATTCACAACTGGTGAACTTTACAATCATAAGGATGCTCAGGGCTTCATTACACTGGCAGGCCTTCCACTTAAGGTTCGCGCTATGATGGAGCAGTCTGTAGGTGAAGGTCAGGCAATTGCAGAAAGCAAGAACCTGAAAAAAAGACCTACTGAATAATCTGAAGACATAAAATTCAGCTGAAAAGGGAACCCTTGTGTTCCCTTTTTTTATTTATATCCCTGATTTTTTTTTGTAACATAATCCGAATTCTTATGTGTTATAATATAGACTACATTTTCAGGAGGAAAATACTATGAAAAAATTACTTATTGTTTTATTCCTATTTTCTCTCGTTTTAGGAAATGCATTTTCAAAAGAAGCTGTAACAGTTGAAGTAAAAACTGAACGTGCTAAACCAGAATCAATTTTTAAAAATGAAGGCTATATAAGCTTGGGAACAGTTTCTGCCATAGGATTATTTGGAGGTATGTTTTCTTCAATCGCAGATTCGATATCAGATTCAGATGATGATGGAGAACCCTTTGAAGCTTTTTCTATTGGATTAGGCTATAACTTATTTCTGTGGGAACACCTTGGACTTGGAGGTTTTCTCAATTTTGAAAGAATTGGAAGCCTGAATCTTGTATCAGCCCAGGCAAAACTTACGGCACAATATGGCTTTAAACGCTTTAAAATCTATCATTCAGCGAGTGCAGGTGTAATGTTTATTAATGACAATGGAATCAGCCCTGTATTTGATATAACAGTAATAGGTTTTAAGCTCGATTGGGATGATTTTAACATCTTTGTAGAAGGCAGCTTCCCGTCTACTGCCTTCCTTAAGGTCGGCGCTTCTTATTATTTCTAAACTATTTCTTTTTAAGAATGATAATAGTGATGTCATCCTTTTGAGGCTCTGAGCCAATAAAGGTAAGAATATCGCTTACAATACAGTTTACCTGTGTTGTAAGCGGTCTGTCTGCATTTCTGAATATTGATTTTAACAATCTGTCTTTTCCAAAATCTTCACCGTCTGCATTAGTTGCTTCTGTTGCACCATCAGTAAAGAAAATCAGCTCATCACCACGGTTCATTTCTACTATATGAGAAACAAAGTTTGTAGGAATATCAGGTAAACCAATGGCACCAAAGGCTGTATTATCATCTTCTACATAATGTGCAGAATCTTCCTGAGCGCTGTATAAAATTGGCATGGAATGACCGGCGTTAATAAATTCAATCTTATTTCCGTTCATGCGCGACAAAATACCAGTCAGGTAATTTTCAATATTTCCCTTTTCCTTGATATAGCGGATATTAATTCGGTCTATAATAGATTTAAGCTTATCGTTACGGCCATTATAGAATTCCTGGAAGATAATGTTTTTTACAAGCATGGTAACAAGACCAGAAGCAATACCATGGCCCGAAACATCAAAAATACCAATTCCGTTTAATTCATTGTCTGTGCTGTAAATATCCAGGAAGTCTCCTGAAACACCGGCCATTGGTTTATTGTAATAAGAAATAGCCCAGTCTTCATAAATAGTTTCATTGTGTTTAAAAAAACTCTGCTGAACTACCTGTGCAAGACGGAGTTCATTTTCAATGTTTTCCTTATATTCGTGCTCACTGCGGTGATGCAGAAAGTTATCTTTTTCTGTTGCCCATCGCTTGAAGGAAAGGAAGTAGAGGATAAGAACGAAAATTACAGAGTCCATTACAATGAACATGCTGTATTCATTTGCAATATGAGGTAAAAGTGCAGCCGAAGCAATTGTAGCAATTGGTGTAAAAACAGCCGGCGATATATCAAAAAATACAGGAAAGTTTACGGTAACGCAGGCGTAAACTACCATGGCATTAAAGGTATTCTTTTCGTAATACAACGTGAACATAGGGTAGGCCATAAGGTACAGGAAAAGAAAATAGGTAGGAATCATTTTGACTGTTGAGCGTGCAAAGTTGAGTTTTTTCAGTTTTGCAGAAACAAAAATACTTAAAAAACCAAAGACAATATATACGCCAAAATAAATGAAACGCGGGATGGAAGAATAATAATCACCTTTTCTTGCGACAAGAATCGAAATAACACCATAAAAACCCATAATTATAAGCATTACCTGGGCCTTGAACATGGTATTGAGATTCCTGTCTGCCATTACCAGCTTACATTCCTCAGGTGCCTTGTATTTTTTTGTCATATAATCGAGGAAACGGGTAAGTATATTATTCTTATGTGCCTTCATATTAATCTAATAATTTTACAATGAGATTTAAGTTTTTTCAACTTTCTCGTATTTCTGTCTATTTCTTCCTGATAATTACAATAGTAATATCATCAGACTGCTCCGTATTTTCTGTAAAATGACCTATATCAGCCAGAACAGAAGGAATCTGACTCTCAAAATCCTTTTTAACAGCATTCTGAACGGAGGTTAAAAATCTTGAACTTCCGTATTCATCATGACGCATGTTCATTGCTTCTTTTATACCGTCTGTAAAGAGAATAATTTCATCTCCAGACTTCATTTCAAAGCTTGTTTCCTGGAAAAACGGCTCTATAGAAGTAAGGCCGATTACCGTGCTGGAATACTTTCGTTTTTCATCAAAATATGAGCATTCTCCGGTTTCTTTTCTATACAAAATAGGGCATGGATGTCCGGCATTTACAATTTCAATTGTATTTTTTTTCATGCGTAGAAGAATACCCGTAAGGTAGTTTTCAATGTTTCTTTTTTCTATACGAACACGTTTGTCTATTATTTCCATTACCTCATAAAGAGGGCTGGATTCGTTCTGATGGAATTCCTGCTGGAAAATATTACGTACAAGCATTGTTACAAGACCGGAGGCTATACCATGGCCCGAAACATCGAAAATTCCAGCACCTTCAAGAATATCGTCGTCGGTATAAAAATCATACATATCTCCGGAAACACCAGCCATGGCCTTACTGTAATAGGCAATATCATAGCTTTTCAGTTCAGGCATTTTTCTCTTTGAAAAGCTTTCCTGTACAAAGGCCGCAAGCTCAATTTCCTTTTCTATCGATTCAAGATGATTATCTCTGATTTTTTCCAATCTGAATTCTTTTATCAGTGAATTCCATTTGAAAAGACTGAGTGCAGACATTACGATTGTGGTTAGAAGAATATTGAGTGCTACAAAGATTTCGCCGTGTTCCCATAGTCTATGCATAATTACAAAGGAAAAGATAAACAAGAGGGTTATAAAAAAAATTGGTTCAACAGAAAGCATTACAATTGTAATTATGCAGACATTGGTATAAACCGTATAAGGGCTTAGCGGATTATTTGAACTATATAAAACTATAATGCTTAGAATTAATACCTCAAAAATTGCAATATAAGTAGCCTGATTTCTCCTCCAAACAGGCCATTCAGGATGACGCTTAGAGTGAATTGCTACAAAAAGAACATGGATACTGGTTAATATGTAGGCAAAATAATAAAAGAATTCAATAAGATGATTTTTTAAATCAGAACCATAGCGGATTATGGTTACTACAGTCATTATTAAACCAAAGGTAAAGAGTATCTGCTCAAGCTGGGCGAGTTTATGAAGGTTTTTAGAGATCAGTCCCGATTTCAGATCCTTATCCATTATAAAATTATTATAAAAGGCACGGAACTTGTGTTTTAAAGCTTTCAAGATGTCATCCTCAATTAGTATTTATTCGGACAACTATTTTTAACTCATTCTATTATATAGTAAGAAGTTGAATAAAGCAAAACAAATAACAAAAAGTTAGTCATAAATTCAAAAAAAAATCTAAAACCTATTGACATAGTAGGTAAAAGGATGTATAAGTTGATTATAAATAAAACCTACCAAGCTACTAGGTAGAAAGTAATATAAAAAAGGGACTCACGAGCCCTTTAGAGGAGTAAACTATGGCAGATTACAAATTTGAGACTTTACAGTTACACGTTGGACAGGAAAGTGCAGACCCGGCAACAGATGCTCGTGCAGTTCCTATCTATCAGACAACCTCTTATGTTTTCCACAATTCAAAGCATGCCGCAGACCGTTTTGGTCTTGCAGATGCGGGAAACATTTATGGACGTCTTACAAACTCTACTCAGGATGTTTTTGAAAAGCGCATTGCAGCTCTTGAGGGTGGTTCAGCAGCTCTTGCAGTTGCTTCTGGTGCAGCCGCTATTACTTATACAATTGAAGCACTCGCAGCAAACGGTGGACACATTGTAGCTCAAAAAACAATTTATGGTGGTTCATACAACCTTCTTGCACATACACTTCCACAGTATGGAATTTCAACAACCTTCGTAGATGCACATAACCTTGCAGAAGTGGAGGGTGCAATAAAAGAAAATACACGAGCAATCTATCTTGAAACTCTTGGAAATCCTAATTCAGATATTCCTGATCTTGATGCAATTGCAGAAATTGCTCATAAGCATGGACTTCCGGTAGTTGTAGATAATACTTTCGGAACACCATATCTTATCCGTCCTATTGAACACGGTGCAGATATCGTAGTGCATTCTGCTACAAAGTTTATTGGTGGTCATGGAACAACTTTGGGTGGTATCATCGTAGAA
>CAMJNC010000189.1 GCA_946407195.1 uncultured Treponema sp. | reverse complement strand
AAAAAAGGAACTCAGTACAACTACCGCATGGTTTGGGTTGATAAGGAAACAATGTATCCAATTCACACAGAAATGTACGACAAGAACGACAAGCTGGTAAAAGTGCTCGAAGTTTTGAATATTCAGAAAATCGACGGCTACGACATGCCAATGGAAAACAAACTAAAGAATGTTCAGACCGGCCACAGCACAACTCTTAAGATTCTTAAGGTAGAAGTTGATAAGCCTCTTCCAGATAGAGTATTCACACAGAACTTCCTTACTACAGGAAAATAAAGTTGTCATTCCGAACTTGTTTCGGAATCAATAACGAAGATGCTGAACCTTCGCAGCATAGCTGCTCGGAGACTCGCTAAAAACAGTCCACTGGACTGTTTTTGCCCTGCTTTTGCAGTGCCGCTCCCTAAGTTCAGCATGACATGATTAATACGAGGTTAATATGAAACTTAATAAATACATTCTTATGGCAGCTGCTCTTTTGACAGGCGTCACTGCTTATGCCGATGACTTCGACGATTTTGGCTCTTTTAGTGATGATGGTGCTGACGGCGCTGCCGGCAAAATTGAAGTAAACGGAAGTGCAGAAACAGATATCCGCGCTTATGTAGATACAAGCGATAAAGATGATAAAGATGGTGCAGACAAAGTAGAAATGGAGGTTACTCCTTCAGTTTCAATCGACCTTTCTTACAGCGGAAATAAATCTGACATTTCGCTTACTTTGAAAATTGATGAGGACACAATCAAAAATCATCCGGAAGATGTAATTGATGAAGCTGTTCTCCGCGGCTACTTTGGAAACCTTACACTCGAGGCTGGTAAAATGAAGGTTGTCTGGGGCAAGGGGGATAAACTCCACGTTCTCGATAACTTCAATGCTGACGACTATTCAGATTTTATCATTCCTGATTATCTGGACCGCCGCATCAGTACTCCAATGGTTCGCGCAGTTTACAGCCTGCCTTTTGCCAACATGAATATTGAAGGTGTATATACACCCCTTCTTCCTGTAGACCGTTTTGCGACAGAAGGCCGCTGGGCACCAGAGCAGGTAAATCAGTTGACTGGAACTGTAACGACTTTTGCAAGTGAAAAGGTTGCAGATGCCTTTACAAGATATACAAGTGCAACTGCAAGTGCGGGAGCTCTTAATGCGCTTTATGCAGAATATCAGGCTGCCCAGTCTGCTTATGATACTGCCATGATTAATGCAGCAGCAGCTGGTACTCTTGGTGCTGCTACATGGAACGCTATGGCTGATGCTCAGAAGGCCGCTTTTATTGCAGCACACAAGGCTGAGCTTGAAGCAGGCGTAGCAGCAAATAAGACTGCACTTGAAGCAGGATTGCGTAGTAATCATATGGGCTGGTATCTTGATAATCTTGCTGAAACAAAGGGTGCTTATGATGCAGCCTGCGGTGAAAGCGGTTTTGATGCTGATTCCATTAAGAGCGAGGTTGAAGCATCTGGTGAAGCTTATATGCTGGCTCTCACTTATGCCAATGCACTTTCAGCAGATCCAAGTGTAATCTATCCTGATTTGTGGACTCTCAAGTACGGACAGTTTGGTGGTCGTGCTACCTGGACTCTCGGTCAGGTTGATATGGGAATCAGTTACTACAACGGATGGTATAAGCAGCCTTCTGTAAATGCTTCAAAGCTTGTAAGTTTCATTGATACTTACCTTGCTAATGGTCAGGTTTCAGAAGAAGATAAGTTCCTTGCTTACGATAAAAAGCAGACCTTCGGACTTGAAGCATCATCTGTAATCTGGCACTTCAATGTACGCGGTGAGTTTGCTTATAATCTTACCGACGATATGGATGGCACAAATCCATGGGTACACAACAATTCTATTGCATGGCTTGGTGGCTTTGATATAGATCTTCCTTTCTGGAATGCAAATCTTAATATTCAGGAAACAGGAAGCTTCATTCTTAATGGCGATGAATGTGACCAGTTTGTAGCTGATGTAGATTACAACGAAAAGGGCTATAGCAATAACAAAGTCGTATGTAATTTTACAACTTCATTCCTGAACGACAAGCTTGCTCCAGAAGTAACTGTAATGTACGGAATTGAGCGCGGTGACCTTGTTGTTATGCCAAAGCTGGCCTTTAAGCCGGACCAGAACCTTACACTTACTGCCAGTGGTATGATTATCAATTGTGCCGATGAAGACAGCGAGTTCTATGGATGGCGTAAGAACAGCTTTGCAAGCCTTACAGCTTCATATCAGTTCTAAAATTCCTGAAAAACCTCTTTCCCAATCTTTAAAAGACAGTTAAAATGGGAGAGAGGTTTTTGAATTGAACAACGAAAGAATTAAAGAAATCCTGCTGGACATTTCTCCTTGTGAAATTGATTTTACAGTAATCCAGACAGGTAAAGAAAGCAAACGTGTAAACGGTTTTTACAAGCCGGATACACACGAAATCTACATACATAATCTGAATCTTAAAACTGATAATATGCTGATTTATACAGCAGTTCATGAATATACCCATCATCTTTGTACTATAGAAAAGCAGGAAAATGACCCGAGTTACGGTAAGGCCTGCAAGGTTCACACCCAGGAATTCTGGGCAAAGTTCGGTGATCTTCTTAAAATTGCAGAAGAAAAAGGTTATTACTCAATCGGCTGGGAAAGCAACGAAGAGCTTAAGGCTCTTACTCAGGATATCAAGGAAAATTATCTTGCTAAAAACGGCCAGCTCATGCAGGAATTTGGTAAAAAGCTTGCACGTGCCTTTGACCTTTGTCAGGAAGCCGATATCCGCTATGAGGATTATGTAGACCGCGTACTCTGTCTTCCTCGCAATGCCGCAAAAGACATCAGAAAGGTAGCTGCGGTAGAGGTAAATCCTGCAATCGGCTTTGAAAATATGAAGGTGGTTGCCAGTGTTAAAAAGAAGGACGACCGCGCAGAGCTGGAACAGGAATTCCTTGCCGGTGGAAAAAGCCCTT
Organism: uncultured Treponema sp.; assembly: GCA_946407195.1. GTDB lineage: Bacteria > Spirochaetota > Spirochaetia > Treponematales > Treponemataceae > Treponema_D. The sequence goes on along the minus strand of CAMJNC010000189.1, from coordinate 1,887 downwards.
CTTCTGTCCGCGAAATGATGAAGCAGAAATCAGCTCAGGCTAATGGAACTGACCCTAAAACAAAGCTTGAACGCGAAAAATCACGTCTTGAAAAAACAATTGCTCAGCTTACACAGCGACTTGAATATGTGGAGGAGAGTCTTGCGAGTTTATAAATCAAAAAAGGCCAGTGGAATATGTGTGCTTTTATTATGCAGCGGATTATTCACAGCGGCTTTTGCACAGTCAATTGAAATGCCCGAAATGCCGGAGATGCCGTCTATGCCTACAGTTGGCGGCGGTTTTTATACACCGAGTTTTCCAAGCCGTCCGAATATGCCGAAGCCAGCTGCTGCAGATTCTGATTCTTCAAAAGATAAAAACGAGTCGGTGCTTACAGAGGCAATAACTCCAGAAAGCGTACTTACTTCTGCGCTTTCAAAAGGAAATACTCTTACTGCAACAGATATTTCTTCGCTTTATGATTCAGGACTTTTCAGCAATATTTCTTCTTTAGGAGCTGCAGACAGCCTTTCAAATTATTCAACATCAACTTCTACAAATGTTTTACTTCAGCAGGTTTTGAACAGTCTTAATGAGTTAAAAAAACAGCAGCAGGGTGCAAGTGCAAAAGAAAAGAACGAGCTTAATGCTGTAAAAACTGATTCAGAGACCTTTAAGAAACGTGAGCCTTCAATTCTGCGTTTTAAGATTAACGGTTACAATATAGCTGATTCACTCACTAAAGTATTCTTCAGCGATACAGAAGCTGATGGAAGCTTTCTGCTTACCGGAGATAGAAAATATTTTGTAGGTCAGCAGGTTAGAACAGAAACCTTCTATATGCTTTTTAAGACAGTAAGCTCAAACGGCTCTTCTCTTACTTACCGAGTTCAGCCAAGTATTGTGCAGGATTATAAAAACGAAAATTCCTATGTGTACAGGCTTGCTGCTGTAAAAAATCTTACTGCAGAAAAAACTGGAAATCTTGTTGTAATTCATTTTACAGGAGATTCTGTTAATGCAGATGTGCTTCTGGATATAGACAGCAAGTAGGCATCCGGTGGTTGAGTGCCGAAGGCGTATCGAAACCACCTGTTAAGGTATTAATATATGATAGATTTAATTGACGGCTTGAAAAAATGTGGTATTCCGGAAGAGGTGGCTCCTGAGCTTGCGCAGAAGATGGAAGCCTATATAAAAGAAATAATCCTTTTCAATTCTGCATATAATCTTACAAATACCAGTGACCGCGACGAGCTTGTTGTGCGTCACATTTTTGATTCGCTTGCGGCCTGGCCGAAAATTATGTCGGTGGTTGAGTGCTCGCGAAGCGAGTGTATCGAAACCTCCGGAACATCATTTGTAATTGCCGACATAGGAAGCGGCGGCGGACTTCCCGGTATTCCTCTTGCGGCAGCTTTTTCTTTGCTCCCTGATTTTGCTGATTTACATTTTGAACTTGTTGAGCGCATGGAAAAGCGTTGTGCCTTTCTTGAAAACTGCGCAGCGATTCTTGGACTCAAAAACGTAACTGTTGTAAACAGCGAAGCAGAACGCGTTCCGGCAGAGGCTTACAATTTAATTACCTTCAGAGCCTTCCGCCCGCTCGACAAAAAAATGACAAAAACACTTTTGCGCATAGTAAAGCCTGAAGGATATCTTTGTGCGTATAAAGCAAAACAGACAAGTATAAAAGAAGAGATGGATGCAATTACTGCTCTGGTTCCAGAGTATGAGGTGCAGCCGCTTACGGTTCCGGGCCTCGAAGACTCAGAACGAAATCTCGTAATTATAAGGAAATAAAAATGGCATTATTAAGTAAGAATAAATCACGCACCCCTGCACAGGTAGTTGTTCAGGATGTAGTAAAAGTAAAAAAGAATGAACGGGTTTTAATTATTGCAA
>CAMJNC010000188.1 GCA_946407195.1 uncultured Treponema sp. | reverse complement strand
TAATATAGAAAAAATGCGTTTCATATTGCGACCTTTTTTTTATTTCAGTATATTTTGTTACTATAAGAATATACTGTTTTTATGGCAGTTTATCAATAAAACAGAAAGGAGTATCTAAGGTTACATGAGCGCAGTTATTATAGATGGAAAGCAGGTTGCGGCAGATGTTCGCGCTGAGGTTGCTGCTAAGGTTGCAGAATTAAAGGAAAAGGGAATTGCTCCATGTCTTGCAGTTATTTTAGTTGGTGAAAATCCGGCAAGCGTAAGCTATGTTACCGGAAAACAGAAGGCTCTTGCCGAGGTTGGTATGGTAGACCGTTCCGTTCATTTACCAGAAACTACCTCAGAAGAAGAACTTCTTAAGCTGATTGATGAGCTTAATGCAGACTCTACTGTTCACGGAATTCTCGTTCAGCTGCCTCTCCCAAAGCATATCAACGAAGAAAAGGTAATTATGGCTATCTCGCCAGAAAAGGATGTAGACGGTTTCCATCCTGTAAGCGTTGGAAACCTTATGATTGGCCGTCCGGGCTTCCTTCCATGTACTCCTCACGGAATTATTGTTCTTCTTAAAAAGGCTGGAATTGAAACAAGCGGTAAGCATGCAGTTGTAATTGGCCGTTCTAACATCGTTGGAAAGCCGGTTTCTATCCTGCTTGCCCGCAAAGACGTAAACTGTACTGTTACAATGTGCCATACAGGTACTAAAAATATGGCAGAAATTACACGCCAGGCTGATATTATCGTTGTGGCTAGCGGTCATCCGCATACTCTTACCGGTGATATGGTAAAAGACGGCGCGGTTGTAATTGATGTTGGTGTAAACCGTATTCCGGATTCTACTAAAAAGTCTGGTTTCCGCTTGATTGGTGACTGTGATTTTGATGATTTGAAGGAAAAAACTTCCTTTATCACTCCGGTTCCTGGTGGAGTAGGTCCTATGACAATTGCCATGCTCATGCAGAACACTCTCGAGAGTGCGGAGAGAAAGCTTAATGCGTGATATTCAAAATGAACAGGACACACGTGCCGTTCCTCTTCAGAAGGTTGGTGTAAAGGGTGTAAAATATCCTGTAGTTGTACTTGATAAAACAGCCACAAAACAGCACACAACTGCTTCTGTAGATTTGTATGTAAATCTTCCTCATAATTACAAGGGAACTCATATGTCCCGTTTTATCGAGGTATTTCATAAATATCATTCTGATATTTCCATGCATCACTTTCTTGATATGCTGGAAGAAATGCGTAAAAAGCTTACAGCTCAAAAGGCTTATGGTCGAATCGAATTTCCTTACTTTATAGAAAAAAAAGCACCTGTAAGCGAATCTGCAGGAATAATGCAGTATAAATGTTCTTATGAAGGTGAAGTAAGCGAAGGCGGAGATCGTAAGTTTTATATTTCAATTCAGGTTCCAATTGCAACACTTTGTCCCTGTAGTAAGGCAATAAGTGAATATGGAGCTCATAACCAGAGGGGGCTTGTAAGCGTTCGTCTTTTATATAAAGACTTTTTCTGGATTGAAGATGTAATTTCAATGATAGAAGACTGTGCTTCAACGCCATTATTTACACTTCTTAAGCGCCAGGATGAAAAATATGTTACAGAACATGCCTATGATAATCCGCGTTTTGTTGAAGATGTAGTGCGAGAGGTCTATCTGGGCTTAAAAAAGCTTGGTTTTACCACCTTTTCTGTAGAAGCTGAAACGGACGAAAGCATTCATAATCACAATGCCTACGCATTTGCCGAATATTCCGAATAATCTTTAAAAAACGAGAGCCGTTTGATAATTACCCGATAACTATCAAACGGCTCTTATAACGTACGTAAAATACTAAAACAACCCAAACAGTTTTTTAAATAATTAATTTTGTTTTTAATTCATTTTTAAATACTTTTTTTACGTTTTTCATTTTTAATCATTTTTAAATATTTGTTTTTAACTTCTGAGTGACCTGAATCACTCTAACATCATAATAATATGACTATGGTAATATGTCAATAAAAAGTTTAAAAAAATATGAAAAATTCTTTAAAAAGTTGAAATAATTATATGACTTTAGTCATATTTGGGTAATATTGAGTTATTTAAATGAATTTTGAATGATTCTGAATAATTTTTGAGGAATTTAAAGTAATCCTGGGGAAATGAACGAGGTAAAGTTATATTATTTTGCTTTTTTTACGGAATCGCGCACAACGACATTACCATGAACAACCTTTTTTCCAATGTGGAAGTTAGGATTTTCAAGCTTGAGGGCAATGCTTTCTGCGGCAAGCTGGGCCATTGTGTTATAGTTAATACTGAAGGTTGTAAGCTTTGGAATACCAATGTCTGCGAAGATACCGTCATCGAAGGCTGCAACAGAAATATCCTTTGGAATGCTGTATTCAAGACCTTCAAGGTTATGAATAAGCTTGTAAGCAGTACGACAGTCGTTACAGATAAAGGCATCCGGCATTTCGTCCGGAAGTATAAGGCTTATTTCTTCTCCAAAATCAGTTACATCTGGAATTAACAGATCATTTCTTAAGTCAAAACCGTGGTGGAGAAGGGCTTTTACAATACCAAGGTATCGGTCCATTACAATTTCTGCAAACTGTATGTTTCCGACAAAGCCGATAGATTTACAGCCTTGTTCAATCAGGTAATTAGCAAGAGTAAAGCCGCTGTAAAGGTTATCAGTAATAATACCACCATCGCTTATGTCATCATAAATATGTGCCAGACACAGGAAAGGCTTGTTTGTATTTCGCAAAACCTGTACATATTCCTTGCTCATCTGACCAAGAATAATGAAGGCACTGACTTTATTTTCTTTAAGGATTTTAGGAAGAATTAATAGGTGTTCTGTTTCATCAGAAATAATTTCTGTAATACCGTAGTAATTAAGCTGGGTAAGATTGGTAATGAGAGGTTGCTGCAAAGACATATAGGTAGCATTAGCATTCATACTGCGTTCTGCAATCAAAATGCCTATATTGTGAGAGGAGCCGTCATCATTAGTTGAAGGTGCAGTCTTTTTGTAGCCAAGTTCCTCAGCCTTTGCTAGAATCTTGGCCCTTAAATCTTCACTCACCCCATCTTTACCTGATAACGCTTTTGATACAGACATAACTGTGATATCAAGTTCATCAGCTATATCTTTCATTGTTACTAGGTTTCTCATTAAATTCATTATATAATATAATTAAAGTTAACGCAAAGGTAATAATTACATATTTATAAAATATCAAATTTTATGTACAATCAAACTATATGAAGACATACTTTTTTGAAACCTACGGCTGTGAGATGAATATTGCAGAGTCTGCCGCCGTTGAACAGCTTTTTATTGCCCGTGGCTGGAAAAAATCAGATTCAGCCCAGACTGCCGATATTGCAGTAATTAATACCTGTTCAATCCGCGAAACTGCAGAAAACAGAATACTTGGCCGTCTTGGCTGGTTTTCAGGTCTTAAAGCTGTACGAGAATGTCGTCCTGGTGCAAAATCAAAAATGCTCGAAGAAGCAGCAGAATATGTTCGTGACGGAGCAAAGCCTCTTACTCTTGTTGTTATGGGCTGTATGGCAGAGCGTCTTTTACAGAGCTTTCAAAAAGATTATCCGTTTATAGATTATGTTGTAGGAACCTATGCAAAGCATCATTTTGCAGAGATTATTTCTGCCGTAGAAGAAGGCAGAAAGCCTTTCCAGATTGATGATTCTGAGCAGTACCGTTTTGCGTCTTTATCTGCCGAACCGGGTGCTTTTTCTACCTTTGTTCCTATCATGCACGGTTGTAATAACTTTTGTACCTATTGTATTGTTCCGTATGTTCGTGGACGCGAACTTAGCCGCCCTGTAGATGAGATTTTGAATGAAATTGATTTACTTGGAAAAATGAACGTACGCGAAATCACTTTGATTGGTCAGAATGTAAACTCTTACCACGGGGCAAGCACTAAGGATTCAGCTGATGATGTAAACTTTGCCGGCCTTCTGCAGAAAATTGCAGATCATCTTCGCGACACTTCTTCTCCTATTAAATGGGTTCGCTTTATGTCTTCCCATCCAAAGGATTTTTCTGATGATGTTATAGAAGTAATCGCAAAAGAGCCGGTAATCTGCCGCCATATCCATCTTCCTGTACAAAACGGTTCAACAGCCGTGCTTAAAGCCATGAACCGCCGTTATACACGTGAGCAGTATCTTTCCCTGGTTGAACGTATAAAAGCACGTATTCCAGAGGTTTCTCTCACAACTGATATTATGATGGGCTTTCCAGGCGAAACAGAAGCAGATGTAGAAGACACCCTTGATTTAATGCGTCAGGTAAAATATGAATCTGCAATGATGTACTATTATAATCCGCGCGAAGGAACTCCAGCCAGCAAAATGGAACAGCTGCCGGTTGATATCCGCAAGGAACGCCTGCAGCGTGTAATTGATCTGCAGCTGGAGCATACTCACGAGCAGATGAGTAAGCGTGTAGGCAGTACTGTTATGGTTCTTGTAGAAAGCATAAGCCGCGACGATAAAACCGAGCTTCTTGGACAGACAGAACAGCACGAAAAAATTGCTTTTAAAGCCGACAAATCAAAAATCGGCAGCTTTGTAAACGTAAAAATAACCGAACTTAGCGGAAACACCTTCCGCGGAGTGATGGAGGAATAAAATGATAATATCGTTAATCCTTATTTTACTGCTTGTAGTTTTTATGGCCTTCTTTATCGGCCTGAACCTGAGTAATGTCTGTACCTTCTGGTTTTTTAAAACTTATACAGGCTTACCGGTAGCAGTGCTTGCCTTGATTGCCTTTGGTGCAGGAATTATTTTTGCACTTCTGTTCATTCTTGTTGCAAAAATGAAGGCTCCTCCAA
>CAMJNC010000187.1 GCA_946407195.1 uncultured Treponema sp. | reverse complement strand
ACTGGCTCCACCTTCTTCTCCCTGCTGACCACCGTTTTCATTTTTTTTATTTAATTCCGGTTCATCTCCGGTCAGATAATCATCGATATTTACATCGTTATTGTAAGAAGTCTGATTTCCTGCATACAGATATAGTGTCTTTGAAGTAAGATCTTTAATATAAGTTTCTATTACAGCCTGGCCTTTATCTGTATATGATACAACTGCATCCTTGTTTCTGGAAATACCGGCAACCTTTTTGTACAAGGCTTTTAATTCTGCTACTGACATATTTTGAGGCAGCTTATAGGTAGAGTCCTTTGATTCAAAAACAGGGAATTTAACTTCTGTGTTTTCAAAATTCAAAACTACATCTACAAGGTTTTCTGCGTTATAACCAAGGCGGCTCTGGAAGGTAAGGGTATAAGAATTATTTTCCTGGTCTGTAAGCTTTATTGTTTTATCTTTTTTATCTTCAAGAATATATGATTCGTCTCCAATAGGAATAATATATTTGTCGTTTGAAATAAGGGCAATCTTATTTACAGTCTTTCCAAATAATTCATACTTTTGATACCCCTTGCGTTTTCCATATTTTTCAAGCTCTTTACATTCAAGCTTACGTTCATCAGAATCAGACCAGAGAGCAGCCTGCTTGTACCATTCTTTACCTTTTATAAAATCCTTCTGATACTGATATTTATTACCTTTTAATTTGTCGCTGTTATAGATTGATGAATCGTTCTTAATAACCTTGTCTACGAGTTTGTATGACCTTGGTGAATATTGGTTATCAATTTCTTTAAATTCCTTAAATTCCTGCTCTTTTCCTTCATCGGCTTTTTTAAATTCATAGGTATTTACAGAATAATTATTGACGGCCAGATAGTATTTTCCATCATATTCGGAAATTACAAATTTATGAGCATTGTCAGAGAGATCATCATCATTAATAAAGAAATAATCATGTCCCCAATAATTTACAGCAGAGGAAACAACTTCATTTTCTTCGAAACCATAATAACTATAAACAGAATCTTTATAGTCTTCTGTAAGCTCACTATATGTTCTTAAAGAATACTTATCAGAAACTTCAATAAATTTCTTATCCTTTATTTTTTCAGAATCTACAATTTCTGGAATATCAAGCATTTCTTCCTTAAAATCTGTTTTAGTCCAGGTAGAATAGGATTTATTGGTAATTATGTTTCCACAAATTGTATCTGATGGAGTTTTAAGGTTACAGGTTTTGGTTTCTACTTTATAAACAAGCTCAAGACTGCTTCCCTTATTTGTTGCAGTAACATAGTTTCTTTCATTCAGTAAACCGAAATTATGCAGATTGTCATTTTGATCTGTTTTTGTGTTTTCATAAACACTTGCATAACAATTTAAAAGCTTTGGCAGAGTAAATGTATCTGTGCTTGTTGGATCATAAGGATTATAAGTGTCTTGTTCTCTTTTAAAAGTATTGCTGTAGTCAAAAGTGAATTCAAGTCCCTGAGAAGTTTCTTTTACTTTTCCAACAGCAAAGGTTTCGTATACCTTATCGCCGCTTTGGGTTATTGTTTTATTAGAAGAGCCTTCTATTTCTATACGCTGCTCATAGCCGTTATCATAGACTTTTACATGGTCTTTCCAGGTTCGGCTAAATGTTTCGTACCATTGAACTTTTCCAACATAGGCATTGTTGTTTTTGTCTACATGCAGATAATACTGAGTCTGTAAGTATCTTTCTTTACTCTCATTTTGATCTTCATCATATTCTCTTACAACTGTGTGAATAGTTACATGAGGATTTTCAGGGTTGGATCCCCCATTTCCGGATTCTGTTTTATGCTCATGGGTACAGGCGTTTAATTCTACTGTATTGTCTTTGTAGAACCAGGTAGTGTCTGTAAGGGTGTTTTGCTCCAAACTGCTATTACCGCCAGGACCTCCCTGACCACCTTGTCCTCCCTGTCCACCTTGACCGCCATTGCCGCCCGGCTCCCCTTGATGTTCTGTTGTATTGTTATCATGGTTATCGCCACCAGTAGGGCTTCCACATCCGGCAAATAACATTGCTGAAAATGTTATAATTGCAGCAAACTTAAAAAATCTTGTTAATGAAAATGTTTTTTTCATTCAAAACCTCCTTTGTTTTTATAAAGTTTATACCTCTCAAAAATGGAAAACGAGGGAATTTGTCCCAAAAAACAGGGAAAAATTCCCGAAAAAAAATAAAAAACTGGGAATGAATCCCGGTTTTCAAGGCTTTTGTGTGCTATAATAACACCAATCATGAATAGTAAAATTAAGGGAAAATTAAAAAAGCTTTTTTCAATAGAAGCAATTCTTATATATTTTGGTCTGGCAGCTCTTTCGTGTTCTATATATTATAAAACCCGGGCTTCGGTCCTTTTTGCAGATTATGAAAGGGAAGCATTAAATTTGGTAATGCTTAATAACCGTATTTTGCTGGGGCAGATAAGTCCTTTAGAAATAAAGGAAAAATGCCAGCAGCTTGAAGATAAGTATTTTCCCTTTACATATTTTGATTTTTCCCTTGAAGATAAGCTTAATGAAATGCTTGCCCTTTTTAAGGAAAAAGTACAGACCCCGGTAAATCAACAAAAGGAAGATAGCCTTGAAATGCTTATTCTGGACTTTCAGAATGAAATTTCTAAAAAAGAAATAAGCCTTTACTTTGGTTATGACAGCCTTATGTATTGTTCTTCTTTACTGCTTTTAATTTCTATCTTGTGCATCATATTTAAAACTGTAAAGCAGCGAAATCAGATAAAAAACCTGCAGCTAAGAAATGATGAACAGCAGAAGATGAGCCGCAACCTGCATGATGGAGTAGCCCAGGATTTAGCAGCTCTTAAGTTTTACATGCAGCAGGATGATAAGGAAAAATCTGATTTTTATGCAAATCAGGCTTTGAATGAAATTCGTTATCTTATTTCTAATTTTCATCTTGATTTGTCAGAGGATTTTGAAAAAATAATAGGGCAGATTTTAAAAAGCTTTGAAGCAAACTACAAAATAAAGGCAAGACTTTATGTTGTTTCTGATCATATGTCTGCCTTGTCTCAGAATATTCAGATGGAAATTATAAGAATCCTTCAGGAATCTTTAAGTAATATTGCCCGTCATGCCAATGCAACAGAAGTAAAAGTAAAATTTACAGAAATTGGCCCTGATTTTAAAATCATCATAAGTGATAACGGCATAGGCTTTGATCTTGAAAAGGTTGATGAATTAAATAAAACCGATGAAAAAAAACATTATGGTATTCACAATATTCAGGAGCGTGTAAAGCTTATGGGTGGTAGTGTAGAATTTATAAATGATGGAGGAACCACAATTGCAATCACAATTAAAAATATTATTCGTTGATGACCACCCGGGCTTAAGAGACAGTCTTAGTTATCTGCTTGAACATAAAAATCCATCGTTCAAATTTTATCTTGCAGGAGATACAAAGTCTGCCACGGTTTGCCTTAAATCAAACAACGATATAGAAATTGCCCTTATAGATCTTAATCTTGATGGTGAAGACGGACTTGATGTAATTGATGCAATAAGGACTATAAAAAAGGACATAAAAATAATTGTTTACACAATGTTTAATGATCCTCTCCATATAAAAAAGTCACTTCAGAAAAATATTCAGGGCTTTATTACCAAGGATTCTGATGTAAGCGAGGTGGAAAAGACAATTTTAGCAGTTGAACAAGGGTCTTTAATTTATTGTAAGGAGGCTCAGAATCTTTTGTATGAGCTTTTGAATAATTCCAGCAAGAGTTCTTCAGGAGGCTTTTTTACAGGATCTGAAAGTGATTCAGATGAAAATCTGGATGTGCTTTATAAAAACTATCGTTCCCTTACAAAAAAGGAACAGGAGGTTTTTCTTTTACTTGCTAAAAAAATGGATGTGTATGAAATTGCAAAAAGTATGAATAAATCTGTAAAGACAATTCAAAATAAAAAAACAATAATTTTTCAGAAAATGAATATAAGCGACCGGCTCGAACTTGTAGAAGCTGCTAAGCTTTTGGGAGTGCTTTTATGATGAGAAATAAAAAAGATTTATCTGCCGGTAAAATTTTATATATAGCAGGTGTGATTTTAATTGCACTGATTGTAAACTGCTGCGGGGCTGTGCTTGCAACAAAAATCCAGTTTCCTCTATATCTTGATTCGGTTTTGACAATTGGTGTTACTGCGGCAGGTGGCTTAATTCCCGGGATTATCTGCGCGGTTTTGTCTAATGGAATTCTTTTTTTTCTGGATTATACAATGCTGCCTTTTATGAGCTGCCACATTTTAACCTCGCTTCTGGCCTGGCTGGTCTTTGTTCACGCAAGCAAAAAAAATGATTCTCTGCCTCTGCTGGAAAAAAATGAATCTTACGAAATTGATAGTTTTTTGTGGGCAGGTGTCTGGAGCGCCCTGAGCAATGCAATTCTTGGCAATATAATTGCTGACCTCCTTTTTGGTTCCAGAACAAACCGTCAGAATATTGAATGTACTGTGCATGGAATTTTTGTTGTTACAAGGCAACTACGTTTTTCCACTTATCTTGCAGGTTTTATAGAAAATATTACTGATAAATTGATTAGTGCTGTTTTAAGTTTTGTTTTTTACGAAGTTTGCAGAAGAATTTATAAAAAGTTATAAGAAGGGGGCGTTACGGGGGTGTCCCCCGTTGGGAGGGGGAGCAGAAGACCGCAAAGCGGGCTGACGCGAGGGGAGGGGCTCCTCCCTCCTGGACCACCTAACACCTAAAACCTCATTAAAATCGTTTGACAAATAATACCATAGGAAATATAATTGAATGAGTTATAAATTTGACTTATATTGCCGATAAAGTAGGGTATAAATCTTTTTATCGGTTTGATAAAAGTTTCAAGGAGTTTTGCATGAAAAGGGAACTTAAAGTTCTTATTGGT
>CAMJNC010000186.1 GCA_946407195.1 uncultured Treponema sp. | reverse complement strand
GAACCGTCAACAACAACAACATTGTCTGGTTCACACATCTTAACACATTCTTCAATCCATGCTTTGATTCCAGCATGTTTAATATCAGAAACGTTCATTAAAAACTCCTGTTAGCTCCGAACTGTCTGCCCGGCGCTGTTTGCTAGTTATAAGACGCCTCTCCAAGAAACCTCTTATACCAACATATAATTTAACGTTTTCTTTGTTTGAATTCAATAGTAAAGATAACAAATTAGGAGGCAGGAGCCCCTCCCTGCGCTCCAAAGTCCTCGGGCTTCGCCCTGCGGTCTTTTCCGCTACCCACCCAGCGGGAGTACCATTTAAACTTAAAAACAGTCTTCGACATCCCCGAATTTCTCCTTCCCCTGCCCCCGCAACGCCCCACCTCCCCGCGAGGGCCGTAACCGGCCAGTTCCCCGCAGTCCCTAACCCCCGCACAAAGAATTCTCAAAAAGAAATTTTCAATTTTGTGTCAAAAACGACATATCAGGGCAATATTATATATGAGAAAATGTGCGGGGCCGTATCCTGACCTGCAAAAATTGAAAATTCCGAATCCTGCAGGTCGAAAACCGCGCCATCCACCAGTTTTCCCGAGGCCCCAGCCTGCAATTTGCCAGAAATTCAATTTTTGCAGGCCGCCATCACACCGCATACCCTAACCTCGCCGGCCACATGGCCTGCAGAAATAAAATTTTCGTAATTCTACAGGCCCACAGCCCGCACCAAGCGCCACTCTCAGCCTGCAAAATCAAAGAATCTCAATTTCTGCAGGCCACACCTCCGGCGCACAAGGAGAAAAACAATGAATTACGAGCTCTTACCACCAGATACGCTCACCCAGCACTTAAAAGACCACAGGCTCGCGCTCCTGAATCTTTTAAATCTCAAAATTAAATCACAAAAGAACCTGCCGCAGGGACATCTCAGAATAGAACAGAAAAAAGGCGCGCGAGCCCCACAGTTCTACCATTTCACAAACCCGGCCGACACCCACGGCACCTACATCCCAGCCGCAAATCAAATCCTCGCGCGCCGCCTTGCCCAAAAAGATTACGACACCAAACTCATAAAAATACTACGCCAGCAGCTTACACTCATAGAGAAATTAATCGTCGTCACAGAAAACAAAATTTCCGGGCTATATACAAAGTCCTGCCCGGCGCGGCAAAAGCTCATAACTCCCGTAACACTCACAGATCAACAGTACATAGAAGAATGGCAGAACATCACATGGCAACCACAACCTTTTGCCGTCGATGCCCCGGAGTTCTTTACAGCCCGCGGCGAACAGGTTCGTTCAAAATCCGAGGTCATAATTGCCGACACTCTCACTCGCCTCAACATTCCCTACCGCTACGAATACCCTCTCGAGCTTAAAAACGGCAGAATCTTCCATCCCGACTTCCTCTGTCTAAACATACATACCCGCCAGGAATTTATCTGGGAACATTTTGGAATGATGGACCTTCCTGAATATGCAGCTAAAACAGTTTCCAAGTTAAAGGTGTTCAACGAAAATAAAATCTATCCAGGCAGGAATCTGATACTCACAATGGAGACTGCAGACGTTCCACTGAGCTCTCGTCAGGTAGAAAATCTGATTAAAGAATTTTTAAAATAAAAAAGGACCAGATAATCCCAAGCACAGCTCTTAGCGCATACCGCTGCTGGATTCCTCCTCTGACGGGGTTTTGCGAAAGACACTTGAAGGGCATCTGGTCCAATGCAATGAATGTATCATAAAGAGAGTGTCGGGTCAAGACAGGTTAATCCAGTCAGGTCAGCGCAATAATAACAAAATTTTAATCAATGTTTCTATTGACAGTAACATCATCTCATGTTATGTTACTACATATAGTAACGTTTCTATTTATAGAAACATATAAAAACAGAGAGGTAAAAATGAAAAACCGGATGGATCTGATTTACAAATGCATTCCGAACTCACGCTACACGCCCTATCTTCTTGCAAAGAAAATCGGAGCTACCGCGATTCTGGAATCTGCCAGCTTTGCTAAAGGCCGCGAACGCTATTCAATTTTGATGACAGAAGAAGCCTTCAAAATCAAACAGGACGAAGAAAGCATTTCGCTGATTGTTGATGGAAAGGAAACTCCTTTTGATATGGAAAAGGCTATGGAAGGCGAAAAGAGTCTCGACGCTCTTGGACACGAAAAGGCTCCGGATATTCTCGATGCTCTTCTATACGTTGCCCGCCAGAATGTCCTGCCACCAGGACCTTTATGCGAACTGCCGCTTCCTGCTTCTGGACTCGGCTACCTCAGCTACGAGTTTGCAAAACACTGCGACAACATCCGCTTTTTTGAACAGAAGGATGACCTGAACATTCCGGAGAGTCTTTTTATTACCGGTCACATCTACATCATCTTTGACCACTTTACAGAAGAGATTCACATTTTTGGTCTAAACTATAACGAGCATCAGATTGATTTAGGTGCCGCAATGGAAAAAATCCTGAAGCGTATGAACGATATGGATTTTTCTTATGTTGAAGAAGATAACCAGAGCTTTAAATACAGAATGCTCACTGATATGGAAGCAAGTAAGGCTGAATACATTCAGAAAGTAACCGAGCTCAAAAAGCATATTATTGCCGGTGACTTGATTCAGGCTGTACCAAGCCGCCGCGTTCAGATTGAATGCGAAGCCGAAGCACTCGCCGTTTACGGAAAGCTCCGCAAGGTAAATCCGTCGCCATATCTTTTCTATATTGATTTTGGTGATTTCCAGTTTACAGGTGCCTCTCCGGAAAGCCTTGTAAGAGTCCGCAAGGGTAAGGCTATCATTCACCCGATTGCAGGAACTATTCGCCGTGGTAAGAGCGAAGCCGAAGATGAAAAGCTTAAGATAGAACTTCAGAATAATCCAAAGGAACAGGCTGAACATCTTATGCTTGTTGATTTAGCCCGAAATGACCTTGGACGTGTATGCGAGCGCGGAAGTGTTGAAGTTTCTCAGTATATGGAATGTGAGCTTTTCAGCCATGTAATTCATCTTGTAAGTACAACCGAAGGCCTGGTTCGAGAAGGTGTAAAACCGATTCAGGTTCTGCGTGCATCGTTCCCGGCTGGAACTGTAAGCGGTGCGCCTAAGATTAATGCAATGCAGATTTTGAGCGGGCTTGAAAAAACAAAGCGCCGTTTTTATGCGGGTGCCGTAGGTTACATTCAGCCGAGCGGAGATCTTGATTTCTGTATTTCAATTCGTTGTGCACTGCGTCAGGGCAAGGTATGGAACCTGCAGGCAGGCGGCGGAATTGTTTACGATTCTGAACCGGAAAGAGAGTTCACCGAGACCTGTGAGAAGCTCGGTGCATTGATAGACACATTAACAAAGTAGATCCCGAAACAAGTTCGGGATGACAGGAGGAATTATGATTTTAGTTATAGACAATTATGACAGTTTTACATTCAACGTTGTGCAGGCTCTCGAGTGTGCAACCGCAGAAGAAATCAAAGTAGTAAGAAACAACGAAGCTACAATTGAGCAGCTGGTAGCAATGAATCCATCCAAGCTGATTGTTTCTCCAGGACCGGGAAATCCAACAGGAGCCGGAATAAGCGTAGACGCAATCAGAACCTTTGCAGGAAAAATCCCGATTCTCGGAATCTGCCTTGGACATCAGGCAATCGGAGAAGCCTTTGGTGCAAAAATCGTAGGCGCAAAATTCATTAAGCACGGAATCGTAGAAGAAATAGATTTAGACGGACGCGGCATTTTCCGTACCATCGGAAAATCTGCTAAGTTCACCCGTTATCATTCCTTAGTTATCGACGAGGCTACTTTACCAGCTGATTTTGAAGTTACTGCCCGCGCAAAAGATGGCGACATCATGGGAATCCGCCATAAAACAATGGCAATAGAAGGAGTTCAGTTCCATCCGGAATCAATTGCAAGTCAGGCATGTATGGAGCTTTTCAAGGCCTTCTTAAATTACCGCCGCGACAACCTCCCTGTTTCAGATTATCTTCGCCAGCTGATTGACGAGAAAAAGCCTTTGAGCCAGGAGCAGGCTTCGTTCTTTATGGAAAATCTTACAGACGGAACAATGGACGAAAAAGCAACTGCTTCAATTCTTACCGCAATGGCTTGCCGCGGACTTCCTACTGCAGATGAAATGGCAGGCTGCGCTGGTGCATTGTTGAAAAAGAAAACACCTTTCCCTCTTACTAAGAGTGGAGCTGCCGGCGCTGGCACGGGTCTTGCAGAAATTGTCGGAACCGGTGGAGACGGAAAAGGAAGCTTTAATATTTCATCTATGTCTGCCCTTGTTGCTGCAAGCTGCGGTCAGGGTGTTGCAAAGCACGGAAACAGAGCTGTTTCTTCTAAGAGCGGTGCTGCAGACTTCTTTGAAAATCTTGGAATTAAAATTATGGCTGAACCGGAAAAAACTGCTTCGCTTGTACAGCAGACAGGCTTTGGCTTTTTGATGGCACCGGTTTATCATGCGGCAATGCGTTTTGCAGCTCCGGTTCGCAAGGCTCTTGGAATTAAAACAATCTTTAATGTGCTTGGTCCTCTTTTGAATCCGGCTGGAGCTGAATATGAAGTACTTGGAGTTTACAGTGCAGATTTAATGGAAGATTATGCCCGTGCCGCAAAAGCCCTTGGTGCAAAGCGTGTAATGGTAATTCACAGCCGCGACGGTTTTGATGAGATTTCTCCTATTGAGCCGACTGATGTTTTCCAGATTAACGAGGACGGAAAAGAATACCGTTATGTAATTGATCCGGCTAAGTTTGGAATCAGCGGAGTTTCAGCAGAAGAGCTCGAAGGAGGCAGCGGCGCAGATAACGCGAATCTTGCTATGGATGTATTGAATGGCGGCGGCCGTAAGACAATTCGCGTCGCTGTGGGCTTAAATGCTGGTGCTGTACTTTACTTAAGCGGAAAAGCAAAAA
>CAMJNC010000185.1 GCA_946407195.1 uncultured Treponema sp. | reverse complement strand
CGCAAAAACGGATTTCCGTTGAGGGTAGAAGTTGAGTAATCAGGAAAAACAGCCGGGGAACATAAAGCAGATGAAGGTGAGCACCATGCTCAGCCGGATTCTGTCTGAATCACTCCTCGTTGCAAAGGATTTTCATCACGAATTTTTCACCCCTGAGCATGTACTTGCCACAGCAATCCGCGACGAATTTGTTGAACAGCTTTTGAGCAACAGCGGTGCCAATACAAAAGAACTTAAATCCGAGGTAAGCAACTATCTTACCACACAGCTTCCTGTAATTTCCGAAAATGCGAATCCCGAAATAATTAAGGCGCCGGTAGAATCAGCCGGGTTCCAGGCAATGATGAACCGCGCCGTTTTCCATTGTATTTCGTGCGATTCTGATATGATCGATATAACCGACATTCTTTTGAGTATGTTCGACGAAAGCCGAAACTACAGCTCTTATTTTTTAAAGACCTGTGGTGTAGAACGTCTTCGTCTTATGGAAAACATTACAAAGCTTCGTCCGCCAAGACGTATTCCTAATGGTGCGAATCCGGGACCAAACGGACAGCCAGGGGCCGGACTTGGGCCAGATGGAATGCCGGGTTCAAATAACGCAGGCGGACTTAAACGCTTTGCCGTAAACATGACAGAGCTTGCCGCAAAGGGCGCTTACGATGTTCTTGTTGGCCGCGAAACAGAAATTGAACGAACAATTCAGGTGCTCTGCCGCCGTACAAAAAATAATCCGCTGCATGTTGGAGATGCCGGTGTTGGTAAAACTGCAATTACTCAGGGGCTTGCCCAGAGAATTGTAAATAATCAGGTACCGGATATTCTTAAGGGCTACACAATCTACTCACTGGATATAGGCCTTCTGCTTGCGGGCTCTAAGTTCCGCGGTGATTTTGAAGAGAGACTCCATTCTGTAATTGATGAGCTTAAACAGAAGAAAAAATCAATATTATTTATAGATGAAATTCACATGATTATGGGTGCAGGTGGAAACGGTTCGAGCCAGGTAGATGCGGCTAACCTTTTAAAGCCTGTGCTTGCCAGCGGTGAAGTAAAGTTCATAGGCTCTACAACCTTTGAAGAATATTCAAAGAACTTTGAAAAAGACCGGGCCCTCGCCCGCCGCTTTCAGAAAATTGATATTCTGGAACCAACAGCAGAAGAAACCGTTCAGATTATTAAGGGGCTGATTCCAAAATACGAAAAGCATCACAATGTTGTTTACTCAGCAGGCAGCGTAGAAGAAGCTGTAAAGCTTTCGGTTCAGTTTATGCCGGACCGCCGCCTGCCGGATAAGGCAATTGATATTATTGACGAAGCCGGATCATACCAGCACATTTTGAAATCAGGCGGCTTTGCCGGCCGTACAGCTAAGCGCCCCGGCGCCGTCGCTCACCCGGGTCTCATCGCAAGTGAAGCCACTCCAACCCGAATTAACACTGATATAATCCGCCGAGTTACCGCAAAAATCGCCCGTGTTCCTATCGAGAGCATGAAGGGCGAAGAAAAGGATGCTCTGCGCGCTATAGAACAAACAATGGCTGCCGATATCTTCGGACAGACCACTGCCATAAACGCTCTTGGAAAAGCAGTTAAACGAGCCCGCGCCGGCTTCAGGAATCCTGAAAAACCAGAAGCCTGCTATCTTTTTGTGGGCCCTACAGGCTGCGGAAAAACTGAGCTTGCACGTACACTTGCGCGACTTCTTAAAGAGCCGCTCCTACGTTACGACATGAGTGAGTATCAGGAAAAGCATACAGTAAGCCGTCTTGTCGGCTCTCCACCGGGATACGTTGGTTTTGAAGAAGGCGGCCAGCTTGTAAAGGATGTACGAAAGAATCCGCGCGCCGTTATTCTGTTTGATGAAATTGAAAAAGCAAACGAAGATATTTATAACGTGCTCCTGCAGGTTATGGACTACGGGCAGCTTACAGACAACCAGGGACGCAAGGCCGACTTCCGTTCGTGCATAATCATTATGACAAGTAACGCCGGCGCGCGCGACCTGGAAAAAGGCAGCATTGGCTTTGGAGGCGGAGCAGAAGGCATAAATGCAGCAGACCTCGAAGCCTCTCTTACCGATGCAGTAAACCGCGAGTTCCCGCCGGAATTCCGCAACCGCCTCGACGCAGTTATTCCTTTCAACTACCTCGACCTCGAAGTTGCAAAGCAGGTTTGCCGCAAGGAAATTACACGCCTTGCACAGCGCATGAAGGAAAAGAAAGTAAACCTCACCGTTACAGAACGTGCTGTTCAGCACATTACCGAGCTGGGCTACTCAAAGGAATTCGGAGCCCGCAATATTGCCCGCACGGTAGAAGATGAAATTGCAGACAAGCTCGTAGACGAAGTACTTTTTGGAAAGCTCGAAAAGGGTGGAAACGTTACGGCAGATTACAAAAAAAGTGGTATAACCTTCAGCTATGGAAAAGAAAACAGCTAGGCAATTAAAATATGTTCTTTTAATTATTTCATTCACTGCCCTCCTCATTTTTTCCATTGTTTTTTTTGCAGCTTTTCTTTCTCCACATACACGCCCACAAAATCAGAATGAATATAATCCTTCAGACACCTGTCTGTATCACGTTATCATAACCGGTACCTATGAAAACCTCAGTTTTCTTTCCGAAGTTTACAAGGGTGCTTCAAAGTTAGCCAGCGCTTACAAAACCGTAGTAGACCTTCACGTTCCGACTTCTCAGGCAGATACAGAATCGCTGCAAAGCCTTTTAGATTACTGTTCCTTCCTCAATGCCGACGGAATTATTTTTTATCTGGATTCTGCTGATGAAACACCTGTACTTTTACGCCGTCAGGATGCCCCTGCAATTCCAATCATAACAACAGGACAGTTCTCTCCAAATATCCAGCAGATTTCTTACATCGGAACAAACAACTGGGAGCTGGGTAAAAAAATTGCAGACGAAAGCTCTTACTTTCTTCCGATTGGAGGGAATGTTTACATCATCAGCGAATCAAACGACATCAATTCAAATACTCTCATAAGCAGTATTCAGTCTGCACTAGGAGATAACCAGACCATCACTACCAGTGTAATAGATAAGGTTTCCCCGGATTTAACGATTGAAGGAAAGGACAATATTTTTATTTCCCTTACCGAAGACGACACAATTCTTTCAGCCCAGCTCCTTTCCGAAATGTTCGATTCTTTCCGCTACAAGCTGATAGGAATCGGCGGCAACGAGGTTTGCCAGCTTTATCTTCAGAAGGGCTGGATTGGAGAGCTTGTTTCACTTGATCCAGAAAAAATCGGGGAAACCGCAATCCGTGAATTATTTGAATACCGCAGCAAAGGCTATGCAAACTCGTATGTTACAGCAGATGTAAAAACCATACGCAGCGAGGATGCAAGATGAAGTTTAAACTTATTGACTACATCAGAAACAAAAGTCTCCGCTGGCGAATCATGGCTTGTATCGGAATAGCAATCCTCATACTTGCCGCAAGTCTTTTTACAACCATGCGTCTTTCATATTTTTCAATGCAGAACCTTGGAGATTCTTACAAATCAAACTCTGATCTTACTTATTTTTCTCAGGCTGTAACCACAACCGAAAAAGCAATGGAAAACTATGTGAGTTACCGATCTTTTGAAAGTATTGATGCCTACTATAATTCACGTACAAAAGTAGAAGTTTATTATGAAAGCCTTCAGGATTTTCCTTCAAAAAACGAAGTAGCCCACAAAGAATATATAGTCCATCAGCTTACAGAAGCCTTTCTCTACTATAGTAATCTTGCAATTTCTGCCCGTCGCGCAAACAATGAAGCAGAAATCCAGCTGAACTACAAATATGCGATGGACAGCTACAATTATCTTACATCGCAGATTCTTGAGCTCAACAACCTGCGTCTGCAGCAGAATGCACACCGCTACAACCAGAATCAGTCTCGTATTTTACTTTCAAATACCGTCAGTATAATTTTCTTCCTTGTATTTACACTGATGATTTTCATTGTACTCTATCTGACTATCACTTCAATCATGGAACCGCTTGCAGATATTTCCGAGGTTGCCCATAAGGTAGCCCGCCGGAATTTCGATGTACCGCTTTTTAACAGAACTTCAAATGATGAAATCGGAACCATCTGTACTGCCTTTGACCGAATGATCATCTCTATCCGGGAGTACATAGACACCATTTGGGAAAAGGCCCGCACCGAGGCAGAACTCAAGGAAAAAGAAATTGAAATGCAGGCTCTTTATACAGATGCCCAGCTGCGGGCCCTGCAGAATCAGGTAAATCCTCATTTTCTTTTTAATACCCTCAACACAGGTGCCCAGCTTGCCATGATGGAAAATGCCGATAAAACCTGTTACTTTATTGAGCAGGTTGCAGACTTTTTCCGCTACAACATTCAGCAGCAGGAGCGCCTTGTTTCGATTGACGAAGAACTTGGTTTGATAGATAATTTCGTTTATATAATGAAAGTACGCTTCGGAAACCGTCTGGAATTTACCAAGGAGATTCCACAAGGCTCTTTTCCACAGCATATTCCGTCCATGACACTGCAGCCACTTGTAGAAAACTGTATAAAACATGGTCTTAAAAATACAAAGGGCAAGGTAACTCTTAGAGTTGAAATTGAAGAAAAATTCATTGTTATCAGTGTAAGTGACAATGGAGAAGGAATGCCTGAAAAAACGAGGGAAGCAGTATTCAAAGCAGTTGCTTCTGAAAACACAAGACTCCCGGCCGAAGCGCTGGATGATAATTCAACTCATAATGGAACAGGACTTATCAGCGTATTTCTGCGCCTGCAGCTTCAGTTCCATCGTTATGATCTTTTTGATATACAAAGCGGAGATAATGGACAGGGTACAAAATTTATAATCAGGATTCCAAAGCATGTTTAATATATTAGTAACAGATGACGAACAGATTGTAATTGATTCTCTTTCCTTTATCATCAG
>CAMJNC010000184.1 GCA_946407195.1 uncultured Treponema sp. | reverse complement strand
GTTACAAGGTAAATCAGGCTCCAGCACAGATATAAAAGCCCCATAAAGAAATGAAAGAATTTCTTGGTAACCTTTAATGCAATAATAAGAGTAGCAATTCCAATTCCTGCCTGTGCTACAATAAAAATAATGTTTAAGATATTAACTGGTCTGGAAACAGGATGTACTAAAGCAATGCCCGCACAGCCTAAAGTAAAAAGAATTCCAAAAACTATAAGGAAATAAATTGATTTTATATTTTTTTGCGTATTCATAGATACCGTTCCCCTATAAAATATAACACTCAATTACAATCAAAATGCGATTGATTCCCAGTTTTTTCCTATAATACTAGTAAAAAGTAATCTTTACAATAACAAATCTCTATGATAAATTCAAAAATATGAAATTAAAAAGAAATTTTACAATTGTTCTATATATATTACTATTTATTACGATTATTTTATTTTCGGCCTGTAAAAACTCTAAAACAAGCAAAAATACAAAAAAATCAGAAGCGCTTCAGAATCATCAGCAGGAGCTTCAGACCCTTTTAGATTCTCAAACCTTTAACGGAAAGCAAAAATATTCACTTATAAAACAGATTGCAGATACCCTGCGAAGCGAAAAAGACTATCAGGGACTGATTCTTTTCCTTACAGACTGGGTAGATCAGAATCCGGATGATATGTACAACTCTTACTGGCTTTTGATGACTGCAGACGCATACCTTGCACAGGGAGCAGAGCCTGTTGCAGAATATTATTTTGACCGCATTTTACAGCAATGTCCTGACCTTCTTATAAAGGGTAATTCGGCACACTTTATCTGTCTGCAAAAGCTGATTCAGATCAGTAAAACTCCTTCTCACAGAATCAAGTATTTTAACGAGCTGATAAGCCGCTTTCCTCAGAATGTAAACACAACTGAGCTTTATCTTCGGCTTGCCCTGGAATATCAGAACGACAGCCAGTGGTCTCAAGCACTTAAAACCTACTCTCTCTTCCTTGAACAGCCGGATGCTACTACAATTCAGATTCCGGGAGAGCCTGATGCTTACAAAAATGCCCGCCACCTTGTAGATTTCAACAATTCTTCTAAAGACTGGACTTTTGAGAGCCTTTCTGCACTTGAAGAAGCCGTTAAAAAGGCTATCCGCAATTACGACTGGCGCTCTCTTGATAAATATAAGGCTAAGGTAAACTTTTTCTCTATGTCCTGGAAGCAGGACGAAAACGATGCCAACGCTCAGGAAGAGTTCTCTATGTACTCATGGATGCGTGGTAAGAGAATCCGCTATAACGATACTCTGGACGAAGCTTCTAACCCTAACGAAGCTTACCTCAGAACCTGGGGCTGGAACTCTTATGTACCGGTATGGTATCTGTATTTCCGAAAGGTTGACTTCCCGCTTGATCCGGATATTCACGGAAACTGGGAATGGGCCGGAATTTACCTTGGAAATAAGCTATAATGAAAAAAACTCTCGTAATTGCATTATTATTTTGTGCTTCACTTGTTTTTGCAGAAGAAGAATCCCTGTCCTTCACCGAAGAACCTATGGAAGAAGAGGTTGTTGAAGACGAGGCCTTCCTTGAGCTTTTAAAAACTGCCCTTATTCCCGAGCTTCATCCGCTTGATAAAGAAAACGGAGCTCCACCGGAGCACATTGCAATATCATTTATTTCAGACGAAGAAATTTCAAAACCACAGGTAGAAGCCTTCCGCAAAATGTATCTTTCACCAAAATGGTCTGCCCTGCTTAGAGGCTACCTTGAAAGTGCCATGGAATACCGACTTTATGTACGAAAGGCCGTTTCCGACAAACAGATGCCAGAAATGCTTGAATACCTTCCGGTTGTAGAATCAAATTACAAAACAAGTGCCAAAAGCCGCTCGGGCGCAATAGGAATGTGGCAGTTTATGGCAAACAGCGTATGGCCCTTCCTTACACTCAACGACTTTGTAGACGAACGTCTTGACCCGTGGAAATCTACAGATGCGGCACTGCGAAAGCTTACAGACAACTACAATATTTTTAACGACTGGCTGATTGCAATCGGTGCCTATAACTGTGGCGTTGGAGCTATGAACCGCGCCATAAAAAGAGCCGGCGGTGTAAAAGACTTCTGGTACCTTGCAGAAAACGGCTACCTTTCAAAGCAGACTGCAGAATATGTTCCAAAGCTTATCGCCATAGCAGACCTCGCAATTAACAGTGAATATTACGGTATAGACATTCCAGACCACAAGGAAGAATACGAGCTCCTCGAAAATGAAAAAAACGGGAACTTTGATTATCTTACCGTACATAAAGCCTACTCTATAAATCAGCTGGCGCAGGAAATGCGCATGGATGCGGCAACCCTCAAAAGACTTAATCCGTCTTACACAATGGGAATGACACATCCGTCAAAGGCAAGTGAAATCCGCCTGCCGCTTGGCATGAAGCAGTCTGCAGAGGACGCACTAGCAAACCTCAAGCCGGTAGATTTCCCGCTTAAGTATACGGTTGTAGCAGGAGATTCTCTCTGGTCTATTTCCCGAAAGTATAAAACCACTGTAAGTGCCATCTGCGAGCTCAACGGCATTAAAGAAAACGCAATCCTCAAAATTGGAAAAATACTTTATATTCCTTCAAAATAAGCCGATTATTAATTGATAAACCGTCATCCCGAACTTGTTTCAGCATGACGACCTTTTATGGAGTACGACATGTCAATTAAAAAGAAGCTGTTTATTCTGATTCTCACCTGTACTTTTTTATCATCAGTTTCCGCACAGACAAGGCAGCAGTATGACACAAAAATAGAAGCCGTAAGCTCTATCAACTGGATAACAAAGGAATTTGTTACAAATATTTCTCTGGATGCAAACAAGGCCAATATTCAGATGCCTTCGGGAAAAAAGGTTGCCTCTGCATACATCAAATCTAAAATGCTCCCGTTGATTCAGCCTCCCCTGCTCTCGCTTTTTGAGAACTCGGAAAACGATTTGTCGGAAGCCGTAATAAACGATGACCTCACTCTGGACCAGGTGTACAGCTTTATAATGAGCGGACACAAAACTCCAGATGTATTTTCTAAAGACCTCAAATATTTGAATACTACTAATACAACAAATATAAATGATATTGGAAAGCAGCTTGTAAGACACAACTACCCGTTTAATCCGCAAAAGCCTATTGAATCGGTTCCTTCACGAGCCTTCAGCGGAATTATAATTGATGCCCGCGGAGCCTTCCCTGTTCACGGTGAATATGTAAAGAGCGAAGTTTATGCCTGCTTCTTCCCTCAGATCTGGGATGATCAGATGAACAGCATTTACGAAAAGAATATAGTTTCTCCGGCAATTGTTACAGAAAAAGGTCTCGCCGGTTACCATTATTCAGATGATGTTGCAGACTACGAAGACCGTGTTGGTTCAGATCCGCTTTATATCAAAGCCTCACAAGTTTACGGCCGTAACCGTACAGACCCTATCATCAAGCACCGCGATGCCCTTAAGATTCTTACCGTACCGGAAAACATTAAGCTTTTACAGGAAGGTAAGGTTGTTATTCTTCTCGACAAGAAAAACCTGATTTACGATATCAGTGTACCGGAAAAAACTCCATCTTATTACGTAAAATATAATGCCGTAAAGCAGTATTTTTATGAAAACAAAATTCCTGGCGTTACAATTTCTGACACAAGCCTTGGATTTATGTTCGACGTAAACCTCCGATTCTACCCAGACTCACCAGAGCTTTTACCTGATGAAAAAGGCCGCATTGAGCTGATTGCAGAACGCCTCAAAGAGATTCTCGAAGATGAAGGCTATTCAATTCTGATTGAAGGTCATACAGCAGATGTAGGTAAACCGGTTGGCCAGTTGAACCTTTCTATTGAGCGAACCAGAACCGTTATGAATGCGCTTGTAAAAGAAGGTCTTGATGAAAAGATTTTCACTTATAAGGGCTTTGGCGGCACAATGCCTGTAGCTGATAATGATACAGAAGCCGGCCGTGCACAGAACCGCCGTGTTCGCATTATTGCCCGTCCAAGAGCAACCTATATTCAGCGCGACTGGAATTAGTCTTTTACGCCTTCAAGATTTTCTTCTTTAAGCTCTTCTTTATTCTCTTTTTTCTGATTCTTTTTTTCGCGCTTTTCTATGTACATTAAAGCATCGGCTTCGCTTAAAAGCGGAGTGATGTTGTAGCCCATTTTGTGAGACGGGTAAGGTACAAAGCCCATACTGATAGAAAGCGTAAAGCCCTGTTCATTTCCGCCAGACCAGATACGGCAGTCGGTATTTATCTGCTCGCGGATTTTTCTTAAAGCATCCTTTGTAAGACCAGGACTGATAATTGCAAACTCATCACCACCGATGCGTGCAATAATATCATTTGAACGGAAGTTACTTCTTAAAATAATTGATTCGGCAAGAATCGCACGGTCACCCGCTTCGTGCCCGTAAACGTCGTTGATTTTTTTGAGTCCATCCATATCGCAGTAAATTACCATTCCGCTCTGCCCCATTGCTTTTGCAAACTTAAGGGTAGTTTCACCAAAGGAATAAAGACCGCGTCTGTTGTAAAGACCGGTAAGTTCGTCTGTACTTGCAATAAGGTCAAGCTCATCAATCTTTTTACGAACACGAGAGGTTTCATTATGCGCAAGCGACATAGAATAAACCGAAGCAATTGTAGAAGAAAGCAGCTTTACAAATAAGTCATAAATAATACAGTCGTAGTCACCCGGGCGGATAACAATATAACCGTACTGAAGTGTACTGTGATAAATAGAAAAGACCATTACTCCATCTGAAGTAATCTGGAGCACTCCGTCAGGAAGCATTTTTTCTTTTGGATTACATTTAATCTGTCTTCTTTCTTCGTTTGAATCAAAGCCTGTAATATCATCAAAGCCCGCAAAAAGATGCGCCTGCTTTGGAAGATGGAAGTAATCAAACGGAGTTGCCATTTC
>CAMJNC010000183.1 GCA_946407195.1 uncultured Treponema sp. | reverse complement strand
AATCGGGGAATAAATAAGTGAGTATTAATATATTGATTAACACTCACTTTGTCAATAGGTCTCTAACCTGTTTGATTATTTTTTTGTAGTTTTTTTAGCAGCCGGCTTTTTTGCGGCAGGCTTCTTATCAACTGATTTATTTACGGCCTTTGAAGTTGGCTTTTTAGAAACCTTTGGTGCCTTTGGAACAGTTGTGTCTACTACAGAGTTGTCATCGCTAGCAAACTCTGAGCGAACGTATTTGTCTGCCTTCCAGTCATTAATCCAGGTATTGCCATCGAGGCAGTAGCGGAACTGGAATTCTTTATTTGTTTCGAGCTGCTTCTTTACGGAGAAAGAACCATTCGGGTCTTTTTTCATAGGAATAGAAGTAGGGTCCCAGCTATTAAAATCTCCTGCAAGATATACCTTTGTTGCGCCTGCAGCAGCTTCCGGGTTTACTGTAAATACAACTGTACACTTTTTACCATCACTTGAAAATGTTTTCTTCAATGACATATTGTTATCTCCTATTTGTATTTTATTTTATTGTATGCCTATATTTAGTTAAAATCAAGTCTGAGAGCCCAGTTATAATATTTCCCTTACTGAGATTTCTGTCTGCAACAAGCGGAATTGTTTCCAGCTCATAGCCACCAGCAGAAATTACAATTTCACCATACTGTTTCCCCTGCTCTACCTGGCCCCAGCAATAATCTGGTAGATGGATTTCTATATTTACATTAACAAGGTTTTCTTCCATCGAACCGCCAGTTACATAAGGCACTGTAAAGCTTCTCTCTTTCCAGGCAGGAACAAGACGAAGCATTTTTTCGGAAGCATTAAAGCTGCGAACCAGATAAGGATGAACCTTAAGAGCAAGTGAATAATCAGCAAAGTTTTTAAATGCCCACTCCATAAGCTCTGTACCATCGTGAACACGGCCTGCCTGTCCTTCACGAGGAGTACTGCCCGGACCACCCATTGTTACAGATAAAAAGCGTGTTTCTCCGCGGACTGCTGTTAAAGTAAGATTGTAGCCGCTTTCATCAATATAGCCGGTTTTAAGACCATCGCAGCCCTCGAGCTTTCCAAGCAGAGGATTTGTATTTTCCTGCGTTATTGGCATTGTGATTTTCTGCGGAAGGCCCTTTGAAAAATCCTGAGCATGAAGTTTGTCTCCCGGTGCAAGATTTTTTGTCTTTGGGTAAGTGAAGTCTAATACACTGTGAAAACGATGCAGAGATTCCGGAAAGCGCATAATATAATAAGCGGCAAACTTAGCCATTTCGCGTGCAGTTGTCTGATTAAGCTCACTGTAGCCGGAGCTCTCTACAAAGTGTGTATGCTCCAGATTATGCTCTATTGCAACCTGATTCATGCGGTCTACAAAATTTTCCATTGAACCACAGACAATATAAGCCAGTGCATAAGCAGCATCGTTGCCAGAGCAAATTGAAAGTCCAAGCAAAAGCTCTTCGAGCGTTACCTTCTGATCTTTTCCAAGAAACATCAGCGAGCTGTGTGGAGGCATATTGCAGGCCCAGCTTTCCGGCGGCAGAGGAACAAGCTGATCATAAGAAAATCTGCCAGAGGCAACCTCTTCTTCCACAACATACATTGCAAATAACTTTGTCATGGAAGCCGGTGGAATTACCTCGTCTGCATTTTTTTCGTAAATGATATTGCCGTTTGAAACATCAATAAGAATAGCTGATTTAGCCCATACATCCAGCTGAGGTTTTGAAATATTATAAGGCAGGGCTTTTAAATATTCGTATTTTGCCGGATAGGTTTTTATAAGAAAACGGGAAAGTTCAACTTCCTGTTGCATTGTAAGCTCTTTTGCATCTGTTGTCTGCTTAAAGCTTATGGCACGAAAAGCAGTAAAGGTACAAAAGCTGATTATAAGTAAAGCTGCTGCGGCAGCAATGGCATGCCACAGACGGAAGCGGGATTTATTGTTTTTATCTTGCATTATTATCTCTCAAAAGAAAATCTGCTAAAACT
Source organism: uncultured Treponema sp. (assembly GCA_946407195.1). GTDB lineage: Bacteria > Spirochaetota > Spirochaetia > Treponematales > Treponemataceae > Treponema_D. Next base: position 3,062 of record CAMJNC010000183.1, on the reverse strand, counting down.
AAAGCTGTCATGGCTTCTACTACCGGAACAATGCGCGGACAAAGGCAAACGTCGTGACGTCCCTTTATCTGAAGCTCTGTGTTTTCGTAAGCAGCCGAGCCATCAGCATTAAAATCAGCTGTACGGCAAACAGTCTGCTGGCTCTTAAAGATGCTCGGTACAGGCTTAACTGCCACGCGGAATAAAATATCAGCTCCGTTACTAAGGCCACCAAGAACACCACCTGAATGATTAGAATCAAAAACAGGCTTACCGTTCTCGGCATGCATAAGGTCGTTGTTAGTACTGCCAAAGCTGTCTGCTGCGGCAAAGCCGTCTCCAATTTCAAAGCCCTTTACAGCTCCAATGCTGAGCATGGCACCTGCAAGAGATGCATCCAGCTTGTCGAACGCAGGCTCCCCAAGTCCTGCCGGGCAGCCTGTAACGAGGCATTCAATTACCCCACCCGCACTGTCGCCAGCCGCACGAAGCTCTTCTATTTTTTTATTCATCTGCGCGGCGGCTTCGTTATCCGGAGCGCGGAGATTATTCTGTTCAATCTGAGAAAGGTCGCGTTTTACTGCACTTATACCGGCAGCGCGAATTGTGTATGCGGTAATTGTAATTCCCTTCTGCGCGAGCACCTGCTGTGCCACAGCCCCCGCTGCAACCCTCGCCAGAGTCTCGCGTCCGCTCGAACGTCCCCCGCCGCGATAATCTCTGTTTCCTTTATATTTTACGTCATAGGTAAAATCAGCATGACCAGGACGGAAGGTTAAATCCAGGTTTCCATAATCGCCGGAATGCTGTGAAGTATTTCTAACCTCAAGAGCGATTGGGGTTCCTGTAGTTCTTCCGTTAAAAACACCGGAAAGAATTTCTACTTCATCAGCTTCTTTTCTTGCCGTAACAGAAGCGCTCACCTGCCCCGTAACAGAGCTGCCTGGACGGCGGCGATTTAAAGCCGCCTGAATCATTTCTTTAGTAAGCTCTATTCCTGCAGGACATCCGTCTATAACACAGCCAAGTGCAACCCCGTGACTTTCGCCAAAGGTTGTAACACAAAAACTTTTTCCAAATGTATTACCGTTGGTACTCATAGTTTTCATTATAATAAAAACTCTAGTTAAAATGAAGATATTATATTATAATAGTTATTATGGTGTTTAGTTTTTCAGCTGCAAGGCTTTTATTTTTTGTAAATTTCCCTCCAATTGTTTCTATTATTATTCTCGTTGCCTTTATTAAAACAAACGTAACATTTTCAGATATTGTAAACAGAATCTTTTTCCTTGCCTGCACAACAGTTTTCTTACTTGTTGTTGCCGACAGTACTCGCTTTGTAACTGCAAGAATGGCTCATCCAACCTTCTTAAGATATTTTTCAAAAAGCGTTGGCTATATACTTCGTCCGCTTGTAATTTATTTAATTACATTAATTGCCAAGAGAAGAAAAATTCAAAGAATATTTTTATATTCTGTTCCTCTTCTCTTCTGTATTATTGTAAATGTATTAAACCTTTTTTCATTTGCAAAAGGTATTATGTTTACCTGCGATGAAAACAATGTTTTTCACCGTGGACCATTGGGATTCACCCCTCATATTGTGTGCTTTATTTATGCACTTGTACTTCTTTATTATTCATTTAAAAACTTCAGCCATAACAGAGCTGAGCCTCTTGTAGTTATAATTATTGAAGTGGCTGCCTTTACTGCAATGGTAGTTGAGATGCTTTATGACTTTGATTTTATACTGTCGCAGGTGCTGGTTTCGTCTGTTATCTTCTATTATTTCTTCCTGATGACAATGACCTACAAACGCGATACTCTTACCCGCTTCCTCAACCGTCGCTGCTTTTACCTGGAAATTAATCACCTGCAGAAATCAAACATGATTATTCTTTCTATGGACTTGAATAACCTTAAATTGTACAACGATACAAAAGGTCATGCCGCAGGAGACAGAGCTTTGATTACTGTTTCTGAAATTATGGATGATGTTTTTTCAAAACATGCAAAACTTTTCAGAACTGGTGGCGATGAGTTTATGGCGATTTTTACAAAGCAAAATAAAGAGTTCATTGAAAAGCTTGTAGAAGATTTTCAGACTGCACTTCATGCTACAGAATATAAGGTTGCATGCGGTGTAGCAGAATATACTCCGGGCGATGATATAGAAAAGGTCATTACACTCAGTGATGAGCGAATGTACTCACACAAAGTAAAATTAAAGAACTCAGAAAGCTTTAAAAAAATCTGATTTGTTCTCCTTTTAGTCTTACTTAATAACTACATTCATATTGAATTTCACCTCAAAAATCATTAAAATATTTCGCAAAATATATAAAGACCCCGAAACAAGTTCGGGGTGACAATTAAACTCAGGAGGTTATGTTATGAGTATTTTTCGTGGCGCTTTTACAGCTTTGATTACACCAATGAAGGCTGATGGTTCAGTTGATTTTGAGGGCTTCAGAAAAAATGTCAAACATCAGCTCCAGCAGGGTATTGATGGTTTAGTTCCACTTGGAACCACCGCAGAAACCCCTACCCTTGATGAAAAGCCGGGCAGCGAAGAGGATCAGATTATTCAGATTGTTTTTGAAGAAGTTCGCGCTTTTGAAAAGGAAACAGGAAAGAAGATTCCGGTTATTCTTGGTGCCGGTTCTAATAATACAAAGGATGCCGTTAGCTACGTAGAACGCGCTAAGGCAGCTGGTGCAGATGCAGCACTTGTTGTAACTCCTTATTACAACAAGCCTTCAAAGGAAGGTATTTATCAGCACTTTGCTGCTGTAAGCAAGGTTGGTATTCCAATCATCGTTTACAACATTGCAGGTCGTACTGGTTTGAATATTCCAACTGATTTGCTTGCACGCATTGCAGAGCTCCCTAACATTGCTGGTGTAAAGGAAGCAAGCGGATCTGTAGCACAGATGATGGAAGTTATCGGCCAGATTAAGAATAAAAAGCCAGACTTCGCTGTATTGAGCGGCGATGACGGTCTTACCCTTCCTTTGATTGCAGCTGGTGGAGACGGAATTATTTCTGTTGCTTCAAACATGATTCCAGCTTTGATGCAC
>CAMJNC010000182.1 GCA_946407195.1 uncultured Treponema sp. | reverse complement strand
AAATATACTGAAATAAAAAAAAGGTCGCAATATGAAACGCATTTTTTCTATATTAACAGCCATCCTTTTATTATCTGCTGCTGTTTTTGCAGAGGACAATTATGATGATAAAGATGAATATGATGATGGCTATGTTTATGAACAGAACGGTGAAGGTGATCAGTTCCTTAAAATTGATTTAGGTGCTAACTTTCCATTAAATTTCGGCTCACAGCTTAAGGTCGGAGGTCTTGTTTCCATTGGTTATTACAGATTTCTGACTCAGTATCTGGCTGTCGGTGGAGATGTATTAATCGGATATAACGTTTCTGTTGGTAAAAAACCACTTTTTGTGTTTTTTGTAGCCTTTGGTGTTATGTATCAGCCATATGTAGGAAAATTTGAATTCCCGCTTATGCTCAATATTGGTTTTGCTACACTTTCCTGCCAGTCTATGACTTACTTCCCGGCTTTTGCAGCTAAGTTTACGGGCGGCGCTTATTACAGATTCAACGAAACCTGGTCTTTCGGTCTTTCAACAACCACTTACTGGATTCCACAGTGGTTCTCTATCGGTAAACCTAATTCAAATGACAATACAAAAGGCCATGCAATTGACAACGGCTTCTTTACGAGTGCTTGTCTTTCGGTTCGATATCACTTCTAAAAAACAGGATATAAAAATGAAAAAAACAACATTACTTACAATTACAGCCTCTATTTTTATGATTTTAGGCCTTATACTTACAGGCTGTCAGGATCCTATATATGAAGCAATCCGAGAGGATGTACCTCCAGAGGAAGCAACTGTTTCTGGAAATATCAGAGCTATAACACGCTATACAGCAGGCAGCAATGAATATCTTGCGCTCGCCGCTAATGATGGTCTGAGATATAAGCTTAAGGATGATAACGGACACGGAAAATGGGTTACCTATGGAACTCCTTTTTCTCTTCTTCATTATGATTATGATTCTTCTGACCATGAAGGTGAAGAAATTCTTACAGTTCTTGCAGACAGCACATATCTTTATATCATAAGTGCAGAATACACCCATACCGCCATTGAAGGTCTTTCATACCCTGATTCTATAAATATCTGGGCGAAGGCAATTACTTCTGAAGGAACAAAATGGAGTGAAGCAGGCGACTGGGCTAAAGCCCCAAATAAGGTCGGTGATTTCGACCTGTTCCCGATTTATATTGCAGCTATTGGTGGTACAGACTTCCGTAATTCAAATTTCAGAGTATTCCAGACAAACTCACCTAAAAAAGAGCACAGAGCAGCCTTTGTCCGCACTTATGATTCAGATAATAAGATTTATAAATACTTTAAGTTAAACGGTTCTTCAGAACCTGTAGAATGCACAACAGAGGTTGAAGCTGCTCTTATAGATCCAAATCCATCTTCTGATGCAGATTACAAACCAGCAGCTCTTTCTGCAGTTTACTTTAACGGCCTTAAGTTCATTACTTCCCCTGCTGCAACAACAAACGAAACCTATACTGATGACGCAACATATTTCTATTATTCAAATGGCGATTCTAAGGTAATTTACAACGATGGAACTACTGCTACAGAAGCCTTTGATTCTAAGAAAGTAATTTCTTGTCTTGCTACTACAGCTGATTCTATTCTTATTGGTCATGGAAAAGCCTCTTCTAATTCTCCGGCAGTTGGTGGTATTAACAGAGCTGATCTTACCAATGGAATTCCGGCATCTGAACTTGGTTCTTTTAGTAAGGATTCAAATGCAAAATTCCAGATTACAAGCGATAATATGGTACTTGCTCTGTTAAACGCAAATCCGGAGAAGACAGAAGTAGATAGTGCACTTTACGTTTCTATTTCTTTCTATGGCTATTCAAACAACTTTGACAACATCGGACTCTGGTCTTACTATCCGGAACGAGGCAACTGGAACCGCGAATAGTTTGCCGATTTTATAAACGGAGATTTTATTGGCCGAAAACAGCTTATTCGAACAGATAAAACTGACTCAGGAACCGCTGGCCGCCCGCATGCGACCACGGAATCTTGATGAATACATAGGCCAGGACCACATTGTTGGTAAAGGACGTCTGCTTCGCCGCGCCATTGCTGCAGATCAGCTTACTTCTGTAATTTTTTACGGCCCACCAGGAAGCGGTAAAACTACCCTCGCCCGTGTTATTGCAAATCATACAAAATCAAACTTTATTACCTTGAATGCCGTACTTACCGGTGTTCAGAATATCCGTGATTCAATTAAACAGGCAGAAGATTATTATAACCTTTACAGCCGCAGAACCATTCTCTTTGTAGACGAGGTTCACCGCTGGAATAAAAGCCAGCAGGATGCGCTTCTGCCATGGGTTGAAAACGGAACAATTATTCTTATTGGTGCAACTACCGAAAATCCATTTTTTGAAGTAAATAAGGCTCTGGTTTCGCGATCTCGTGTATTCCAGCTTAAGCCTTTAACCTATAACGATCTTGAAAAAGCCGCTCATCAGGCATTAACTGATGTAGACCGCGGCTACGGCCACTGGAAGGTTGAATTTGAAGAAGGTGCACTTGAACATCTGATTGAAACTGCAAATGGTGATGCACGCTCTCTTTTGAATGCGCTTGAGCTTGCGATTGAAACCACTCCTGAAAAATGGTCGCCTTACGCAGACCCGCCGATTCCTGCTTACGGAACTCAGATTTATATAAGCAAGGAAGCGGCCGAAGAATCAATTCAGAAAAAGGTTGTTTTATACGACCGCGACGGCGACTATCACTACGATATAATCAGCGCCTTTATAAAAAGCCTTCGTGGAAGAGACCCGGATGCTGCCTGCTACTGGCTTGCCCGAATGGTTGCAGCCGGAGAAGATCCCCATTTTATTTTTCGCCGCATGCTTATTTCTGCCTGCGAGGACACAGGACTTGCAGATCCTAATGCAATAACAGTGGTAGAAAGCTGTGCACAGGCCTTTGACCGTGTTGGAATGCCTGAAGGCCGTTACTTTCTTGCACATGCAGCCCTGTACCTTTCTACAGCGCCTAAATCTAACAGCAGCATGGCATTCTTTGATGCACTGGCTAGTGTTGAAAAAGAAGACGCTGAAGTTCCAAATCATCTGCGCGATTCAAGCCGCGATGCAGAAGGCTTTGGACATGGTGCAGGTTACCTCTACCCTCATGCTTACCGTGACCACTGGGTTGCACAGCAGTATCTGCCGGATACCTTAAGCGGCCGTGTATTTTATAATCCTAGTACACAGGGCTATGAAGCGACAATCCGCGAGGATGTACTTTCACGCCGAGAGCTTCAGATTGCAGCAATACTTGAAAAGACACAAACACAGGAGATGTATACTTCAGATGAACTGGCATCATCTCCAGAAGAAACAGGTTCAATAAATAATTTTACAAATCAGGGACTCCGTTCTCCTACAGCAAAATCCTGTGCAAAATCGGAATTTGGTGAAAATCCTATTTCTGAATGGTGGGTAAATGAGCATTTTAAGAACGGAACTGTTAAGACCGAAGAAAATCTTACCTTTAGCCCGAAGGATCCTGCAAAGGAAGTTGTACTCGACCGTGCAGACCGCTTCTGGAGACAGAGGCTTGATTCTAACCGTGCAGAGGTTCTGCTTGGAATCCGCGATACAATGATTTCTATGGCTGATTTACTGCGTCACCACCGTTCATTGATCTGGAATGCAGATAACGGTCTTTTACTCTGGGATATTGCAAGAAAGACTCCGGAAGGCGTTACCTGTGGTGTCTGCCGTACAGAAAAAGGCATGCAGATTCTCGAACAGTACGGCCGTACACTCGGAAGCCTGGACCGCCCTATTTTGCAGTACCGCGGCTCTTCTATTTCAACTGATTTCCTTACTCAAAAGGATTTCTACAATATTCTCGTAAAGTTCCAGTACGACGGTGCTGTTTTTGACCGTGTATTCTTTACAGATCCATTTGCAAGTGAGCCTTCTATTATTGCCCTGGCTGATTCTCTTGCCGGAGTTATGACACCTCAAAAGGATGCTGATGAAACAGATGCTCCTGCCGTACCGTATTCTGATACAGATAAGGGCGAAGAAAAAGCCGGCGAGGATTTTGCCTACGAATGTCCGCTCGCGACCGGCTGGAAGGTTGTAATTTCCCAGAAAATCCCGTGCCGCGGACAGCATATCAGCGAGATTGTACGAAAACAGGTGCTTTCGCAGGAAAGCATAGGTCCTTTTAAAGAAATACTTGATAAAATGGAAGCGGCAGAACAGGAGTTCTTTGGAGACAGAGACAATCCGCTGTTCTCGTGGGATGGCATCTACATCGCCAACCTCTTCCGCAAACGCGGCTTCACCGTGCGCGTCGCTTCCCAAACACTCACCGAAAAACGCCGTATAACTCCCGCTGAAATTGAAAAGTGGTTCACACCAGAAAGTTCTGCCTACGGCGCAAAGATGAGTGAAGCCTGCGGCAACGCAGACCTTCAGAAAATTGTAAACCTGCTGCTTACAGCCTGCGACCGCACAATTTTTGAGTGGAAAAGCGAAATTGCCTTCTTTACTATTGAGAAGTCTTGACACAACGCCAAAAATTTGGAAAATATAAGTCATGAAATTTAATGCTTTAGTCAAAGTCGTAGCAGTCCTCGTCGTTGTGGTTAATAAATAACCAGAGAGTGAATGTTATATACTTTGTGATAAGCAAAAATATAAAAGAAGCTCTCCGGTTGGGGAGCTTCTTTTGTTTTCCGGCCGGCGAGTCGTACAGGAGTTACAAATGAAACACACAGGCGCACAGATCATTGTTAAATTACTGGAAATGTATGGTATTGAAACCGTAGCAGGAATTCCGGGAGGCTCTATTCTCCCTCTCTACGACGAGCTCAACCGCTCTTCAATCCGACACGTCCTTGTGCGCCACGAGCAGGCTGCCGGATTCATAGCACAGGGTATGGCCCGTTCTACAGGTAAACCAGCCGTTTGTCTTGCAACAAGCGGACCTGGAGCAATGAACCTTCTTACAGCAATTGCAGATGCCCGCGCAGACTCTATCCCTATCATCGCAATTACAGGTCAGGTAAATACAAGCCTTATTGGTACAGATGC
>CAMJNC010000181.1 GCA_946407195.1 uncultured Treponema sp. | reverse complement strand
GCACGAACCTGTTCACGCCAGAGTGAGTTGATTGTTTCATCATACTGTGTGAGGTTCTTACCGTTAGCGTACTTGTTAGCTGGTACGAAGTAGTCGAACATGTTCTGTCCACCGAGGAACTCGAGTTCACCGTTAGACTTAGCCATTACAACACCTGAAGATACTGTATCTTTTGTTCCACCTTCTCCATTGAGAGTACCGTTAGCCCACTTGTAAAGGAGACCATCGTTAGAGTAGTCAAGTGTAATCCATTCGATGAGTGTCTTTACAGCGTTCTTCTTAGCAGCTGGCATGTTCTTGTTAGCAAGTACCCATGTACCACCCCAGAAGAATCCGATTGGTGAGTTACAAACTGCCCACTTACCATATGTATCACCTGAGTTACCAGCCAATACGTAGTTGATGAGCCAAGCTGGTCCGAAGAATCCGAAACAAGGTTTTGCACCTGCATCCTTCATATCAGCGAACCAAGCGTCTGTCCAGTCCTGTGTCTGGTTAGACCAACCATTGTCTGTAAGAGCTTTAGAAGCATCGATGAATGCTTCACGTTTTGGATCGATGTAGAGTTTTCCGTCTACGATCCAACCCTTGTCTGAAGAGTTTTCATAAGCGTGCCAGATATCACCGTCACCAGAAACGATAGCGCAACCTGCAGCAGCAAGTTTAGCAGCAGCATCGTTGAACTTGTTCCAGTTTCCTGAACCACCACCAATGACATCATTGATAGCTTTTGGATCATCAGTTCCGAATACTTTCTTAGCAATGTCACGGCGATAGATGAAACATCCACCTGTTGTCTGATAACCAAGAGCGTCAACCTGACCACTTGTATTAGATCCGATATCTACTGTATAAGGAGCAATTTCTGCAGCCTTAATAGCCTTGTCGATATCGATTCCGAGATCCTTATAAGGCATTGCATACTGCTGCATGTCACCCTGTGAATATTTAAGGATGAAAGCTGCTTCTGCTGCGTACATATCAGGAGCATCTGCACCACCTGCCATAAGAGCCTGGTCAAGAGCTGGCTGATAAGCACCTTCTGTTGTAGCGATGATAGTCTTTGTTACTGTAAATCCGCAGTCTGGATGATCAGCAACATACTTATCAACCATTCCTGGAATCTCGTCAGTAAATGACCAGAGATTTACCACTACAGGACCTTTTCCTGCGCCACCCTTCTTTGCACAACCTGTGAACAAAGCGGCAGCAACTGTGAGAACACACAATACTGATAGGATTTTTTTCATTTTCCTTTCCTCTTGTAAAAAGTTTTTTTTATATTAGGGAAATACCCCTAACTTCTTACAATTGTAACTCATATCCATTTTTTTTGCAAAAAAAAAATAGATAAATTCAGATAAATTCAGGTATATTAAACGTTTAACTTCAAAATCGACAAATGCGAAATCGTTTTATTAAAGTTAATACAAACTTTATTCTGGCTTGATAGTAACTGTAAACTAATTTTTTCTATAAACAGGAGTTTTTTTTGACAATAATTGAATCTATGATATCATTATAGACGGTGAAAGATATATCAATGAAGAAAAAGAATATTTCGCCTGAAAAAGCAAAGTTTATCTCTACCCTGCTAGTGTCTTTCACATTCATGGCAATAGTCCTGACAATTTCAAGTCTGTACACCAGACGTATGCTTGATAATGCCAAAGCTGATTATTTTGCTACTATAGAAACCACGCTGGAAGGTTTTGAAAAAATTGTAAGTCTCCAGCTGCATGAATATAAAAACTACCTTAGAGCCTATCAGATTGATATTGAAAGATCTGTAAAGAATTACGACCCTCAGAAGATTTTTGAATTCTTAAAATCGTATAACGACACACGGCATCCGGATTTTCTGGACTTTTACTATATGACACCAGACGGAACAGCCTATCTTTCAGACGGAACAATAGCTCAAATGACACCCAAAAAACATCCGGGTATTACGGGACAAAGTGAATACTACATCAGCGAAATATATATTCCTCCAAAAAGCAATCAGTATGTTTTTGGAATTGAAAAACCTCTGGTTCATAATAATGAAGTAAAAGGTGTGCTTGGAATCTCTGTAATTGCAAGTAAATTTAAGGAACGAACTACAGGTTACAAGATTGGAAACCGGGAATCGTTTATGCTTCTGGACCAGAAGGGTGTTTTTGTTATTCATCCAAGAAATGAAATAATCGGATTAAAATACACCCCAACAGATAAGCGCTTTGAAAACACAGGAACAGAAAGTCTTGCAAAAAATCCGGAACAAACCATAATCTCTCAGGCAGATGACGGAAGCCAGATATATCTGATTACGAAAAAAATTCCTGATTCAACCTGGACAATTTCCCTGAAAATCTCAATGGATGAAATTAATGGTATTTATGCAATTCAGAAAAAATCTGAAGTTTCTATAATCCTCTTCTCTATTATTATAATAATTGCCCTTGTTTTTGCAGAAGCAAAGCTCCTTGATTTTTTTCAGAAAAAACAGATTATTGCTACAGTTTACGATCCTCTTACAGGTTTATGGATAAGACAGCGATTTGAAACTGAAGCAACAAAAATGCTTCGTAATTCACGTGCCAAGTTTATGCTTATTGAAGCTGATATCAGGGGTTTTAAATTTATTAATCAGAATTATGGAGAAGAAGCCGCAGATGGTTTAATTCTTCATTTTTCAAAAATGCTTTGTAAGGCTATTGAAAATAACCATTCCATAATAGGCCGTGGTTTCGCAGATCATTTTTATATTTTGATAAAAGTATCATCTGTTCATAATGCCATGAATATCTTTAAGAAAGAAATGGAAATTTTTGCAAATGAATCTAAATCCTACGAAATTCCTTTCTTCCCTAAATTTGGTATCTCCTTTCTCATGCCTGATTCTGAAATTACAGGTAATAAAATTCAGAGCCTTATCGGCCAGGCTTCTTTTGCAAAAAGCACTATAAAAGATAATCTTCTTACTCAGTATTCAGTTTATAATTCAAAGCTTCTTGAAAAAATCAATGAAGAACGATTTATCGAAGGACACATGCAGCAGGCTCTGGATGACAGGGAATTCTTTGTTATGTATCAGCCTAAAATCTCACTTATTGACGATAAGATTGTAGGTGCCGAAGCTCTTGTAAGATGGAACAGCCCGAAGCTTGGTCTTATGACCCCAGAAAAGTTTATTCCGCTTTTTGAAAAAAACGGTTTTATAACAAAGCTTGATTATTACGTATATGAAGAAGTCTTCCGCTTTATTCAATCCAGACTTACAAAAAAGCTGCCTGTTGTTCCTATTTCTGTAAATATGTCCCGTAATCACAACAAGCCGGAAAAGTTCATTCATGACTTTATGGAAATCTTCAACAGATATTCAATTCCGGCAAATCTGGTTCAGATAGAAATTCTCGAACGTTCTGTCATGGATAATGATAATCTTGAAGACATTACGAAAAAGCTTCACAAAGAAGGCTTTACAGTTGCAATGGATGATTTTGGAAGCGGCGAATCATCTTTGAATATGCTTACAAAAATTCCAGTTGATGTTTTGAAGTTTGACAGAGAATTCCTTAATTCCTCTACAGACAGCGAAGGCTGTATAGACAAAAAATCAGAAAAATTTATCCGCATTCTTATTGAGTTGAGTAAGAATCTTGAAAAACAGACTGTTTTTGAGGGAGTTGAAACTCAGGCTCAAAGAGACTTCCTGCGCTCAATAAATTGTGATCAGGCGCAGGGCTTCTTCTACTCTAAGCCGCTGAGCGAACAGGACTTCGTGCAGTTTATTAAGCTGCATTCGTAATTCTAAAGTGTGGCAAGGTGCTTGTTGAGAAGCTCGGTTGCCTGCTTAGGGTTAGCCTTACCATGAGACTGCTTCATGACTTGTCCCATGAGCCAGCCGACAACATTTGTCTTTCCACCCTTCCAGTCTTCAATAGCCTTAGGGTTAGCAGCAATTACATCCTGAACAATCTTATCGATTTCGCCGGCATCGCTTACAACTTCCATGCCCTTCTCTTTGATGATAACTGAAGGCATTTTGTTTGTTTCGAGCATTTCGGCAAATACTTCCTTACCCTGCTTAGACGTAATTTTTCCATCCTCAAGGGCGTCGGCAAGTTCTGCAATGTGAGCCGGAGTTAAGCTGATATCAGTAATTGCAATTTTCTTTTCGTTGAGAACTGCAAGGAGTTCTGCAAGAATAAGGTTTACTGCGCGTTTTGGATTCTTTGATTTTGTAGCTGCGTCTTCGAAGAACAAAGCAAGGTCACGTGTAGAAGTAATTGTTTCTACATCGAAATCTGTCATACCATACTGTGCCTTATAGCGCTGACGCTTTGCTTCTGGAAGTTCGCCTACCTTTTCTTTAGCAGTAGCGATAAGTTCTTCGCTTACAGTAAATGGTTTAATATCTGGTTCTGTTGTAAAGCGGTAGTCTACAAAAGAGTTCTTTGTACGCTGAACAACTGTCTGTCCCTTTTCTTCGTCCCAACCCATTGTTACCTTGAAACCAGGGTTGAATTCCTGACGGTCTTCCTGGAACTCTTTGAGCTGACGCTGTGCTTCGTAAGTACATGCCTCGCGGATAGCCTTGAAAGAGTTAAGGTTCTTGATTTCGGAAATTGGTGTGTGCCAGAGTTTTCCGTCTTCCCAAACGTTAAGGTTGATGTTGGCGTCGCAACGCATGTTACCTTCTTCAAGGTTACCGTTTGTTACTTTTACATAGCGGAGAATTTCCTGAACTGTCTGCATAAAGAGTGCAGCTTCTTCAGGAGAAGTCATATCTGGTTTTGTTACGATTTCAATAAGTGGAGTTCCACAGCGGTTGTAGTCGATGTATGAGTGAGCGCCCTGCAAGTGAAGAGACTTACCTACGTCTTCCTCAAGGTGAATACGCTCTACACGTACGCGGCGGTATTTACCCTCGCCTACGATACAGTCATCACCCTTGAAATTCTTTTCGCGGCACTTTGCTCCGCCCGGCTGTTCATCTTTTGGATAGCTTCTGAAAGGAAGATCTACATAACCGTCTGTACAAAGAGGAATATCATACTGAGTAATCTGATAGCCCTTTGCAAGGTCAGGATAAAAATAATGCTTGCGGTCAAACTTTGTAAAGCGTGCGATATTGCAGTT
>CAMJNC010000180.1 GCA_946407195.1 uncultured Treponema sp. | reverse complement strand
CTTTAACATCAGCTGCCTTGAAAACATAAAGGCTTCCGAGTACGAGAAGTGTATGAGCAACAGTTGTGATAAAGCCTGTAACTGCAGCTGCAAGTGTTTTTGGCATGTGTGGAATGAGGTTCAAAGCCTTCCAGAGCCCCCAGGCAATTACAGCAATCAGCATACGTGGAAGAACAGAAATCAGAGGATTTACAAAGAATGGATCAAGAGCACCTGTCGGACTCATTGCAGCCTGAATCAAAGAAAGGCTTCCGAATACAAGACCAACAAAAAGTCCTTCAGGAAGTCCTGCCAGCATACAAATCAAAATTACTGGAATATGAAGAATTGTGATTGATGCTGCAGCACCGAGAGTAATAAAGCCAAGCTTTGTAATTCCAAGAACAATAACAAGGGCGCTGAAAGCACCAGTAAGTGTAAGTTTTTTGTTTAATGATAATGTTTCGTTTGTAGTATTCATAATTATTTCTCCATTTATTACAGTCGGCAAGCACAGCTTGCCTCTGAGCCGTTCTTTCGATAATCCTAAAACGACCCTGTCGGCTCGTTTTTTAACGGATTTTCGATTGTAGGCATTAATTTAAGTCCAGCGCAACTTTTACGCCGGAAAGTACCAGCCCCGGAATGATTTCGTCGAACAATTTGTATTCTTCAAAAGTTCTCGCAAAACCACCGGTTCCGATAATCATAGTGTCTTCTCCATGGAAGACATTCTTTTTGAATAAAGTGCAGAGCTCCTTTACCGCACCTGCAGTGCCATAGAACAGTCCTGCCTGAATAGCTTCGGTAGTTGTAGAGCCGTAAACATGCTGCGGCTTCATAATTTCAACTGATGTAAGATTTGCAGTTCCGCCCGCAAGAGCATCAACAGAAATCTTAAGGCCCGGCATAATCACGCCGCCAAGAAATTCCTTGTCTTTAGAAACGAGCTCTGCAGTAATCGCAGTACCCATATCAATAATCACAAGATTTTTTCCCGGATATTCAGCAACAGCGCCAATTGCAGCAGCAATCAGGTCGGCTCCAATTTCCTTTGGATTCGAATAGCGCAGCTTGAGGCCGGTCTTAATTCCCGCCTGAATAAATAGAGGCTCGCGTTCCAGATACTTTACGCACGCCCGACTCAAAGAATGATTGATTGCAGGTACTACAGAGCAGCAGCCAACCTTTTCAATCTTCTTCCAGTCAAAACCGTTTTCGCGCAAAACTGAACGCAGAAAAACGCCGATTTCATCCGAGCTCGAATTAATATTTGTAGAACGGCGGAATCTGAGCACGCACTCGTCGCCCTCAAAAAGCCCGCACGCCGTAGAAGTATTTCCAACATCGATTGTTAAAATCATATACACCTCCGAATAAGGTCATTACGTTAAATATGAGAATTTAAAAATGTAGTTGATTAAGTCTGAAGAGTCATAGTACCTGTCCTCCTTGGATCAAGTCTTGAGATGTGTATAAACCCTCGCCGGGCAAAAAAATAAGCGAAGATCCATTCCGGCCACCCGGTAACAGTCTTCGCTTTGTAGAATAGTGAATTATGACAGAAATGTCAAATTTGTCAGTATCTTATACATAATATTAAAGTTTTTAACATACATGTTAGAAACTTTACTAAAGACTGTTTTTCTTAACTTATATGTTAAAAAGTCTATATTTGCGTATATTATCAAGATATGCACAAATTTTTCATTTTTTGTGCAAATACCGACATTTAGTAGAAACTATCCTCTAACTTACCCTAAATATCTTATTTTCTAATCTTAACCTCATTTCAGAATGAACTTGTCGTCCCAATCCTGCCAGAATTGCCCGGTTCTATGCCGTTTGAACTTTTTTTAGATAGGTACATACAAGATCTTTGTTTTTACCTTACCGTTTTCCCAGAAACTATATTCATATCACCTTTCATAACCATCGCTAGATTTGCTATGTATCGAATTCCCATTACTGTCGTATTCAATAATATAATCAACTTTCAGCCATTTTAAGAACGTTTCTCCATTTACATTCAATTCTTTGTAGACTGTTTCGCCCACCACTTGCGTAAATGCAAATGCCTTTAACAGAACAAATAATGCTGTAAACATTGCTTTTTTCATTCAAAACCTCCTAATTTTTTTAGTCTATATTTTGTATATATATAAATTAGGGAAAATTTCTTCTAATTTCCCCTAATCGTTCCTCAAAGTTCTCTGCTCTTGTATAACCAATCAAACGTTTATTAAGAGGTACTGCTGCTAATAAACCTAGTTCAACAAGTCCTTCTAAATCGGAACGAATTGTTTTTACAGAAACATTTAATTGTATTTGTAAATCTTTGCTTTTAATTATTGTTGCCTGCTTTTCAGCACAAATCTTAACTATTTGTAACTGTCTTTCATTTAATCCCGGAATTCTATATTCCAATAAAGCAGCATTTTCCTGAGCCTTTCGTTCAAGATAGGTTTTTAATTCTTCAAATGCTTTATAAAGAACTTTCAGATTATATTGAACAAAATAACCTAAATCAAAATCATCATGCTCTGTATACAAGAAAGCTTTTTCATATTGTCCTTTACTTTTATAAATAATTCGAGAAATTGAAAGATATTCTGTAAGCCAATACCCTTTTTTAAGCATATACCAATAAAACAACGATCGTGCAGTTCTTCCATTTCCATCAACAAAAGGATGTAAGAATGAAATCATAAAATGAAGAATAATGGCTTTTATAATAGGATGTATAAATGCTTTATCTTCATTTACAAAGTTGCATAACTGTACAATTGATTCCTCTATATATTTATATGATGGCGGTGTATGAGCAATATCTCCACTAATTCCATCCATTACAACAATATTATCATCAGTTCTAAAACGCCCTTCATCTTCATGATTATCTAACGTTTTTTCAGTTATCTGCCTATGAATATCAAGTAATAGTTTTGGTGTAAGCCCTTCATTTTTATGAGCGGAAAGAAATCTAATTGTGTTGTAATTATTTACAATCATCTGCTGACTTTTATCTTTTGGTTTAGCCTGCTTACGGAGCATTTCTTTTGCAACTTTTCTTGTAGTAGAGGCTCCTTCCATCTGGCTTGATGCTATCGCTTCTTCCATAATGGAACTTAAAAGATAGTATTGTCTGTTTTTTTCAGGGATAATTGATGAAGATGCAAGAACGCCCCCAAAATTCATATCAATATTGTGGAGTATTTCCTGCATTTTATTTGTTTCAAAAAGAGAAAGTGAACAAGTATCAAAATTATAGATTTTGCTATTTACTGATCTTGAATATTTAATTGCTGCCCAAAAATCTTCTCTTTCAATTCCTTTGGGCGTATTATATTTTACTCTATCCCAATAATAATATTCATCATTTATTTTTGAGATTTCAGATGCATAATCTCTGTTTAGGAGTATTTCTGTAAAAGGAATTCCAGATATTTTTGGGCATTCTTCTATCATATAAAAATGATAGCATGTTATATATTTTAAAGCAATAAAAATAGGGGAAAATTTCCTCTAATTTCCCCTATTTTCCCTTATTATTTAATCCTTAAATGCTTCCGGAATAAACTTGTCGGCCCATTCCTGCCAGAACTTCATGTCGTGGATTCCTGGTCCTTCTTTGTAGGTGTGCTTTATGCCCTGATCGTCGAGGAACTTGTGGAACTCGCGGTTCTTTTCCAGAAGGAAGTCTTCGGTACCGCAGGCCATAAATATTTCTGGAATCTTTGTGCCGGCTGCCTTGAGCTTTTTCAAAAGGTATTCCGGATTAGCTTCGCTTTCAGGGAGCTTTGCCGGGTCACCGAAACACATTCTGTAGTATTCGTAGTTTGCTACTTCATTTCCTTCGCCTTCCTTCATCTTTGCAACCTCATTGTGAATGAGGGCTGAAGAAAGTGCTATTACCTTTGAAAATTTATCTGGAAATGCAAAGGCTGTATGAAGTGCTCCATAACCACCCATAGAAAAGCCCATAACATAAGTATCTTCTGCAGACATTGCAAGGTGGAAGGTTTTGCGTACATATTCAATAAGTTCAACTCCAAGGAAGGTTGCAAACTGTCTACCTGTTGCAGGACCATCAATCCAGAAGGAATTTTCACCGCTTGGAATTACAACTGCAAAGTTATACTGTTCTGCAAGATTTCCAGGAACCCAGTTGTGTGCTGCTCCACTATAGCCGTGAAGAAGGAAAAGTGTTTTCATTGGTTTGTCATCGCGCTTGAGGTCGTTACGTGGCCAGTCGCGGCGGATGTCGTTTGGAATCTGCATTAAAAATGAAACGTCACGCTTGAGGATGTCGGAATAAAATCTAATTGTTAAGTCTGCCATATTTTTATTATAGCACATCCACACCGAGACCGAATAGGGCAAAGTCCCCACGGCAAGGGTCACCAGGGAAAACCTGTGCCAGTGCGGCTGTGAGACGCTCTGCTGTTTTGCGCGAAGCGGCTGCAGTCGGAGGTATGAGGCCTAACTTTACCGCCTCCTGCATTACGTGTACGTCGAGTGGAATAAGTAAATCAGCAGGATCTGCCCATTGCCAAAGGCCTAAATCTACAGGAGAAGCGCGTCTGACCATCCAGCGAAGGAACATATGTACACGCTTGTTTGCAGAGCTGCGGCCCTTTGGCACGATGGCTGATTTTGGGAATATAGTTGTTAAATCTCTGTTTTTAAAATATTCTCCGAGACTGCCATACTGTTTTAAAACATCAGCTAATTCTCCAAAGAATACCTGCATATCATCGTAAGAATAAAATCTGTAAAACTTTTTTTCTCCATGAGGGAAATCTTTTTTGTAAGCTCCAGCCTTGAGCCATGCTGTAATACTTCCTAACGAACGGTCGGAAGTTTCCAAAATCTCACGTATTTTTGGTATAAACTGTTTTCTGTTTCCAAAGGCAAGCATAGCTGCAATGAACGAGGCTACTTCAACATCAGCTGTCGTACCGCGACCTTCCTCTGGCTTATACCATTTTAAGAATTGCGACGGATCTGCTTCTGTAAACGAAGCCACCTCATAACGGTCTGCAAGAGTACGGAGTTTTATTTTGAGTTCATCAGATATTTTTATTGGAGCTGTTTTTTCCATCGAATCTATAATATCACGATTCGTGTTTCTTGCTCCACTCGGTTGGCGACATTCCTGTTTCTTC
>CAMJNC010000179.1 GCA_946407195.1 uncultured Treponema sp. | reverse complement strand
CGGCGGCGGTCGCAGTAGCCTTCCTGAATCTTAAGGTCGCTGTCTGCAAGCTTTGGATTCTGATAAAGCTTAATACAGGTGCGGTTAATATATTTTGCAGCATTTGTGATTGTAGAAGAGCATTCTTCGATTTTTTCGCGTTTGTCCGGGAAGTGGTAGAAGCCGTTTCCTTCGTCCTTAAAGGTAAGCAGTGCAGGGAAGCGGTAAGTTCTAAAGTCTCCCTGAACACCAACCGAGCGAACTGGAAGCACGCTGCGTTTAAGGCTTGCAAGGCAGTTTTCACAGAACATATCAAGCTTAATTTCTTCGAGCTCTTTCTGTGCGAGTGGAAGCTCTTCTGCATTCTTGCTGTCTGGTTTTCCGTCATTACAAAGCACGTTGATGGAAAGTCCTGGGCCCGGGAAAGGATGGCGCATAACTAATTCATCCGGCAGGCCCAGCTTCTTACCAATTGCGCGAACCTCGTCCTTGTACAGGTCGCGGATAGGCTCAATAATCAGTCCTTTAGCAATAAGCTCCTGAATTCCTGCAACGCGGTTATGATGTGTTTTGATTGTGTGAGAGTTCTTTGTTCCGCCCGACTCAATAATATCCGGATACAGGGTACCCTGAGCCAGCAGCCAGGAGTCGTCTAAGTTCTGGCGGGCAGTTACTTCGTTACGAACAGTGATAAAGTTTTCGCCTACAGCCATACGTTTTTTCTGAGGATCTGTAAGACCAGCGATTGCCTTTAAGAAGCTTTCTGAAGCATCTTCAACGATGAAGTTAGTGAAGCCAAACTTGCGGTAAGCCTCTGCAACGTTATGGCTTTCGTTTTTACGCATAAAGCCGTTATCAATGTGAAGACCAAGAACGCGGTCCTGTCCGAGAGCTTTATTTAAAAGTGCAAAGGTAATTGTTGAGTCTACACCACCGCTTAAGAAAAGCAGAACGTTACGACCATCAGCTTCCTTTTTAATATTTTCAAGAATGATATTTAATACAGTGTCCTGATCCCAGTTCTTTTCCATTCCGCAGTATTCTGCAAAGTTCTGGAAAATCTGATTTCCGCAAGGAGTGTCTTTTACCTCGCAGTGAAACTGAAGACTGAATCGACGCTTTGCAAGATTCTGTGTTGCAGCGTAAGGACAATCCTTTGTAGAACCTACAACCTCAAAGCCTTCTCCCATCTGGAGAACTCCGTCCTGATGGCTCATCCATACCTGCTGGCTGCCTTCAACACCTTTGAAAAGCGGACACTTAGCAGAACTTCCGTTCATTCCTTCTGCAAAGTTCAGCTCTGCAAAACCGAACTCACCAACATCAGCTTTTCCAACCTTACCGTTATAACCAAGCTGAACGATGTAGTGACCGTAGCAGAGGCCGAGAACAGGAATATCAAGATTTAAAATTTCAGAATTAAAATCCGGAGTGTTTTCATCATAAACCGAAGCAGGTCCCCCGGAAAAAACAATGCCCTTTGCACCGGCGAGAGATTCAACATCAGCCGAAGGAAGGGCAATTTCAGAATAGTAGCCGAGCATACGGAAACGCTTGGCAATCAAATGTGCATACTGCGAACCAAAATCTAAAACAACAATCTTTTCTCTTGACATAGAACGATTATATTGTAGTTTCTGTCTGTTCTTCAAGAGCCCGGAAATTAATTTTATTAATCTTTGTAAGAGGATATTTATCCAGAAACTTAAAATAATCAGGGCGGTATATTTCTTCCAGGTTGTCATTGCAATATGCTTTGATGGAATTAATCAAATCGTCATGCTTCATAGACTTATCAGTAGGAATAATAAAGGCAAAAACCTTGTGCTCTATGCCGATTGTTTTTGGAACTAAAATACAGTTTTCAATAAGAGGACATTTTAACAGCTGCTGCTCGACAATAGGGCAGAAAACTTTTTTTACACCGCCTTTCCAGGTTCGGATAAAAAAGCGTTTCAATCTTCCGCTTACGTGGACAAAGCCGTCACTATCAATGTAGCCCAAATCTCCAGTGTGTATCCATTTTAATCCGTCTTTGTGGATTTTTATAACTTCGTTTGTAGCCTCTTCATTGTTTCTGTAATCCTTCATTAAAGATGGAGAATGAATGCATAATTCACCTTCCTCTCCATACTTCAGTTCTTCTCCGGTTTCTAAATCAAAGGCTGCAATAATATTTCTTAAAAGAGGTACGCCCCCGGTTGAGAACTTATAAATTTCCTTTACGCTTGTGGTTGCCTGTGCTCCAACCTCGCTCATTCCATAGCCGTTTGCAAGTATGGAAGGACCATTCTGTTTTTTAAAGTAATTAACAATCTTTTCCTCGATGGCCGGAGAAAGTAAATCGCCGCCGGTAGCCGCATAAACAAGAAATGAAAGATCAATGTTTTTATCAGCCTTTGCAAGTTCATACCAGGCATTTGGAATAGTTATAATTATATTAGGCTTATGCTTAAGCACCTGATTCAGAGTTTCTGTCATAGGTAACCGGATAAGCTGATGAACACCAATAATACAGGGAACATGTAAACCAACAATAAGTCCATAGGCAATAAAGAAAGGTAATAATTCTGCATTCTTCTGATTCCGCTTAAAACCAACAACACCGTTCAGGTTCTGCCATGCAATCATATTTATCTGCTGATTTGTGAGTTCCACGCCTTTTGAATTACCCGAAGTACCACCTGTATATACAATTGCAGCAACAGCATCCGGATTGCTGATGTTTTTGGCTGGAGCTGTTTGTGATAAGAAATTATTCCAGCTTATAAAACGGGAATCTTTGAAAAGCTTTACTGTTTTTAGCTTTTTAAAGACTGCTGCTGCAATTTTTGTAGTAAGTGACATAGAGGCATTAAGATTTGCAACGATTACTTTTTGAATATCAGTTTTATCAACTATAGCTGCAATTTTTTCCTGAAAGATGTCCAGAGTAAATATAAATCTGGAGTTGCATTCAGTAATGACATTCTGCATCTCTTCTGCAGGTGAGGTAGGACAGATAAGATTTGCAACAGCACCGAGCATATTCAAAGCATAAATAAGATAAATTGTTTCAGGGGTATTCAGCATGCATACAGAAACAATTTCATTTTCTTTAATTCCTAATGCGCTCAGAGACTGAGCTGTCCTTTCAATTTTTTTGAAAAGTAAACCATAAGAAACAAAGGTGCCATAAAATTCCAGAGCCGTATTTTCCTGATTATCTTCATTGTGCATTTTGAGATATTCAAAAAGATTGCAGTTTGGAAGGGGAGTTTCGTGGCCGTATTTTGGATAATATTTTAACCAGGGTTTATCTATAGACGGATATCCTGTTAGAGTGTTACTGTTTTCAACTTTTTTCATTTTTGTTTCCTTATATATTCTTTTAATATTTTTATTTTATACGCTTGCTGTATATTCTGAGATTTTTGAAATTGCTTTTCTGGCAGCATGGTGGCTTCTTTCGATTATCTGCCTGAACTCCTCGGAACTGAAGCTGATGAGTTCGCATTCTGACAGAGCAGTTACTGTTGAATTGTAGTTTTCGTTAAGAAGGCACTGAACATCGCCAAGAAAAGCTCCCTGTGTGCGTAAGGTAAAGCCGCGGTCTGAAGCCTCAGAAACTCCGCCGCTTTTTATATAATAAACATAGCTTACCTTCTGATCTGCAGTAAACAAGGTCTGACCAATTTCTAGGTGCACTGTATTTTGAGGTGTCTGGATTTCTGATGGATTGATAAAAAGGAAACGACGAAGATATGCTCCAAGCCCCTTTGTACCATAAGGTGGAAGCTGATAAATTTCTGAGCGGAGAAGTGTTTCAAAAAACTGCGATACATAAATCATCTGAGCGCAGAAAAGGAAAATGATAAAGAACATGTATACCTTCATCATCAAAACTACAAGCGAGCTGATAGTTCCATAAACAGCGTTGTAGTTTGTTACATTCATAAACATATTGAGGAACCACGAAACTATAAAGAACGCCGCAGTACTCAACGCCGCATAAAAAAAGCAGCGGCGGCGTAAAGGCTTGGTTCCAGGGATTATGCGGTATGCAATAACAGTACTTATAAAAAGAATGAAGTAGAGGACAAAGGTTCCGAGATTAGCGGAGCTTTGCTTTTCCAGAAGAGGAAAGCGGTCCAGAATCATCTGAAAGAAAGGCAGCGAAAGAATCTGTGAGAAAATAAAGGCCGCAATAATTACAACAGCAATAATAAGAGTAATAGAAAATTCAATAATAAAGGTAAGAACCTGATTGAACCAGGATTTGCGTTTAGAAACAGAACGGAAAACCTTGTTCATGGAAAGAATTATAGAATTAAACAACTTGCGGGCCATCCATATAACCCACACGCTAAGAAAAATATTAAACGAGCTGAAGGAGCGGATTTCCAGCATTTTGTCGAGGACCGGAGTAATCTTTACAACAGAATCAAACTGCTCTGTAAAGCTGATTATAAAGTTATAGATGTTCGGATAAATCCGGAGAATACCGACAAGCACTGTAAAAATAATCAGGGTAATAGGAATGAAGGAAAAAATAAAACCAAAGGCACAGGCAGACGCGCTCTCCCATAATGCGTTTTTTGTGAAGTTTGAAAGTGTCAGATAAAGCATCTGTCCAAAGCGCGAGAATTTCTTTTTTAGATATGCCTTTGGTTTTTCCATTAGAAGTCTGCAAGCTTTGGTGCACGTGGGTAAGGAATAACATCGCGGATGTTTTCCATACCAGTTACGTAGCGCATAAGGCGTTCGAAACCTAAGCCGAAGCCTGAGTGTGGAACTGTACCAAAGCGGCGAAGGTCGAGATACCATTCGTAGTTTGACATATCCATGTTGCGGTCTTTGCAGGCTGCAAGAAGCTTGTCGTAGTTTTCTTCGCGTTCAGAACCACCGATAAGTTCGCCGATTCCAGGAACGAGAACGTCTACAGCCTTTACAGTTTTTCCGTCGTCATTCTGTTTCATATAGAAAGACTTGATTTCCTTTGGATAGTTGAAAACCATAACAGGACCGTTGTAAATTTTTTCTGTAAGATAGCGCTCGTGCTCTGTTGCAATGTCGCAGCCCCAGTAAGGCTTGAACTCAAACTTAGCGCCATTAGCAGCTGCCTTTTCAAGATCTTCAATTGCCTGAGTATAGCTGATTCTTGTGAACTTAGCCTTAGCAACCTTTTC
>CAMJNC010000178.1 GCA_946407195.1 uncultured Treponema sp. | reverse complement strand
CGTTTGCTTCCATACGGGTAAAGGCTGAATAAAGGGTTGTTTCCTTTATGATGTATTTTTCCTGGGATAAGGCCTTAATATCCTTGGAAATTTCATAGCCGTATGAAGGCTTTTGCTGGAGTAAAAACAAAATCATCGTATCGTTATAACCACGTATAACGTCACTACTGATTGCTGTCATACAACCTCCTGTAATACGCTCGCTGCTACTTCACGTGTCGTTGCAACGACTGTCGTACTACGTCTGTCGTAGTAAAATATAACGCAGATTTAATGTAGTGTCAAGTTTTTTCCACCATTATTTATACTTTAAAAAAACGCATATATGGTATAAAATAGGACTATGGCAACGACATCTAATTTAAGTGCAATAATCAGGTATTATGCAGAAAAGCAGAAGTCTCCTTTTATCGATCTTAAGGAGTTCTGTGCATATGTAAAAAAATATGCAGAGCATCATGTTGAAGAACAGAGTGAGCTTGTAAAATATCTTGGTGACCCGACTGGTACTCTTACTGCCGAGCTCCAGGGACTTTCAGAAAAGCATCTGGTTGCAATAATTACTGCCAACAATAAAAAGACTATCGTTTCCATAACCTTTCTTTCTTCAAAATATGCAAACCTTTATAAGGATATGATGAAGAATGAATCTATTCCGTATCCTCAGGCTACAGATTTACCAAAGCAGTTTCCAAATCAGGTTCTGGAGCATAAGGCTTTAAGCCAGTATATTCCGGCTATTATCGAAAAGGATAATTCTAAATCACCTCTTCTCTACATTCTGGATTTTTCACGTGATTTACCGCCAATGCTTATTCCGGCCTGTGTTCCTATTAAGGCCCTACTCGACACTGCTCAGCAGAAGGTTCGCAAGATTCTTAAGAAAGATGAATTCCACGATTACTTCTTAAAAAAGCTTCGCAGTACAAACCCTACAAAAGAGATTTCAATCAAGAATTTCTATACACACTTTGTTGATACAGAAAACTATCAGTTTGCTGAATTCCAGGATGGCGAAGATTACTATATCTGGAATCAGTCGCTTTATTATATCCGTCAGGATTTTGAAAAAATTCAGGACCGCACTGTAGAAGATACTAATATTCTTCAGGCTGTACAGATTCTCGAAACACACAGCTCATATCTTAAAGAAAAATTCCAGAACGAGCATAAGCGTTCAGAAGCAATTAAGGAGCTGGAAGCAGCCCTTGCAAAACCTCCTTACTTTTTCTCTATGCCTCAGATTCTCAAGTTCCAGGATAACAACGGCCGCCTACTCTACGGTCAGTATACCGAAGACGACCTTAAGGAATTCCTGCAGAAAATGACAACAGACGGTGAAGCAAACGAGCTTCCTGACCTTCTTGTTTTCAAGGTTGAATCTGGTACCCGCTATTATGTTTACAAGAAAAAGGTAAGTCAGGTTGTTGTTCGCCTTTGTAATGAAGCACACGATTCAATTGAAAAGCAGCTGGAAGACCACTGGTATGAGGTTATGCTCGATTATGAACGTCTGCCGGAAATGTCTAATGCTTCTGAATTTGAAGCCTGCCTTCACGAGCTTGTAGAAAAAAACTCGCCTATTCTTTATGCACTTTTGAATGCAAACTTTATGACAATTCTGTCATATGAAAACAGCGAAGACAGCCTTGAAGGCTTCAGACTTTTTATAGACGGAAA
The DNA here is from genome assembly GCA_946407195.1 of uncultured Treponema sp. Taxonomy (GTDB): domain Bacteria; phylum Spirochaetota; class Spirochaetia; order Treponematales; family Treponemataceae; genus Treponema_D. The sequence goes on along the minus strand of CAMJNC010000178.1, from coordinate 3,524 downwards.
GCTTTTACCATACAGCGATCTGCTTATGCTTAAAAACTCCAAGATTTATACTAATGCAAAATCACGTCTTCCGTTCTACTACACTCTTCCTGTAATCTCGTGGATTATGAGTCTTTTCAACGGCAGAAGCAAAGATAAAAAACGCGCTACTTCTACTGTTATGGTTGAAAAGAATCCTTTTGATGAGGAAGAAAAGAAGGCTGATTCAGCACCTAAGCAGTCAAAGACACAGGCACTTGCTTCGAACGCAAAAGCCATTGCAAAAGATCTTGTTCCGGAAGGTTCAACAATCGACCGCGAATTAAACTACCTTACAAAGCAGTGGAATAAAATGATTTCTAAAGAAGCTTACAACAACCTTACCGAGGATGTAAACTCTCTTATCCGTGATTATACAAGACGTGTTGTAAAAACTCTTTCTGCAACTTCTTTTACAAAGGAGCGTGTAGAAAATCTTGCCAAGACTCTTGTAAACACTCCTAACATGCAGAAAATTAAGGAAGACAAAGCACTTACAGAATATGTAATTTTGTACATGCTGCGTCTGGTAAGCAATTTCCAGTAATGTGTAAGGCCGCTGGCGGCCGGTGTTCAATGGATAACCTAAAAAATGCGAACGCATTTTTTAGGTTATCCTCTTTTTTTCACTTTTTTTAAACTTTTTTTCTCAAAATGTGTCAGAAATGACATATTAAGGCAATTATATATGTGTACGGATTTAGAGCCCGTATGATGATTGCCCGGCCGGACATCATTTTAAACTTTTATTAAAAGAGGTTGAAATATGAACCAGTTGAATTCATTAATTTTGGAAGGAAACCTTGTGCGCGACGCTGTACTTACAGAGCCTGCACCTGGCTTTAAGAAATGTAATTTTACTATGGGTGTAAACCGCTTCTACAAAAACAGAAAAAATGAAGATGTAAACGAAGCATCCTTTTTTGATGTTGAAGCCTATAATCAGCTTGCAGAATGGTGCGGTAAAAAGGCAACAAAGGGACGCGGTGTACGCGTAGTAGGAAGACTCAAGCAGGACACCTGGAAGGATGAAAGCGGTAAGTCTGCAAGCAGAATCTATGTGGTTGCAGAGCACATTGAGTATAAACCAATGAAAAAGACAGAGACCGAAGAAGCAGCTAAGGCTGAACAGAAGACTGACGAAAGCTCTGTTGCAGCCGAAGCATCAGCTGAAACAAAAGAAGAAAAGGTTCCTGTTGAGGAGGCTGTATTCTAAAACTAACGGCGCTTTTTACCAGGTTTACCTGAAGGTCTTCCCGAAGGTTTACCAGCACCTTTATGACCAGCGGCTGCCTTGCGTTCTGCGGCTCTTTCATTGGAAAGGCGATATTCTTCCATCTGCTGTGGAGAATAAAAGCCATCTTTCCAGTTAAAACGGGAAACGCCAGGGAGCGGCTGTCCCTTAATCATAGAGGTTGTAATAGCTTTTATCTGACTGCGTGAAACCTTTGTTTTGGAGAAATCTACAAGGAGACGCTTAAAGCCCGATGAGGTAATGAAGTCTGTTTTGTCTGTAATTGCAAAAGGCTCTTCCGGCATAACAAAAGAACCATCGGCAGTTGAGTTCACTTTGAACACAGAATCTTCCTTGTCTTCAAAATAGGTAAAATCGTAGTCGGATGGAAGCTTAAAGCGCATACGGAAAAGTGCCGGGTATGCAAATACCGGAACAAGCACACGCTCACGTACATTCTGCTCAAAGGTTGCTTCAAGATTACGTCTTGAATTTTCATAAGGCATAATAAAGGCACCAACATTCTGGTTTTCGAGCCAGCTTACAGCCCAGCGGTTAAAGGTGTACAGATAAGGTCCTGCAATAATATTTACCTTGCAGCCCTTAAGCATCTGCAGGTGGGCAATGTTGTTAGCAACAAAATTGAAATAGCCGTCTGCTATAAGGCGGTCCAGCTCTTCTTTAAGCTTGTCTTCCTGAGCGGCAGAACAGAACGGATCTAACGAAATGTAAATCTGTTTTTTTGAGAATGGAAGAACTGTTTTATGATTAAGCAGATCGTAAGAGGTCTCGCTATTGTACTCGAGAATTACACGAACTGGCTTAAGTCCCTGAACGGCAAAGACATCCTGTACTGAAGAAACCTGTGCATAGATTCCCTCCGGAAAATAAACGAGTTCTTTGTTTGCAACCGGAGTAAGGTCGAGGATAGGAAGTCGTTCATCCTTAGGCTGTTTTCTAAAGCGGCCAAGATCACCAGGAAGTACATGGTTGTAGCGTTTTGAATCGGCCTTAATCTGAAGAAGGTAAACTTCGTCGCCGGTTGTAAAGCCGCCTGGAATATCTATCCAGCGCTTCTGGCCATCATCTTCAACCTCTACAGAATGAACCTTGTGGCTTACACGGCCAGTATCATCCTTTTTATGAAGACGGATAGAGTCACCCGGATCAGGATCATAAGAGCCGCCCTTGAGCAAAGCCATCTGAATGCGTTTCTGCTCAGCTGGAACATCATCACTCATATTTTCTGTAATTGCTTCAACAAGTTCCTTTGGAGCTGGCTTTACAGAAGAAATTTTTCCAAGGTAGATTCCGGTTCCACCAGCCTGGTCTGGATTCAATATTGCAGAGGCTGCATTTTCCACACCCTCTTCGAGAGACATAAAGCCATACCAGTAAGAGGTCTTTGTGCGCGCAAAGTCAGAAGCAAGCATTCGCTTACCGGCAGCGATTGCGCCCTTTTTATCTTCTTTATAATGATCAATAACATAACGGTAGGCAGAGACAACGCTTCCTACATACTCTGCACTCTTCATGCGGCCTTCAATTTTGAAGGAATCTACACCGGCCTCAATGAGGTCTGGAATCTTGTCTATAAGCTGAAGATCGCAAGGAGAAAAATAATAGCCCTGACGTACGCCACCTGGAACCTCTGCAGTATAAAAACGACGGCAGGCCTGTGTACACATACCGCGGTTAGCAGATTTACCGCCAAGGAAGCTTGAAAAAAGACAGAGACCACTTTCACTTACACACAAGGCACCATGTACAAACACCTCGAGTTCAGCACCAGTTTCTGCCTTTACCTTTTTAATTTCTTCAAGACCAAGCTCGCGGGCAAGTACCATACGCTTTACACCGCAGCCCTGTAAAAGACGAACAGCATTGCTGCTTTCTACGTTCATCTGGGTAGAAGCATGAAGCTCAAGATTAGGAAAGAATTCCTGAGCCATACGCATTACAGCATAATCCTGCACAATAAGACCATCTGGCCCTACTTCATTCAAATAAGAGAGAAAACGATAAAGACGTTCTGTTTCGCGCTCTTCGCAGACAGTGTTTACAGTTACATAAACTTTCTTCTGCTTTATATGAAGGCTTTCAACGGCTGCCTCAAACTGATTCCATGCAAAGTTAGTGGTTCGCATTCGCGCATTAAAGCTGCGCAAACCAAGATAAACAGCGTCCGCACCTTCACCAATAGCGGCATCGAGCGATTCAATATTTCCCGCAGGAGCTAATAATTCTACCATACGGGAAAATGTATCATAAA
>CAMJNC010000177.1 GCA_946407195.1 uncultured Treponema sp. | reverse complement strand
AACTCAACAGGTGCTGCTAAGGCTATTGGTCTTGTAATTCCTGAATTGAACGGAAAATTGATTGGTTCTGCTCAGCGTGTTCCAACACCTACAGGATCTACAACTCTTCTTTTCGCTGTAGTTAAGGGTAAGGACATCACTAAGGAATCTATCAACGCTGCTATGAAGGCTGCTGCTACAGAATCTTTCGGATACAACGAAGACGAAATCGTATCTAGCGATATCATCGGTATGCGCTATGGTTCACTCTTCGATGCTACACAGACAATGGTATCTAAGATTGATGACGATACATACCAGGTAGAAGTTGTTTCTTGGTACGATAACGAGAACTCATATACTTCACAGATGGTTAGAACAATTAAGTACTTCTCTGAGAACTGCTAATTGTTATTAAAATCTGAATGAATGAAAGACCTCTGGATAATTCCGGAGGTCTTTTTTATTGAAGTACTTAATTGTTCTTTCGATTAGTCCAGTCGGATTGCTGCGCCACTGCTCGCAATCCTTTGGACAGGTTCGAACAATTAAATATTTCTCAGAGAACTGCTAATTAATTTATAGTATTCTATGAGATACAAAGAGCTCCTGATGATTTCGGGAGCTCTTTTTTATTTGTTTTCTTAAATAAAAAATCGTGGTAAAATAATCAAATAATAATCTTGGATTTATGAGGTAGTTTATGGATTTTGTCTGGATTATTGAAATTGATGCTTTTTGCGCTGTGATTATGGGAATTCTCCTTTACAGCCTTTTTAAGAATTACGACAGGCAGACAAAGCAGCGTTTTTATATGAAGGCAATTATTGCCGGAATTATTTCTTTCTTGTGTGATGTAAACTGGGGACTCATTGAGGGAGGTTTTATTCCGGAGCCTCCTGCTGCCAATTTTTTTACAAATGCCATATATGAGCTTTCTTCTGTCATGATGGGTTACTACTGGCTTTGTTATGTTGAAACAGCTTTAGATTCAAGATTTATTAAATCCAAATATCTTAAGTATGTAGCCACACTACCTGTAGTAATAGTTATGATTGGTGTAATTGCTTCTATTTATCATGGCTCATTCTTTTATATAGATGACAATAATGTCTACCATCGTGGGCCTTATGTTTTGATTCATGTTGCAATGTGTCATTTATATACGGTTGTTACTTCTGTTCATGCTTTAATTAAATCACTTCGATGTAAGGTATTTCTAAAGGCAAAAGAATATAGAATTCTTTCCATGTTCCTTCTTTTTCCTTTGATAATAGGTATTATTCAGATTCTAATACCAAGCATTCCAACTGTAAGTATTGGAGTTACTCTTGCCTTTCTTTTTGTTTATATTGATTTACAGAATCTCTTGATTTCGGTAGATACACTTACCGGTTTGAACAACAGAAATCAGTTAATGAGATATTTAAGTGCCAGAATGAAGAGTGAAGGGGATAAAAACAGACTTTATGTTTTTATGCTTGATGTAAATAAATTTAAGAAAATTAATGATTCTTACGGACATGTTGAAGGGGATATGGCAATTGTTCGCTGTGCTAATGCTTTAAGAAATGCAAATGAAAATAGTAAAAATTTTATTGGCCGCTTTGGCGGAGATGAGTTTATTATTATTGCCGAGCTTAATCATGAGGAAGAAGCTGAAAGGCTTTGTAGTGATGTTCGACAGGCTTTAATAGCTGAATGTGTAAGAGATGGAATTGTGTATGATCTTTCTTTCAGCTTTGGATATGTAAAATATGATAAGAGATTTAAAAATATGCAGACATTTATAGCGGCAGCAGATGAAAAATTGTATGAAGCAAAGCTGCGCCGTGAAAAAAAACTGTTGCCGGCATAAAAGCTGCCGGCAAAGGTTATTTAGTCTAATAAAGAGAGAATAGCTTCTTTTGGCTGAACCCCAACCGATGATTTGTGGAGCTGACCACCTTTGAAGCTGGCTACAAACGGGATGCTCATAACTCCGTATTCCTGAGCCAGGTCTGGTTCATCATCTACGTTTACTTTGCATACCTTAATTTCAGGGTGCTCTTCTGCGAGTTCACTGATGGTTGGACCAAGCATGCGGCATGGGCCACACCAGGTTGCCCAGAAATCTACGATAACCGGTTTGTCCGATTCCAATACTTCCTTTTGAAAAGTGTCTTTTGTTATGTTTAATTCAGCCATAATATATATCCTCCAGCTATATTTTTCTTTGTACTCAAACTGTATTGTGTACAATTAAAATATACTCAATTAAGTGAGAATTGTCAAGTAAATTGTGTACAATCTAAATGATAAGTTTAAAACTTTTTTTTGAAAAAGCTATTGACTATTTTATTATTACCTAGTAAACCTATAGGTATATTAAACAAAACAAGGAGAACTTAATATGAAAAAAATTATTGCACTTGCAGCAGCCGCTGTACTCGCTTCATCTCTCTTCGCAGAGACTATTAAAGTTGGTGCTACACCAGTACCACACGCAGATATCCTTAACCTCGTAAAGGATGACCTTAAGGCAGAAGGAATTGACCTTAAGATTGTTGAGTTCACAGACTACGTTACACCAAACGAAGCTGTTGAATCTGGTGAAATTGATGCTAACTATTTCCAGCACATTCCTTATCTTGAGTCTTTCAATAAGGAAAGAGGATATCACCTTTTCAATGCTGGTGGAATCCATGTAGAACCATTTGCACTTTATTCAAAATCAAAGAAAATTAAGTCTATTTCTGATATCAAAAAGAAGGCTCGCATTGGCGTTCCTAATGACCCTTCTAACGAAGGACGCGCTCTTCTTCTTCTTCAGGAAGCAGGCCTTATTAAGATTGATCCAAAGGCTGGAATTACAGCTACTCCATCAGATATCATTGACAATCCTTTGAAACTTAAGTTTGTTGAAGTTGAAGCTGCTTCTCTTCCACGTGTTCTTGCAGATGTTGATGCTGCCGTAATCAACGGTAACTATGCAATTCCTGCAGGCCTTTCTGCAAAGAAGGACGGACTTTTTGTTGAAGGTTCATCTTCTCCATACGTAAACGTAATTGCTGTAAAAGCCGGTAATGAAAACAAGCCTGCAATCAAGGCTCTTGTAAAGGCTTTGCAGAGCGACAAGGTTCGCAAGTATGTTGATGCAACATATCCAAACGGCGAAGTTGTTGTAGTATTCTAATAACACCCCGTCCGTTTGTTGAACTCTTCGACAGGCTCAGAAACCACCTGTCGAAATCACACATTTAATCCCTGCCAGTCTCGGCAGGGATTTTTTTTACTCTGTCATCTTAGAGATTCCTTTGTTATCTTAGTGCACTCTCTTGTTATCTTAGTGCCTTCTCTTGTCATCTTCGGGCTTGACCCGAAAATCTTATTATTCTAACTATATTTACATAACGTATAAAGTATAGTATAATAATTAAAGGAGGAAAGTATATGATGGAATTAGAAATAAAAGAAGCTGAATCTCGATTTGAAGAAATTGTCTCTTTGCTGGAATCAAGGAAAATTACCGAAGTGATTGTAACAAGAGATGGAAATCCTGTTGCAAGAATTGTTCCTTATTGTAATTAATGAATCATACGTTATTAAGGTGCAAAGGAAAAATTACTTAAATAATATCTTATAAATGTTTACAGACGTAATCGCAGAAAGTACAGATATCTCCGGTTTTGCCGGGGATTTTTTCTTTATGGGTACGGAGAAGTTTTTTTACCCCGTGGCGGCGGTAGTGAGAAAGTCCTTCCTCGTAGCATATTTTTATCATAGGATTTGCGGCAGCATTCTGCATGATTGTTTCGTAGCTGTCGGTTATGCGGCCAATAAAGAGAGTTGGGTTTTCATTTGCGAAGCCGCAGCAGGGTGCAATGTTTCCGTCTGCGTGAACATAGAGTATGTGGCCCGGGTCTTCGCAGTAGTCTTCGCGGAACCAGCGGCGGGCTTGCCATGCGCGCGGGTCGTCTGAAGTGTAGGTGCGGGGCAGGTGGTAGACGGGGATGTGCGGGGGCGTTGCGGGGGTGTCCCCCGCAGAAGGGGTAGCGAGCAACGAAGTGCGAGCGAGGGGAAGGCTTTCCCCACCTGTGTCATCATCAACTGTTTGTATGTTAATTGCCTCTTCCCCAAAAATATCTTGCACGGTGCGAATAAAAGTTTCCATACGATCGGTAGTTTGGTCGTGGTAAGAATCCCAGCTGAGTCCGATTTTTCCATCGTAACCGGCGTCGTATAATTTCTGAAGGGTAGTGCGCAAATCAGATTCATCATGCCACCAGTCGCCGTTTGTCATAATCTGGTCAAACATCAAATCATGAGCTACAGTTGCCTTAGTAACTTCAATCAGAAAATCCATATACAAAAAAGGCTCGCCGCCGGAAAATCCAATGCGGTCTATGTCGCTGCCTGCATTCACACAGCTCTCAATAAGAGCCACCGCATCTGCAATCTCCAGCTTATGAGGATTTCTTTCTATAAAACAATGCTCGCAGTGAAGGTTGCAGGCGTTTGTAGCGGCAAAAATTATTTCGGTTGGATGAAAGCCTTTTTTATTCATGTAGATATTATAATTGAATTTGTAGAATAAAATCAGTATATTTTAACTAATATCGTAAATTTCCGTGCATTGTTTGTGCGGTATATATAAGGAGTATCAGATGATCAAAACTGTAAAAGACGTTGATTTGAAAGGCAAACGCATTATCATGCGCGTTGACTTTAACGTACCTATGAAGGACGGAGTAGTTCAGGATGACACACGTATCATGGCTGCACTTCCTACTATTAAATACATTCTCGAGCAGAACCCACGTTCTCTCGTTCTTATGAGCCACCTCGGCGATCCTAAAAAGGACGTAAAAAAGGCTCAGGAAAAAGCTGAAAAGGCTGGTAAGACATGGACAGACGCTGATGCAGAAAAGTTCATAAACGGAAAGAACCGCATGAAGCCGGTTGTAGAATATTTCGCTTCAAAACTCGGAAAGCCAGTTACATTCCTTCCAGATGCACTCGGACAGAAGGCTGCTATTGATGCTCTTCCAGAAGGCGCTGTTGCAATGCTCGAGAATGTTCGCTTCCACAAGGAAGAGACTTCTAAAGATGCTGCAGAACGCGATGTAATGGCTAAAGAGCTTGCTACATACGGAGATATCTTCGTAAACGATGCTTTCGGAACTGCTCACCGCGACCAGGCTTCTACAGCTTCTATCGCAAAATTCATGCCAGTTGAATCTGTTGGCGGCTTCCTCATGGAAAAAGAAGTTAAATACA
>CAMJNC010000176.1 GCA_946407195.1 uncultured Treponema sp. | reverse complement strand
GAGATGATATTTTTCTGGATATCTACACTCTGATTTTCGAGAACCGTAATATTTTCCGAAAGCTCCTGAAAGGCCTGGAACTCTGTCATGCCGCTCTTTTTATTCAATTCATCAATTTCGTTTTTGAGCTTTATCTGTCTCATAATAAGCTTATCAAGCATCTGAAGAATTGAATCGATTTGCGGAATCTGAACCTTGATTGTCTGTGTATCGTGGAAGAACTCCGAATTCTCATCGGCATTCTTCGCTTCCGAATTATCCTTTGATTTCTTTTTACCTTTTTTAGAAAAGTCTGCTACAAAATCAGCATCTTCCAGAGCATTATCAATATTCTTAAGAATTTCCTCATACTGCTCAACTGTACCGTCGCCGCCGTTTTCTATTGAATCAATAGTAGAATGAAGAACAGTACTTACACCAAGTAAAAGCTGAATAATCTTATTTGGAATTTCAGTCTGATTGCTCTGAATATTTTTAAAAACTGTTTCAAGATGATTTACAATTTTTTCAATCTGCACATATTCCATCATTCGTGAAGAGCCCTTAAGGGTATGCAGCTGACGTAAAATTTCAGGCAATTCTTTTGTATTACGTTTTACCTTTGCAGCCTGTATTGCTGAATCATCAAGAGAATCGAGTATTTCGCGCGCTTCTGAAATATAATCTGTAAGGAACAGATTTTTATCTATATTCATTTAGCGTCCTCCTCCGATTGAAAATGTATCGCACAATGAACTGATATATGAAGGACTAAAGGAATCCAGTGCAAAATCATAAGGATTGTTCTCTCCACAATCAGAAATCAATTTTTTGCATTTTGAAAAATAAGCGTTAGCCTGAGGAATTTTTCCAAGGTCTCGAAGCACCATTCCATGATAGAAAAAAGCCGGCCAGAAATCCTGCGCAATAGTCTCTGTTGAAGCAAAGAAATTTTCTGCAGCAGTTCTGTTGTCTGCATGATATTCAATATACCCCTGCATAAAGAACGAATACTTTTTTGTACCCGTTCCATTTATGGCAAGCGCAAGCTTACGGGCCTTTTCAAAATCTCCATTGTTTATTTCGCAGCATACGTCTTCATAAATCTGTTTTATTTTTTCTTCTGCCAGAGCTTCTGCTGATTTTTTTTCTTTATTATTTTCACGCTTTAAAAGCAAAGCATGCTTTTGAACTTTATTTTTCTGCACCTCGCGCTGAAGCTTTTCGTTTTCTTTTTCAATCTGTTTTTTCTTAAGGCTTCGGCTTACCGGTGTATATGCATCAGATTTTTTAACATCAGGATTTTTTATAAAATAATAAACAGAACCGCTGTTTGTCTTGCTCATATTATACGGCATCATAGAATCATCAAGAGAACCAATTTCGTTCATTGAATAAAAGAGTATGCCGTTGTTCTTGAGTCGCATAGTTATTTTTTCTGCAATATTTTTTCTTGTTGTCTTATCAAAATAAATAAAGACATTGCGCATAAAAATAATATCAACATTATCCCTGAACGGAAGTGAAGAAAGCATTCCGCTGTTCAGATTAAACTTAAAGGTATGAATGCGGTTAATAAATTCCTTTCTGAAAACTAATTCATTCTCTTCCTTTTTGTAATACGGTGCTAAAAGTGCATGATATTTTTCTCCATCCGGACGAAGAGAATAAACAGAAAAACGTCCATTCTTAAAATGCTCAAGTGCCTTGTCATCAATATCAGAAGCATAAATCGTAAGATTTACATTCATGGAAAGTGCAAGTGCTAAAAGAGAAATTGGTTCTTCACCAGTAGAACAGCAGCAGCTCCAGATGGTAAGGTCACGGCCCATATATTTTGGGAATACCTGCTGCTTAAGAAAATCAAACTGGCATTGTTCTCTGAAGAAATAAGTTTCGTTTACAGTTACCTGATTTATAATTACATCAAAATCCGGAGTATTAGGAATAAGAGTTTTTACATATTCTTCAGCCGAAATATTTCTTAACTCTGCCTGCTTTTCTATATACGCAACAAGAGAAGGAATCTGAACCTGAGAAACATAAATACCTGAATGCTCAAGAATATTTTTTAAAACAGGAGCAATAACAGGATTAGCATTTATTTCATTCATGCGCATCCTCCTTTTTTTTCAGCCCCTGTTAAACTCCACAGGCGTTCCGGTATCTGCTTAAGTGGAAGCACCTCACAGGATGCTCCCATTTCATAAGCAGCCTTTGGCATTCCATAAATAACACTCGAAGCCTGATCCTGTGTAATTGTATATGCACCAAGCTGCTTAAGCTGAAGACATTCCTTTGCTCCGTCTGAGCCCATTCCGGTAAGAATAACTGCAATGCAATCCTTTCCCAAAACTTTTGCGGCACTTTCAAACATTTTTGAAACCGAAGGGCGAAGGAAATTAACCGGTTCATCATGATTCAAGACAATGTGGAATTCATCTGCAATAATTCCACTTTCACTACCCTGCATATAAGGCACAAAGGTAACATGAACATCTGAAGGTGCAAAATAAACATGACCCGCAAGAGGCCTGATATTATCTTCTGCAAGGTGAACCGGAACTCCAGATTCAGAAGCAAGCCAGTTAATCAGGTTCCTGTCAAAAAATGAATCTATATGCTGGGTTATAATTACAGGAAGCGGAAAACCGTTACCAATTCCCTTTAAGAAATCCAGAAGAGCACCAGGTCCGCCGGTAGAAACTCCAACAACAACAGCCTTATATTTTCTGTTACTAAAATCGTTTGAAAGGTCTGGTAAAGTTTGTGTAATACTTCCATCTTCATTTATAGAGGCTATGGAAGCCGGATGCTTTTCAAAAAGCTCAGAACGCTTAAGGTCCTGTATCTGCTGTTCAAGGAAGGCAGCATACTCTTCTATTTTTTGTGCTGTAAAATTTATAAAATCAGGGAGCTCAAAAAATTTAACCAGATTTGAAAAATAGGTTGGCATATCATTCTTTTCATAAAAAATGATTGAAGGGAATTTTACAAAATGGCAATACTCAGAAAGAGTACTGTTTCGCTCTGCATCAAAAATTGCTTTATCAGATATAATTACATCCGGCTTTAATTTTGTGCATGAGGCCATCATAGATTCATACGAGGCAGATTCAAAGGCACACTCCAGACGCCTTGATTTGAGGATTATTTCTTTGAGAACAGAACGAATTATAACTGATGAACCTGCAACAAGAACCTTACTCATAATTCCTCAAGTTCTCCAAAGCTCATATAATCTATAGTCTTTTGAACATCAATAAGAATACGCATTCTGCCTTCTTCAAAAAGACAGGCCATAAAACCAAGACTCTTGAATTTTTCAAAATACGGATTAGCAAACAAAGAAAAGCGTTCCAGGTTTAAAGTGCAAACCTTGCATTCCTGAGTTGTTACTATAGAAATCTTATTATCATTTTCATCTTTTAAAACTATCAGAGTCTTTACATGGGTCGGACGCGGATACTGGCTGAAGCCGATAGCAATTTCATCAAAATCAAAAATGCCGGTATTTTCCTGCTGCATAAAATTAACCTGCACATCTTTAACACCAACTGAGGAAATTACATATTCATTTGGAATCAGGAAATCAATTTTTTGATATGAAATACTGATAAATTTTTCAGGCTGCTTCAATCTCTTTTCCCACTTTTTCAATAATAGCCTTTACATTCATTACCAGAACTTCCTGCCCGCTGAACTTTATTGTTCCATCATAAAATTCAGTAACGTCTTCTTCAGAAAAATACACGATTTCTTTTTCTGTTGAAGTATAAAAGTCTTTAACATCTGTAATTCGGAGACAGGTATGACTTTCATCATTTAAAACGACAAAAAGGAAAGAATGCTGAGCTTCTTTTCCTTCAAGTACGGCAGGATCAATTACCACATAAGGATCACCATAACGGTTTAGAACACCATTAACATAGGGAGGCACAAATGGAAGTGGAAACACGGTTGCATCCCGCAGAATTTCCTTTACGTTTTCCGCAGGAATTGCAAAACATTTTTCTCCGATTGTAAAAATCAACCAGATAGATTTTTTCTCTTTTTGCTTTGCTTCAGTCTTTTTAGACTTAACATTTTTTATAAGCGATAAAAACTCTTCTTCCATAATGTTACTATTATACAGTACAACATATGAACTCGGCAAGAAAAAAAGCGGGCCGCAAGGCCCGCTTTTTACTTAGAACTCTACCTTTTTAAGGTGCCAGATGTCTCTTACATAATCTTCGATTGTTCGGTCAGAAGAGAACTTGCCGGCATTGGCAATGTTCTTAAGGGCCATCTTAGCCCAGCCCTTCTTATCCTGATAAGCCTCTGCGATTCTTTCGCGGGCCTTGCAATAAGAATCGAAGTCTGCAAGAACGTAATAAACGTCCGGGCGCTGACCTTCAACACCGTAAATCAAAGAGTCGTGAATCTCCTTGAAAAGCTGATGGGTTGGATCATAAGTTCCGTCAACCAGCTGCTCAACAACCTTTGCGAGAGCCGGATTGCGGTCCAGATATTCCTGAGGATTATAAGAGTGCTCGGCTTCCATCTTCTTGATTTCTTCTGTAAGAAGACCGAATACAAAGCCGTTTTCTTTTCCAGCCTCTTCGAAAATCTCAATGTTAGCACCGTCCATAGTACCAAGAGTCAAAGCACCGTTGAGCATGAACTTCATGTTTGAAGTTCCTGAAGCTTCGAGTCCGGCAGTAGAAATCTGCTCAGAAACATCAGCTGCAGGGAAGATTTTTTCTGCAACAGAAACGCGGTAGTTTTCTACGAATACAACACGAATCTTTCCGCGAACACGGCGGTCGTTATTGATACGCTCTGCAACAGTGTTAATCAGCTTGATGATAGACTTTGCACGGCGGTAACCAGATGCTGCCTTTGCACCAAAAATGAAAGTGCGTGCAGGAGGGTTATAGCTTGGGTCATCAACAAGGCGGTTGTAGATGTACATTACGTGGAGAATGTTCAAAAGCTGACGCTTGTATTCGTGAAGGCGCTTAACCTGAACATCGAAAATACTTTCAGGGTCAAGGAACTCGTTCTGTGCGTGCTTGAGGTAATCAGCCAGTGCTTCCTTGTTTTCTGTCTTAATGCGGATAAGCTCATTGATTGATTCATCGTCGTCGAGGAACTTTTCGAGTCCCTTAAGCTTTGCAAGATCCTTTTCCCAACCGTGACCAATGCGGTCTGTAATAAACTTTGAAAGCTGAGGGTTTGCGTTCAAGAGCCAGCGGCGCTGTGTAATACCGTTAGTCTTGTTGTTGAACTTCT
>CAMJNC010000175.1 GCA_946407195.1 uncultured Treponema sp. | reverse complement strand
TACATCATAAAGGAAACAACCCTTTATTCAGCCTTTACCCGTATGGAAGCAAACGGTTATGTGGAATCCTATTCGCAGGAAGCAGAAAACGGCAAGCGAAGAACCTACTACCGCATAACCGAAAAAGGGCGGAGTTATTACAAAGAAAAGTGTGAAGAGTGGAACCTCACAAAAGAGGTTATTGAAAATTTTATTAGTAAGAATGATTAGAGGAGACGGAAATGGAAACAATTAAGAATTATCTGGAATCAATGTTCAGAGGGCTCCCTTTAACCGACAAGGTTATGAAGGCAAAATCAGAGCTTTTACAGATGATGGAAGATAAGTATACAGAGCTTATCCGCAGCGGTAAGTCGGAAAACGAAGCTGTTGGAGAGGTTATTCAGAATTTTGGAAACCTCGAAGATTTAGCAGATGACCTTGGTATTCAGGATGTTCTTCATCAGACAAAGCAGACAGAAGTAAACCGCAGAAAGCTTTCTTTTGAAGAAGTGACAGAATACATTGAAAAGAAAAAGACAGCGGCAATCATGAAGGCATTGGGAATCATGATGTTTATATTCTGTGTAATCTTCCCGATTATTGCTGATGCACTTGAGTTAAAAGATATGATAGGCATTACGCTTATGTTTGCAAGTATCGGTGCAGGTGTTGTTCTTGTTGTAATGGCACATGCTGTTATGGAGCCATGGAGTTTCATAAAAAAAGAACCTTGCAGTATAGATGCAGTTTCAATTGATTATGTAAAAAACAAAAACAGAGAGTTTACACCAACTTACAGTGTTATGCATTCAGTAGGAATTCTTTTGTGTGTGCTTTGTGCAGTTCCTCCGGTAGTGTTTGATGAAATTGGCGGACACTTCTGGGAAGAGATGAGTGGTGGAATGCTGTTTGTGTTTGTTGGTGTCGGCGTATTTTTAATGGTACTTTCAAGATCAATTAAATCAATTTATACAAAGCTGCTCGGTCTGAATAATATGACAGATTTTTCAGACTTCAGCACAACTAATAAACCAGAGCAGGTAAAAAATCCTACAGTACGTGCAGTGCTTGCAGCATACTGGCCGGTTGTTACCTGTATCTATCTTTGTGTAAGCTTTATTACCTTCAAGTGGTGGATTACCTGGCTTATATGGCCAATCGGAGCTGCTGTGTTTACAAGCATTATTGCCTTCAGCAAAGCCAGAGAAGAAAACGTAAAATACGACAGAGGAGAATAAAAAATGAAAAAGGCAGTTTTTTTTATTGTACTTGTTGCAATTACCCTGTTCTGCATTTTTTATGGAACTTCAAAGCATGTGGGTAATTTAAAGCATGTATTTAAAGATGATTATGAAGAAGAAAACAAAGTCCTTACAGAAAAGAATTTAATCAATGAAACCTTCCAAAGCTTTTCTAAAATTGATTTAAATGCTGCAATAATGGAGGTTACAATTGAAGAAGGTTCAGACTTTAAGGTTGAAGGCTCTTATAACAAAGAGTCTTTAAAGCCGGAGATTATTGTAAGAAACGGAACTCTTGTGCTGACACAAAAGGGTACAAGAAACAGATCGAATCCTGGAATTAATAAATGTAAGGTTGTAATTACATTACCCAGGCAGGCTGCTCTCGACTCTATTCAAATTAATTCAAATGTTGGCGATATAAAACTGGCTGATTTTATTGCAAATGAAATTGATATCAGTCTGAATGTTGGAGAGATTGAAGCCAGAAATGTTACTTTTGACAAAATTAGATGCGGGAATAATGTCGGTAAAGTTTCAATAAAATCTGCGGCCAGCATAAAGGATTATGAGATTTCTGCTTCAACAGATGTGGGAAATGTGCGAATAGACGGACATTCTTACAAAAGAAGCTATAATCAGCGGGGAAAAGGTTCAAAGAGAATTAAGGTTGATACCAACGTTGGAGAGATTAACATACGCTAAGTGGTATCGCGAAATACATTGAAATAAATATAATAAACGATTAAAATATTATTATGTTAATTTCAAATCGTGTTAAGCAGCTTAATCCTTATGTCCCAGGTGAACAGCCAAAGGACCGTGTTTATATAAAGCTCAATGCAAATGAGAATCCGTATCCGCCAGCTCCAAGTGTGCAGAAGGCGGTTATGGATTTTGTTCAGAATCATCCGGAAAAGCTGGGGCTTTATCCGGACCCTGATTCGCTTGAGCTCCATGCAGCAATAGCAGACATGCTGAATAAGTGCGGCGGAGTTCTCTGCCGTGCAAAATGCGAAGGCGGCGAAGTAAAGCCTGCCGACGAAGATAAAATCCCATTTACAGTTACCCCTGATATGATTTACACAGGAAACGGAAGTGATGAGGTTTTGTCTTTTGTTTTCTATGCATTTTTTGATTCTTCAAAGAAATTTGTAATGCCTCAGTTTACCTACAGCTTTTATCCGGTTTATGCAGGCTATTATAATATTCCAATGGATCAGGTTCCGCTTAAGGAAGACTGGTCACTCGATGTAGATGAAATGCTTGCCCGTGCCGGTAAGAACGAGGGCGGAATTATTTTTGCAAATCCAAATGCACCAACCTCACTTGGACTTACCCGCGACGAGGTTCGCCAGATGATAAAGAAAGCTTCGCCAGATGAAATCTTTATTGTAGACGAAGCTTATGTTGATTTTGGCGGCGAGTCATGCATTCCTCTGCTTGCTGAGTTTAAAAATCTTGTAATTGTAAGAACCTTCTCAAAGAGTCTTTGCGGTGCCGGTCAGCGACTTGGTTATATCGTTGCGAATCCGGAACTGGTAAATATTGTTACAACAGTAAAAAACAGTGTAAACCACTTCCCAATTGATGCAGTAGCACAGGTGAGCGGAACAGCAGCCTGCCGCGATGTTGCGTACTACGCAGAGACTTCAAGAAAGGTAGCACAGACCCGCGACGAATTTTATAACTTTTTGCGTGAAAAAGGGTTTTATGTATTGAAGAGCCAGACAAACTTTTTGTTTGCAAGACATCCGGCAATTCCTGGCGATGAGCTTTATCAGAAAATAAAGCAGCAGGGGCTTTTGATAAGACATTTTGCTACAAAGGGAATTGAAGATTTTGTGAGAATCACAATCGGTACCCCGGAGCAGATGGCTGAACTTAAAAAGGCTTTTGAAGAGGTTTTGAAATGAAATTATTGGTTATAAGTGACTTACATGCACATAATGATGTGCTCGATAAAATGGATGAGGTTTTCAAGCAGGCAGACGCTGTAATTTTTGGCGGCGATTTTGCAGAATGCTTTAAACCAGAAACCGGTAAAGAAGCGCTTGAGAGACTCTGTAAAAAACACGATTCAATTTTTGCAGTACTCGGAAACTGCGACAATATTGATTTTCTTGAAGAACTTGAAAATCAGGATATAAGTGTTGAAAAGGCACTTGTGTTCCACGAAGGACTTGCCTTTGCAGGAAGCGGCGGTGGAACTTATTTTACCGGTAAAACAGAATTTGAACGAACCGAGGACGAGTGCCTTGGCGACTTTGATATTGTGAAAAACAGTGTAGAGCAGAGCGGAGATTCTTCTCTCTGGAACAGCCTGATTCTGGTAAGCCATAATCCGCCGGTCGCAGACAAGCTCGACTCTTTTGACGGCGAACACCATGCGGGAAGCCAGAAGTTTACAGACTTCATTAAGGAGAATAAACCTCTTGCTGTTGTTTGCGGTCATATTCACGAGGGAGCCGGAATTGAAAAAATCGGCGACACTGTAGTGATAAATCCTGGAAGCCTTGGAGAGGCAAAAACTTATGCCTGGCTCGAGGTAGAAAAGGAAGGCGACGGCTGGAAGGTTACTAAGGCCCAGATGGCTTCGCTTTAGATGGAGTTGTGTAGTGCGAAAAAACTGTAGAAAAGCGATTTTTGTTTTATCCTCATTATTGATGATGGCAGGCGGCTTTGCACAGACTTCTAATTTTTCGCACATCAGCCTTGTTACCTTTAGAAATAATCTTTCATATACAATAGGCGAGGACACTCAGGCTTACACAGCCGAGCGTGAACTCGCTCCTTTTTCAATAAACAAATTCGAAACAACTTATACACTCTGGCATTCGGTTCGCGTAAAGGCCGAAAAAATCGGCTACAATTTTGCAAACCCGGGGCAGGGCGGCTCAAACGGTAAGAGAGGCGCAGCTCCTACAGACGATAATTACGCGCAGCCGGTTACGATGATTAACTGGTACGACGCGGTAGTGTGGTGCAATGCGTTGAGTGAGCTGCGCGGAAGAACTCCATGCTATACATACAACGGAGAAGTAATCCGCGATTCTGCCGACACCGCTGCCTGCGATTTGTGCGAGTGTGACTGGGAATGTAACGGCTACCGTCTGCCTAGTGAGGCAGAATGGGAGTATGCAGCCAGAAAAACACGCGTAGGCTTTCAGCGCGGCGACTTAGTAAGCGGTCAGGTTTCTGATGATGCCGAAGAAGGCCTTTTGTACGCCTGGACCAGTGAAAACTCAGACGGCTCACACAACGTAGGAACCGCCGGCCTTCCTTTTGAACCTGGAGAACAGACATACCCTGCAAGCGGCAATGCAAATGCGGCAGGGCTTTATGATATGAGCGGAAATGTAATTGAGTTCTGCTGGGACTGGTTTGAAGATTATACATCTGAAAATCCGCACGGACCAAAAGTGGGCTTTGAGCGCGTTAGCCGCGGCGGCAGCTGGAGTGAGTACACAATGTTCCTCTACGCAGGCGACCGCTACTGCTACGACCCGAACGAATGTTATAACTACATGGGCTTCAGAATCTGCTGCTCAGCGAGATAATTTCTTTTCTAATTTATGTAATTTTTTAGTTTCTGCCTTTACGGACCGCTGCTGCTTGCGGTTCATTTTTTTTGCCTTGCGGATTGCACCTACCGTTTCGCGGTTGAAGTTGAGCATCCAGCTGCAGAGGAATACTGAAACAAGACAGATTACAGTCGCAATCAAAACCGGAATGTAACCAGGTAAATCATCAAACGGCAGTTTAAAGTTCATTCCAAAGAAACTTGTTACAAAGGTAGGCGCCATCATTACAAGGTTGATAATGGCAAGCTTTTTCATTACAACGTTCAGGTTGTTAGAGATAACGGAAGAGTAAGCATCCATTACTCCAAAGAGAATGTTTGCGTAAGTGTCGGCCATTTCAATAGCCTGACGGTTATCAATTGTAACGCCTTCTACAAAATCAAGATCATCTTCGTCAAACTTAATGAGTCGTGTGCTCTTCATTTTCATAAGGAGCAGCGAGTTGCTCTTAAGTGAAGTAGTAAAGTAAACCAGAGATTTTTCAAG
>CAMJNC010000174.1 GCA_946407195.1 uncultured Treponema sp. | reverse complement strand
CTTCTTCATCCATATATTCCTTTCGTTACAGAAGAGATTTATGGAAAGCTGCCGCTTGCTGAAATTGCTGCTAACCGCAAGGCTGCCGGTGCACAGAAGATTTCAAGCAACAGCGAATATGTAGGAATGCTTATTAACGCTCCATATCCAGAGGTTGAAGCTGCCCGCGACAATGCAGAAATTGAAGCCCGCTTTGAAGCTCTTAAGGATTTGATTGGTAAGGTTCGTGCTACAAAGGTAGACTGCGGAATTGATCCTGCAATCAAAATCAATATTGCAATTAAGATTGAAAAGGGTAGTGCTGCAGAAGTTGCCCGCGAAAAGGTTGAAATGATTCAGCTGCTTGGCGGTGTTGCGAAAATTGATTTTGTTGACGCAAAACCTGCATCTTCAATCGGTGCAGTTGGAGCCGGCTTTGAAGTATTTGTTCTTGTTGATGAATCAATCAATAAAGAACAGCTTATGGCCCGCTTCCAGAAGGCAATTGAAAAAGAGACCGGCTATGCAAGAATGAGCGAAAATAAGCTCAACGGAAACTTTGCACAGCATGCTCCTGCAAACCTTGTTCAGGAAGAGCGTGACCGTCTTGCAGAAAGCCAGAGAAAGATTAAGACTCTCGAAGGCTATCTTGCAGAATTAAAGTAAAAAAATCAAAAAAAACGGTGGTGGAACTTGGCGAAACCGCCGTTAATTGTTTATAGAACTTGGGACAAGGGAGGCGGTACTATGGCAAAACAGCATTACGAAATGAAAACTGATAGACCTCAGAATATGAATGAGCAGCAGATGCTTCAGCTCAGTAGTATTCACTTTGCCCCATATATTCAGCTTGCAACTGCGCTGATTGGTAAAGCACGCCATGCCGGTGGAAATATGTTCCGCCATCAGATGGATACCTTTGCCATTCTTCTGGACTACGGTTATATTGACCCGGTATTGCTTAAGGCTTCTATCATTCACGATACAATAGAAGATATTCCGGGCTTTATTCCAGAACTGATTATTAATGCTGACGAAGACGGCCCTGAGGTTTTAAAGCTTGTAAAAGAAGTTACCCGCAAAGAAGAAGAAAATAAAAAACAGTTCCTTTGCCGTATTCTAGATGAAGGCAGCCAGAAGGCAAAAATCTTAAAGTGCGCAGACCGCATTTCAAATATGATTTCGCTGGGGTATGTTACTGATCCGGCTTTTATTGAACGCTATTGCGACGAAACAGAATACTTCCTTTTACCAATGTCTATTCAGGTTGATTTTAATATGTATCAGGAATTGATTAATCTGATTATGACAAGACGCCGCTACCTCGAAGACGGCGGATATTTCGACACCCGTCACAAAGAAACTACCAGCGCAGACAGCACAAAATAATTTTTTTTATTATCTAAATCAAAAAAACTATGATATAATTTTTTTAATGAATAGTTTAAAAAGTTTATATCAAAGATTTGTTTTGATTCCAGCTGATTTTAAAGACTCTCTGTCAGAAAAAAACAGGAAGATTATAAAGGTTCTTTCATTTTTTTCGCTTTATTTTGGAATCTTCTTTTATACATTTTTCTCTATCTTTCCTGCCGCTGCTTTTCGCGAAAAAACTTTTTTATTTTCAATATATTATTTTAGTTTTGTATTTATGGGCGGAATAAATATTGCTCTTATACATACTAAAATCCCGTCTTCATTTCTTGTTTTTCTTACACTGATAGAAATGCAGGGAATCATTGTTTTCCATATAATATTACTGACTTCAGCATCTAATATAATAATAGTTTTCATCGGACTTATGTTTGCTCTTGTTATGTTCCTTGAAGTAAATCCGTTTGTTTTCACTGTCGAATTGCTTTCATATTTTGCAATATTATATCTGGTGTTTGATAATGAATTGATTAAAATCCCGGCAGATAATTTTATTCTCTGTTTTTTTGTCATGATTCTTCTTGTTTGCTGGAAACGAAAACATCTGATAAATGAATATATCAGAAACGCACAGCTGGAAACTTTAAAAGAAAAAACAGAAGAACTTCTTCATAACCTTTTACCGGATTCTGTAATTGAGCAGTTAAAAAAAGATGGAAAGTCGCCTCCAAAAAAATATGATAATATGACGGTGCTCCTTTCCGATATCGTAAACTTCACAAAAATCTCTACTACAGTTTCACCTTATTTTCTTATTAATGAACTGAATGATATTTTTACTCAATTTGATAAGATTACAGAAAGTCATAACTGTATCCGCATCAAAACAATTGGCGATGCATATATGGCTGTCTGCGGATTACCCGAAAAAAATGCTAGCCATGCAGAAAACCTCATTCTTTGTGCAAAAGATTTTATTGAATGGCTCAATGCTCGTAATAAATCAGCCCAGATAAAATGGGATATAAGAGTTGGACTTGCTTCTGGAAGTTCTATTGCAGGTATAATTGGAAAAAGAAAGTATTTGTATGATATTCTTGGAGATACTGTAGACTATGCTGTAAAGCTGCAGAATGCCTGTACACCTATGCATATAAGACTTTCTCCAGCCACCTATAATCTTGTAAAAGATAAAATGGAAATTCCAGAAATTGTTGAAGTTGATAATCAAATAAAAGAAAAAAAATAAAAAATGGAGATTAAAAAAATGAAAGAATCAGAATTAAAGAAAGGTGACATTTTATTGTACAGCTGCAAGACACCGCCAAAGTTTAAGCCGTATGATCCTTCATGGACTATTAAGGATTTTATTTCGAAAAACTTTCTTATCCTTATAGATAAGCTGATTATCTGGGCTGAAGATTCAAATACAACACATGCAGCACTTGCTTATGATTTTATTGAAGATACAAAGACAAAAGAAATTCAGTGCCAGGTTGCAGAAGCAACTCTTCCAAATTGCAGATTGAGAACTCCGGCTTATGCAGGAGATGATATTAAAGTTACAGTTCATCGCCTTCCAGATGGGGTAGATGGAGCTCCTGTTCTTAACGAATTACCGGAACTGGTTGAGGATGATGCTCAGAATAACGGGTATGCTATGGCACAGGCTGTTGTTGCCGGTTTACTCTGTCTTTTCAGGACAAAGGTTTCGGATGATCATGAAAAAGCAAAGAAACTTCTGATATTCTTGAAGTTTTTAGGATATCCGCTTGGAAAATGGATTGATACAAAATTTCCATTTAATAAGAGTGGTAAAACTCCTTACTTCTGTTCTCAGCTTGCGGCATATTGTTATGATATGACAGCATTGCATCTAAAAGATGAACGATACAGAGTAAAGACTCCTGTAAATGGAAAAATTGGCGATGCTTTGATTGACTATTTGATTAAGAATGATTTTGCAGCTATTCCAGAAGCAAATGAAAATGATGCAATTGGAGAAAATGATATAGAGCTTTATAGCCCAGAAGTTTTTTATTCTCTGTGTAATCTTATTGAAGATGATTCAATTAAAAGCTTTGAAGCTTTGCTGGAACAGAATCAGCCTCCAAAATTATATGCGCAGCTTAAAAATGATTCTGATAATCTTATGAATTTGATGGCTTGTGCAAAATCGCTTTTGATTAAGCTCATGAAGATTTTTGGAATTGATTTGAATATAGCTGATAAAGAAGAACTTGCAAAAGAGCTTATCGATTTCCAGACAAGCTTTATAATGCCAAGTGATCTTGAAAATGTTTTTGAAACAGTTGGAGAATTATAATATGTTCAAAAAGCTGGTAGAAAGGCTTAAAAGATATTTTCCCTCAAAAGAGATTTCAGATGATATTCACCGTAAAAACCGTGAATCGCTGACCAGAATATATATCTTTTCCTTTTTATTTGGTGTCGTTTTTTTTATTCTTAAGCTTACCGGCTGTTCAATAACTCATTTGAATCTGTCTTATTACGGCAGCTATATATTCTTTGGAACTACAGGTTTTATCCTGTGTAAAACAAAAAGTGGAAAATATACGCCAACTGTTTTTTGTCTGTTATGTTTTTCTTTTATCTTTTTGTATTATGCAAGAACAGTTCCGTTTACAAAAGCTCTTGTTTATTTTATAGGTTTCATTGTTGCTGTTGAGATTCTTATGAATCTTAATCCTGTAGTATTGTCTGCCGGAATTATCGCTTTTGAAACTATTGTTATATTTATGATTTTATTGGGAAAAACATCAGTTAAATTAAACTACAGGGATAATGCTATTCTCAATATGGCGATTCTGACTGCGATTATAATTTATATTTCATTCTGGAAACGTCGTGGTGTAATCAATAAATATGAAACAGAAAAAGCGATTGAGCTTGAAAAACAGAAGTCAGAAGAGCTTTTATTAAACGTTCTGCCGCAAAATATTATGGAGCAGCTAAGGTCAAAAGGAAAGGTTGAGCCGGAAGCTTTTGAAAATACTTCAGTTCTATTTTGTCAGGTTGTGAATTATGTAGAGCTTTCGGTACAGCTTGGACCGGAAAAACTTGTAAATGTGCTTAATGATGTTTTCAGTATATTTGATGATATTGTAGAAAAGAATTCCTGCATGAGAATTAAAACCATGGGTGAAATTTATATGGCAGTCTGTGGGCTTCCTGAACCTGACCAGCATCATGCAGAACATAGTGTTGCCTGTGCAAAAGAATTTGTTGAGTATATTCAAAAATATAATGAAACATCAGAGGTGCAGCTGCAGGTTAGGGCAGGGGTAAGCTCTGGAAATGTAATTGCTGGAATTGTTGGAATTAAAAAGTATATTTATGATATTTTTGGAGATACCGTAAATACAGCTTACAGAATGAAAGGACTTAGCAGCGCAATGCAGGTAAAGGTTTCTCCAATGACCTATGAGCTTGTAAAGGATGATTTTGAATTTATTAAACAGAATCCTATAGAAGTAAAGGGAAAAGGCCAGATGGAAACTTACAATCTTGATATATAGACTATTTCCGAAAAATTCATTATTTTATATCTATCTAAATCTAATCTAATTTTTAGGAGATATAAAATGGCAGATGTAAGAGTTGCTATTAATGGTTTCGGCCGTATTGGTCGTTTGGCTTTCCGTCAGATGTTTGACGCAAAAGGTTATGAAGTAGTTGCTATCAACGATTTGACAAGCCCAAAAATGCTTGCTCACCTTTTGAAGTATGATACAGCACAGGGTGGTTTCTGTGGTAAGATTGGTGAAGGAAAGCACACAGTATCTGCTACTGATGATTCAATCATCGTAGACGGAAAAGAAATTAAGATTTATGCAGAGAAAGACGCTGCTAACTGTCCATGGGCAGCTAACAAGGTAGACGTTGTTCTTGAATGTACAGGTTTCTACACATCTAAGGACAAGGCTCAGGCTCACATCACTGCTGGTGCTCGCAAGGTAGTAATTTCTGCTCCTGCTGGAAACGACCTCCCAACAA
>CAMJNC010000173.1 GCA_946407195.1 uncultured Treponema sp. | reverse complement strand
TTGAGAATTGTCCCTCTACTTTCGTTTGCCATCAGTCCCCACCCAGCAATCTACTTATTTTTTCATATATCTGAACTTTTCCAAATGAGAATATATCTCTGCAATTATAGAAATATATTCATTAGGTATTATATCACCTATTTCAAGATTTGTATACAAATCTCGCGCTACCGGACGATTTTCAACTACAGGAATATGATTTTCCTCTGCAATTCGTCGCATTAAGAGCGCCTGACTGTCTTCACCCTTTGCATTTACCATAGGGGGTGAATCAGCTATTGAAACATCATATTTTAAGGCAACAGCAAAATGTGTAGGGTTTGCAATTACAACATCTGATTCTGCAACCGCCTTACGAACATTTTGAGAAAGAAGCTGACGCTGCATCTGCTGAAGCTTTGCTTTTACTTCAGGGTCACCTTCCATCTCCTTATATTCTTCCTTTACTTCCTGCTTTGTCATTTTCATTTCTTCCATGAAATCATGACGCTGAATAAAATAATCTGGAATAGAAAGTGCAAGGAATAAAACTGCTACTGTGATTAAAATCTGTGCAGCCATTTTTGCAACCTGCCCGAGGGCACTTGCAACTTCACCGTTATCAATAATATCAATCAAAACAAACAGATCTTTTTTAATGTATAAGTAACCGACAAAGCAGATTATTGCAACCTTACCGATTGACTTTGCAACATTAAAAAGCCCCTTTGCAGAAAAAATTGTCTTTTTAAAATATTCACCAAACTTTGGAACTATCTTGGAAAACTTTGGTTCAATAGGTTTAAGGCTGAAGATAAAGCCTTTTGTCTGGATGATATTTGCAGTTACCGCAGACACTACGCTTATAAGTCCAACCGGGAGAACACATTTTATAAACACATTAAAGAATGCCGGAAGAAAGGTCGGATTCTTTACGTCATAAGTAGAACACTGAGTAAAATAAAATCTGAATATAGTTATAATTTCATTAAAAAGCCATTTTGAAAGAAACACAATTGTAACCACACAAAGCAGTAAAACCAGGGCTCCACTTATTTCCTGGCTTTTTGCAACGCGTCCTTCTTTTCGGGCTTTTTCGAGTTTGTATTCGGAAGGTTGTTCGGTACGGCCTTCATCTTCTGCTGCCATAGACTACACACCTCCCGAAATTGATGTAAAAAGCTTTTCCAGATCTGAAAAGCCATTATTGAATGACCTTACAAAAAAGTCGATTATACTTGGCATTGCAAAGGCAATAATTGTAAAGGCCACAAGAATCATAATTGGGAAACCTTCAGAAAGAAGATTCATCTGCGGAGCGGCCTTTGTAAGAAGTCCTGTACAAACCGTAATCAAAAACAAGGTTCCCATTACAGGAAGTGCAATTATAAGCGCATCAGAAAAAAGGCCGGTAAGTCCGCTTATCATAAAACGAGCGAGCTTTTCATTTGCAGTTGCAATACTAAGTGCGTTTAAAGATGAAAAGCTTGTTACAAGTCCGCCAAGAAAAAGCTTTTGAAACCAGTGTGTCTGCATAAAAATCAGCATGGCTACAAGGTTAAAGAATTGTCCCATGAGCGGGTTTTCAACCTGTGAAAGAGCATCATAAGAGCTGGCAGCACTAAGTCCCATCTGGAAGGCAAGAAACTGTCCGGCAGCACTAAAGGCAGCAAAAATTATTGAGATAAAAAATCCCATTATTATTCCAATCAGAGCTTCTCCAACAAGGAGTAAAATATAAAGCATTGAAGAAGAACCTTCATCACCGATGTATGGAGAATAAACAGATGCATCAATATTTCCAAAAATAAAAAAAGCCATATAGCCTGCAATTGCAACTTTTGCAATTCGGGATGCGGCCCTCATGGAAAACATTGGAAGCGTCATAATAAGCGCGAAGCATCGCACAAACACAAGGAGATATACAGGTGCCTGAAGAACAATACTATTCAGCATGGCTCACCTATTTCGCAAAGTCTGGTATTCGCCGGAACAACTCGATTGTATATTCACCCAAAGATGTAAACATTGCACCGCCAAGCAAAGCTATTACCAGAAGAATTACAATAAGCTTTGGAAGGAACGTAAGAGTCTGCTCCTGAATTGAGGTGGTTGCCTGAAAGATTGCTACAACAAGACCAACTAAAAGAGCAAGTCCAAGCACTGGCGCAACCATTGAAATAACCTGAGTAACGGCTCCACGCATTAGTGATATTACAGTTCCTATAGACATACTCTAACCTACCTGATAACCGAATTAAACAACTGCTGCGTTAAAAGTCCCCAGCCGTCTACAAGCACAAACAGAATTAATTTGAACGGCATGGAAATCTGAACCGGCGGAAGCATCATCATACCCATTGCCATGAGAATACTCGCCACAACCATATCTATTATGATAAACGGAATGTATAATATGACACCTATTTTAAAGGCTACCGTAAGCTCGTGTAAAATATACGAAGGAACTAAAATATAAGTCGGTACATCAGCCAGAGTGTTAGGTTTATCTAACTTAGCCATATTCATAAACATTTTAATATAGCTCGTATCTCCTGCCATCTGTCCGTACATAAACATTCTTAAAGGAGCTTCAGCTTCATGATAAGCCTCTTCAATTGTAATCTGATTTTCAGAAAGCGGCTTATAGGCATTGTCATAAACCTTTGTAAAGGTTGGCCACATTACAAAGATAGTCATGAAAAAAGCAATACCATTTAATACAGAGGTCGGAGGAACCTGCTGTAAAGAAAGAGCACGTTTTATAAAGTCCAGTACAATTGAAAAACGTAAAAAGCAGGTAACAAGAATGAGAATACTTGGTGCTAAGGTAAGTATTGTAAGCAGTAAAAGAAGCCTTACGCTAAAAGCAACTTCTTTACCAGACTGAGGTTCTGTAATCTGTACTGCAATATTTGGAACAACTGTTCCCCTTACATTCGGGTTCATTTGAGTAGTGCCCTGAGTTGAGCCCTGTGGAAACTGATTTGACTGCGCAAACAGAGGCTGACTACCGAATGTTAGTAAAATTACTAAAACGAGGAAAAATATTTTTTTAAGTTTATTAAACTTCATCTGATTTTTCCCCATTTGTAAACATATTTTCTACCTGCTGTTCTGTATCACTGAATACATTTTTCTGTCCGCCTTTTTTTACAAGGAACATATCAAGTACATCAGCAAAGGTTGCAGGCTTTTTGGTATTATTCTTTTTATCTGCAGTAAGATTCATTGCTTTAATAAGCTCTTCATCATGAATCTCGCCAAGCATAGTTATACTGTCTTCTGTAACACCAATAAGATAAGCCTTATCAATAAGCGTAATTACTTCAACAGTTTTTCCAGGAGCAATATTTATATAGGCTGCACGTCTTAAATATTCATCATCAGTTTTTACTACGTTTGTCTTTTTCTTAATAAACCAGAGTACGCCGTAAATGAGTCCTACAACAATTATCAGTACGACAATCATTCGGACAAACATTCCTACAGTGGAAGGTCCTTTGTAGTTTTGAGCTGATGTTGTTTCTGCTGCAGCGTCATCTGAAAAAACAATAGACTCTTCTGTTAGAGGAGTCTCATTTGCAGTTGTATTATTTTGAGAATATATTGAGAATACTGCAGTTATGCATAAAAACATAACTGCTAATAGTTTTTTGAAAGCCAATTTTCTTTCCCACCCTTAAAAAATTGGTATTTATTTTAGTTCAAGTTTTAGTTCAACTCTGTTACGCGTTCCATAGGAGACAGGATTTCGGTTACACGAACACCGAAGTTTTCATCGATGACTACAACCTCTCCCTTAGCAATCTTCTTATGGTTTACAAGAATATCTACAGGTTCACCGGCAAGCTTATCAAGCTCGATAATTGTACCTTCACCCATTCCAAGAATATCCTTGATTGTTTTCTTTGTACGACCGAGCTCTACAGTCATTTCCATGAATACGTCCATGATAAGACTGATGTTGCCCTGTTCGCCTGCGTTTAAACCAGCCTGCAGGTTTGGATACTGTAGCTGCTGAACATTTGGAACGTTCATACCCATGTTTACACCCATATTCTGTGGCATTCCCATACCCATACCACCCATTGGCATTCCCATTCCCATCTGCTGCATTCCACCCATTGGCTGCTGCATACCCATTCCCATATTAGGCATTGCACCACCCATCTGCTGCATTCCGCCCATAGGTGCGGCACCGCCCATTGGAGCTGCTCCACCTGCTGCTGCGTTCATTCCGCCAAGATCAATTGGTGTAAGTCCGGCATTGTCATCAGCTGCACCGCCGCCAAGAGCCTTTGTAAGACCTTCAGCAGCATCACCACCAATACATTCCCAGAGTGTGTAAGCATTTCCATCATAAGTAAGTGGATAGCTTGAAAGAACAAAGTCTCCCTGAGGGAACATGATCATAGCTTTAGATTCATTTAAGGTTTCTGGAGTTGCATAACCAAGACCAGAAGCATTACCCTTTCCTTCTACTTCCTGAATTTCTGCACTGATATGAGTAGCAATAAATTCAGAAACTACAGAAAGTACCATATCATCAACTTCTGTTGCTTCTTCTGAGCTTACAAGCTGGAAAATCTTAAGGGCAAATTCAGGAGCCATAAGATAAAGGTGACTTCCCTTTACTCCAGCGTTATAATCAGCATTGATTCCAATAACAACTTCCGGCAGTTTTGAAAGAACGTGGTCGCGGTTTGTCTGTTCAACAACCGGATTCTCACAGGTAAAGGTTACACTTGTGGTTTTGTTAATATTTTCTTCCAGCTTAGGCTTAAGCGCGTCTGCCATTGATTGAAGAGTCGGGATATCAAAATGATATGTAGGACCATTTCCTACGTGTCCAGATGAATTCAATCCGTCTATTGCAACACCCGAAAGCAAAGCATCAATTTCATCTTGTGAGATAGCACCATCACTCATATGTTTCGTCTCCTTCTACAGAAAGCTCTTCAAATTCGTCTGACTCAACGCTTTCAATTTTTCCTGTAATTTGAACTGCCATTTTTTTACCGACAACACCTGGCTGACAGTAAAACTTTTTCTTATTTCCAACGCTAAGAGTAAGAGGATCTCCTACCTTAACACTTGAAAGACGCACAACATCACCGCAGCGCAGTGAAAGAACGTCTCTGATTGGTAAATTAATAGTTCCGATTTCAGCAACTACATCCATATCAACTGCAGTAAGCTGCTGTTTGATTGTTCCCAGATACTGTGTTGTAGAGCTCTTTCTTACAGAAGAGAACCAGAACTGAGATGACAATTTTGAAATAATCGGTTCAAGTACGAGGTAAGGAATACAGAAGTTCATCATTCCTTCCTCATCACCAACCTTAGTTTCCAGAGTTACAAGCACAACCATTTCGGTTGGAGGTACAATCTGTGCAAACTGAGGGTT
>CAMJNC010000172.1 GCA_946407195.1 uncultured Treponema sp. | reverse complement strand
CCATTATCGCCTACTACGCCATAAGCTTCTGCCTTTTCCCAATGATCCTGATACAAGCCGTCTGGAAAATCATATTCCTCTGGACTATGAACAACTGTCTTTTCAAAATTCTTTTTCACCAGCCGGATATTACAGCCGTCATTTTCAAAAGGCGATATTTCCAGATCATAATAAGAATCAGTTTTTGTTACGAGCGGAATTGGAGTTCCCTTCCACTGCTCTTTCGGTAACGGAATTATTTCCAGCTTATTATTTGTCATAATAATCCTCTTTATTCTGTAAGCTCAATCTGATTGCCTTCAATAGCCACGATACAGCTTTCGTAATAACCATCGCCAGTTGTTCGCGGACCGCTTATAACTTCATAACCGTCGGCCTTAGGTTTTGATTTCTTACATCTCCACAATTTTCTTCAGAGTATTTGCAGTCCTGATTGTAATCATTTCTCCAATTCCAGCGGCTGCTGTCTTTTTCCACCAATTTGCCTTTGCATATTGTTTTCTGTCAAATGACCAGAATGCAGCATTCCCGCAGATTTCAACCGTTTCCAGTTCTGCAGTAGGCTCGCCGATTTTTTCAACAACCGTTTCAATCCGATACGGTGAAATCACAAGAATCAGATTGTCGTAAATGTCTTTACTGTCAGTTCCCCACCAGGCCGGAGCTTTGGTCAGCAGTGTTTTAAGTTCGCTTTGGGCGATTACAAAAACAGGAATATCGAGAGAAAACTTTTCTTGAATCAGAGTTTTGATTTTTTCAGCCAGAACGATTGTGTCAGCCTCATCATCTGAAAAAATAATATTTCCGCTATTGAGATAAGTAGAAACTTCTGAAAAGCCCTTCTCTATCAAAGCAGCTTTTAGTTCAGGCATTGAGATTTTATTCTTTCCGCTGATATTTATTCCTCGAAGCAGTACAATGTATCTGGTCATTTTCCTATTCCTTATAAAACATAATCATCAAAGAATCGGATAGAATACGTCGACGGTCATGTCTTTATTGTAAACCTCATATGCTTTATCTGCAATTTTAAGATTGTGGCTTTCGGCGTATTCTTTTATCAGAATATGTGCATTTCCGACTTTTGAAAAGCCCTCTTTGAAATTGATATGAAGGCACTGTTTTTCTTCAACATCTATCGTGTCTTCATTTTTTCCATCAACAACAGGAAGACAGGTTGTCATCGAAAAATCATCATACGAAAGATTTTCATAAATCACAAAATGACTTCCTGTCGCTTCCATTCCTTCGCGGCTAGCTTTCTCATATAACTTTCCAACAGAGATTCCAAGATTTTCAAGCTCAACATTTTCTGCAATATAAAGGCAGCGGCGGCGACCAAAGCTTGTGATATCCGGATCAACGTTCCCAGCCCCTGCTCTGGTTTCAACCTTTTGATTTTTCTCCGAAGAAATAAAATCCTTTACTTCCTTCAGATGTAAATCCATCTCCTTAATCTTACTGTCTATGAGTTCTTTTTCATCTGCCCTGCCATCAAGGATCTGTTTTATCTCGAAAAGCGAAAGTCCGATTTTTCTAAGACTTTTAATTTTTTCAAGAACCGCAAGCTGGCTTTCATCATAATAGTGATATCCGTTTTCGCCATTAACTGCTGCAGGAACAAGAAGTCCTTCTTCATCATAAATGCGGAGAGCTTTTCTGCCGACTTTTCCAATAACTGCAAACTGTCCACGTGTATACATTATTCGCCCTCCTTGATTCTTCTCACCTTACCGAACGCTTTTATAAATCCAAGATGAAGTGGAAGTATTTTGTACAAAAAATAATCGTCGTACTTTTTATAATTTTCTCTGTGATAAAAGTTTATCACTGCTTCATATATAGATTCAATACAATTCTGATTCAGCATTGCACCGGTTTCCTTTGAAGCAAATCGCGGCATTCCCATATGGCCGTACTTTCCCATTGCACGAAGCTGTTTCTTTTTTGATATCATTTCCCGGTCTGTGATATTTGAATCCGGTAAATCTTTATAACCTTTGCGTACAAGTTTTTCATCAACATCAAGCAGACATGAGGTCTCAATCCAGCCTGCATGAAAATCATCTCCATGCTCTTTTTCCTGCAGCTTCAATTCTTCCGGCGGTTCAACTCCTGTTCCCATAAAAATACTTCCCATCGGAGAGATCGCACAAATACCGTGCTTTCTGTTAATCTTCCGAACTGCCTTTGTTACAGCAATCTGATGATCTGGATCCGCATGAGACGCAATTACAATAATGTGCTTAAAGCCCATAAAGCGAAGGCTCTCAAGAATTTCATATGCAACCTCAAAAGTTGTTTTCATTGAAAAATGAATTGATCCATAAAACTCATTTACCGAAGCAGCCGCAATCGGAAAAGCAGGAAGATAAAAACACTCCAGCTGATGATTGTCTTCAAGCTTCTTCATCGCTCCTCTACTCCAGGTCTCCCCTTCAATCAGATCTGTTGCAAGCGGCAGACACAGTCCATGTTCTTCGATTGGTGCCATCACAATAAAAACAACGCTGTTGTTCTTGTTGACCTCTTTAATTTCCTTCCAGGTCATCAAACTTAAATCCCTCATTATTTGTCCTCCTTAATTTTTGAGTTGAATACGTCTGGTCAAGGCACGCTTCGCTTAAAGCCTTGACTCAGCCGTTTTCTAAGCTGCTAATTTCATTATCAGCTTAGAATAGACCTGGCCCAAAAGACCAGGTCAAGAGATTTTTTTATATTCCGTAAAAAAGAGATTTTATGTTACAATTAAAAAAGGAGTTGTAATGATGAACAAACTTGGCTGGTATACTTTATTGATCGCGATGTGTGGGGATCTTCTTTTTTCGCTGCTTTTGTCTTTCGGATACAAGGGCTACAGCAATCTGACTATGTCGATTAGCGCGCTGGGAAATCCCAATAGTCCGGTGAGGCTGACGTTTAATATCTGGATGGTTATTGAGGGCGTACTGTTTTTAATTGCGATTCCATTTTTTATTAAAGCTTATCAGCCGGTTAGCCGCGGGCTCACAATCACAACTGTGATTTTCATTGCATGCTTTGCGATTGGCGCCTGCATCTTTACCGGATTTTTCAGTGTAAATGAAACTAAAGATGTGGTTACTACTGCTTCGAAAATTCACGGAGCCGATTCGACCATTGGTTTTATGCTCTTTTTGTTTGTTCCGCTTCTGGCAGGTCTTCTTTGCTTTAAAGATCAGGATAAGGCGCTTGGTGTGATTTGTATTATCTGCTTTATTATCTCTCTTGTGTTTTTTGTTCTTTTTGTGATGTCAGATAAACCGGAATTTGCAAACACAGTTATCAGCTACGAGGGCTTGTGGCAAAGACTCAATCTTTTGTTTATGTATGCGCCTCTGGCTGTGATTGCGGTGAAGAAGATTATATCAGCTTAGCCCAAACTTTTTTATAGACCTTTTATCACGCAATTTAATTTTTCGCGTAATTCTGAAAAGTCGCTGATATTCTTTTCAAAAGGTATATGAATAAAAAGAAATTTACAACCTAACTTTTTGTCTTTTATATAATTCAAACTATTCCAATAAAC
This sequence comes from uncultured Treponema sp., assembly GCA_946407195.1. Taxonomy (GTDB): domain Bacteria; phylum Spirochaetota; class Spirochaetia; order Treponematales; family Treponemataceae; genus Treponema_D. Next base: position 1,875 of record CAMJNC010000172.1, on the reverse strand, counting down.
AAGATTGCAGTATGAGGTTCCCGGATTCTGACTTTCTGAATAACTGATATTTTGCTGTTCGAGTTTTTCCTTAAATGATTCTATCTCGAAATTTGTTTCAATTGAAGTTTCCTCGTTTTTTGCAACAAGCTCCAGACATATTTTATTTTTGATTTGTGTTTTCTGCCCAAAACATATGATTATTGAAGATTTTTGAATTTCCTCTTTTGCAATTTCTGAATCTCTGGTTTTATCGCTTGGTAAAAATACTGTTGGAAAATCCATTCCGCTGACGAGAAGTTCCGCTGATGTATTTTTGAAAGCCAATAAAGTTACTTTGCCTTGATTCATATTATTTAACGAACTCAATCTTTTCATCCGGCTGTGATTCTGCTTCTATCCAGAAAGGTTTGAAACCGCATTCCAAGGCGGTTTTCCAAGATGCTAGATTTGAAAGGCTTGTACCGTAATATGGAATTGCACCGCGACGGAAAGTTTCATTTCGCAAAAGTGTTACTAGAGTTTTTGCAATTCCCTGGCCACGGTATTCTGGTAAGACGTCGATTCCAATCTGCCATAACTCTGGAGTGTCTGCAGAGCAGCCGGCCATTCCCATAATCTTATCGCCATCAAGGGCGACAACACAAAGCACGTCTGGACGTTCAGGCTTGAACTTGTCACAGATTGCGTTCGGGAAATCTTCATTTCCGTAAAATGGCATTATATCCTTATGTTCGAGCCATTTGATTTTCAAATCAGTTTTTATATCTATCAGTTTTGCTTCTGGCACAAACATATGATGAGTCAATGCCATTTTATAGCCGTGCTTTCTAAGCTCAGTTTCAAGTTCAAAGTAATTATGCTGCTCAAACAACCAGATTCCCTGCTTGCCTTTTACCCAGTTTATGAACCAGGGATGTATTGATTCATCAGCTGAAATTACGGTGTTCTTTCCAAGAGTCGCCATCTGCAGGAAGAAGGGCTTATCTGAAAACTTTCTTCTGTTTGGGTTCAGGCACGCGCTAGTAATTACATTTTCACTTTTATCAAAATCCTGCGGCGAACAATTAAACTCCACCGCAAGCTGATTTTTTATCTTTTCTTCAATTTCTTTTTTACTTAGATTAAAACTCATTTTTTCCTCAGATTTAATTATATCAGAAAAATCCGCTAACACCACACCTTTTGTCACCTCAGATTCACATTTTTGCAACTAAAAAGCGATGTAAATAAATCTGCATCTGTGTTACCTTATAGTCAGTGAGGTGAATATGATTTTAGGTGAAAAGCTCAGCTTACTTAGAAAACAAAACGGATACTCTCAGGAAGAGCTGGCAGATAAACTGCACATTGCACGCCAGACTGTAAGCAAATGGGAAAACGGACTTGCCGTACCTGAGCTCGACGGGCTCATTGCTTTGAGTAATCTTTATCATATTCCGATTGACCGTATTGTAAAAAATGATGATGACTGTAATATTCCTCTGACGGAGAATGAAGATAAAACCGATCGCACAGAGCTCATCAACTTCCTTATAAAAGCAAAGCAGAAAACCTACGCAGGCCACGGAGCCGAAGTTGCCCCTAGCCGCCCTGCTTCACACGATTTGAAATATGAAGAAAAAACTCCGGCTGGCGAGCTTCTCTACATAGACACTTATCTTGGTGGAAAAGACTTCGCCGGCGAAGAAGCTATCTGGCGCAACAGCACCCCGCTCTGGTCTATGAATTACTACGGCCGTGTAACAGGAGAGCCCTTCTCCGGAGATTTCCTCAAGGCAGCACTTTTTGAAGTTCCGGCTGATAAGCCTTACCGTGGCCCGGACATTTTCCGACAAGGCGACTACACCTACCACTGCCAGACCAACGGAGATTTCGAATGGTTCCAGGGCTACG
>CAMJNC010000171.1 GCA_946407195.1 uncultured Treponema sp. | reverse complement strand
ACCGCGAGCAGACAGAACCGCTCATCAACTACTACAAGAACAAGGGCAAGATTACAGACCTCGATGCATCTATCGAAACAGATATTTTGCTTGGTGAGTTTAAGAAGCTATTCTAGTTAAGCAATACAACATAAAACGAAAAAAGGCTATGGTCTACGCGCTGTAACTACACTGACAGGCAGTCAAGCTGCCTGCAGTGCACTACAGAGTGTATCCCATAGCCTCTTTTTTTCGTTTTATGTACGTCTGTCTAATAGTACTTACTACTACCAGGCAAATGCCTGTTTCTTTTAAACGATAAACTGTTCTACATGGTTATGAATCTTTTCTACAGATTCTTTGTTACCATCAGCAGATTTATCAACCTTTTCAACAGTCTGCTTCATATTTGCCGTAGCTTCAAGACTTTCCTGAACTGCAGCCATTGTTGACTTAGAGGCAGCAACTACAGCATCCATAGATTCACGAAGTTTACCAGCCTCTTCTGTTTCTTCTTCTGCAAGGTCACGAATAGCATGAATAGCTTCTACAAGATTATCAGCAGCCTGCTTGGTTTCAGATGCCCCCTGATTCTGTTCAATCATTGCGTCGTAAATATTCTTTACAAGAGTTGCGTTTTCAATTACGTTATCACGGATTCCCTGGAAAGCAGTACCGGCAGAAGTAATAGCCTCTACACCGGCTGATGTCTTTTCCATCATTTCCTTAATCTTAATCTGAATGTCCCGCGCACTTGAAGATGAAGAAGAAGCAAGAGAACGAACCTCATCAGCTACTACCGCAAATCCGGCACCAAATTCACCGGCATGAGCCGCCTCAATTGCAGCGTTCATAGAAAGCAGGTTTGTCTGAGAAGCAATTCCCTGAATTACCTTCAAAAGCTTACGAACCTCTTCAGATACAGTCTGAATCTCTTTCATTGTACTTACGGCATGTTCTACCGCAGTATTACCAACATCAGAACGTTCAGAAAGTCCCTGTGAAACCTCCTGTGCCTGCTTAGCAGTATTTGCAACGCTTGAAATACTATCTGTCATCTTAGAAATAGCAGTAGAAATACTCTGAACAGCTTCTGTCTGCTGAGTAACGTGAAGCTTTACAGTATCAATACTATCAGCCAGCATAACAAGGTTTTCACCGGTAACTCCTACAAGCTCATCCTGCTTTTTACTGTTTTCATCAATATGCTGGAGAGAATGATTCATAACACCAATGGCTCCGGTAGCATATCTTGCAGACTTAGAAATAATTCCCGCAGATTCAGTTACAGCCTCTGTTTCTGCCTTAAAGTCCTTGATCATAGAAGAAAGCTTTTCAATCAATGTGTTTACAGAAGAAATCAAAAGACCAAAATCATCTGTCATATTGATATTGATTCGGCAGGTCAAATCACCATTTGTTGCAATATCATCAAGAAGTCTTGAAGTAAGCTTAATTCGCTGTGAAAGACCGTGCAAAACAGTCATAAAAGGAACTGCACCAATTATCGTTGAAAGAATGATACAAAGTGCCCCCTTCTTAAAGAAGGCAGTAAGCAGATCTCCCTGGAAAATTCCATTGTGTGATTCGAGAAGAATTCCATAAGGAACTGTAAGCATGTTCATTCCCAGAAAGTACAGGGAAATAAAGAATACCAGTCCAATAGAAAGCGAAATCTTTGGAGAACGGCTTTTAAATTCAACGATAGAACCGATTTCAAGCATTTCGCGCTTTTTAATAAGCAGGTAGTCTACAAGCTTAATGGACGTTATCGCGGAAATACCACCAAAGCCCATGGCCTGTGCAACAACAAGGAAAACACGGGAAAAATAATATACGTTAGAGCCGTTGGCAATTCCAATATAAACAATGATAATCTGACCAATAAAAAATCCGATTACATTAGCTATAACGATAAGCGAAATAATTCCCCGGTAGCTTTTCAGACAGGCAGCAATTTCATCTTTAGTAGCTTTTCTCTGTTCAGCCTGAATTTTCTTTACTATCTGATCAAAAGGCTTCGCAACAAAATACCCTATGGCAACAGCTATAAACAGAAGAAGCGAAGCAACAAGAATATTCGGGAGAGTACCTCCCCACATAGCTTCAATTTCATTGTAAATAAACTCAAGGGCAAACCATCTCAACATCAGTACACTGGCATAAGTGACTGCAAATAAAACAATAACGAATGTAGCAAATACTGTCATAACTCTATATTATAATATAGATTAGCTATATTGTAAAATAATTAAAAACATGTATAATTTGATAATCATTATCAATTTATGGCACAATTAGAATGCAAAAACCTTACCTTAGGGTATGGAACGAAAACAGTTATTGAAAATCTCTCCTTCAGCGTAAACAAGGGTGACTATCTTTGTATTGTAGGAGAAAACGGCTCTGGAAAAACCACACTTATGAAAACAATTCTCCGTCTGCTCAAGCCTCTTTCAGGCACAATAAGCACCGGAGACGGACTTCTCCCTGATGAAATCAGTTACCTGCCGCAGCAGACAGAAGTACAGAGAGATTTTCCTGCAAGTGTTAGAGAAATTGTGCTTTCAGGCTGTCAGTCGCGCTGCGGAAGAAGACCATTTTATAACAAGGCAGAAAAACTGCTTGCCGTTGCCGCAATGGAAAAGCTTGGCATTACTCATCTTGCAAAAAAATGCTACCGCGAGCTTTCCGGAGGCCAGCAGCAGAGAACCCTGCTTGCACGAGCTCTTTGTGCCGCACAGAAAATGCTTCTGCTGGATGAACCTGTCACAGGACTCGACCCAGCTGCAACTCAGGAAATGTACGACCTTATTGAGCAGCTTAATAAAGATGGAATTACAATCATTATGATTTCTCATGATACAGATGCCGCGCTTAAATACGCAAGCCATGTGCTTCATATTGGAAGCGGCGGTTCAACCTTTTTTGGAGACGTAAAAGAATATGATAGACACCTTAGCAACATACTTTAGTTTTCCGTTTGTCCGCTACGCCTTCATTGTAGGAGTTCTCATTTCGCTCTGTTCTTCCCTGCTCGGCGTTACCTTAGTTCTCAAGCGCTTTTCGTTTATTGGTGACGGCCTTTCGCATGTAGCCTTCGGCGGAATCTGTATTGCAACAGTTTTGGAAACCTTTATTAAAATACCGAACGACATGTACATTGTTCTCCCGCTCACAATTCTCTGCGCTGTGCTACTCCTGCGTACCGGCCGCAATACAAAGATTCAGGGAGACGCCGCAGTAGCAATGATTTCTGTTGCTTCCCTTGCAATCGGTTATCTTTTGATGAACATTTTTTCAACCTCGTCGAATATTACAGGAGATGTCTGCAGCACATTGTTCGGTTCTACATCAATCCTCACTCTTACTATAGGCGAGGTGTGGCTCTGCACCGGACTTTCAATAGCAGTGATTATATCATTTATAATCTTCTATAATAAAATCTTCTGCGTAACCTTCGATGAAAATTTCGCAACAGCAGTAGGCACCCACGCCTCGGCTTACAATCTGGTTATAGCAATTATTATTGCAGTGATAATTGTTCTTGCGATGAACCTTGTAGGTTCGCTTCTGATTTCTGCACTGATAATCTTCCCAGCCCTTTCTGCAATGAGGGTTTTCAAAAGCTTCCGAAGCGTAACCGTGTGCTCGGCAGTAGTTTCAGTGGTGTGTTCAATTACAGGACTTTTGATTTCAGTTCTCGCAGGCACCCCAGTCGGCAGCACAATCGTAGCAACAGACCTCGCAGCCTTTCTCATATTTACCTTGGTGGGAGTTTTTTTTAAATGAAGAAAATCTCTCTCGTACTTACAAGTTTGCTGTTGCTCTCATGTAAAGACAAAGATAAAACAAACACAGCCGGCATCGAAGCAGCCGCTACCGCAAAGGCTGCCTCACAACCTGTAGCTTCAACAGACTCAACCACCGTAGTCTCAGACAAAATCGACCTCGACCTCACAAAAATGTCCGCCACAATGATATACTCCACAATGTTCGACATGCTGGTTATGCCGGAAGATTACATAGAAAAAAACATCAAGGTAAAAGGCTGGTTCGAAACCTACACCGATCCGTATAGCGGCGAACTCTATTACGCAGTTGTTGTACCAGATGCTACTGCCTGCTGCCAGCAGGGACTGGAGTTCGTATGGCCGGGAGACCACAAGTACCCGGACGATTTTCCAGAACCAGGACAGGACATCACCGTAACCGGCTTATACAAGCTTATTGAAAATGATGGAATCTCATATAATTACCTCGAAGCATCTAAAATCGAATTCTAAATAATCATTCGTACACTAAAAATCTCGTTTTTTATAACTTCTTCACAGACTTCTATTTTTTTACTATAATATTTGCATTATTTTCAATAAATTGTGAGGCGCTTATACGTCCACGTCAAGGCACGCTACGCTTAAAGCCTTGACATGTCCGTTTACACGCCTCACTAAAAAGTATGAGGCGTGTATGAGCAAGTATCCATTTGAATCAATTGAGCCTAAATGGCAGAAGTATTGGGACGAACACAAAACTTTCAAGGTAACAGAGGACGAAAAGTATCCTGCAGACAAACGCATGTACGTACTGGACATGTTCCCTTATCCTAGTGCAGCCGGACTACATGTAGGACATCCGGAAGGCTATACTGCAACAGATATTTACTGCCGCTACCTACGCATGAATGGATATAACGTACTCCATCCTATGGGATATGACGCTTTTGGTCTTCCTGCAGAAAACTATGCAATTAAGACTGGAACTCATCCAAAGACAACAACTAACGCAAATATCGAACACTTTACACAGCAGATTAAGTCACTCGGCTTCAGCTACGACTGGGACCGCTGTGTTTCTACCTGTGAGCCAGACTACTACAAATGGACACAGTGGATTTTCCTCCAGCTCTATAAGAAAGGCTTGGCTTACGAAGCACAGACTCCAATCAACTGGTGTCCTTCTTGTATGACTGGTCTTGCCAACGAGGAAGTAAAAGACGGAAAGTGTGACCGCTGTGGTGCAGAAGTTACTCACAAGACAATCCGCCAGTGGATTTTGAAGATTACTGATTATGCAGACCGCCTTGATGCAGACCTTGAAGGACTTGACTGGCCGGAAAGCGTAAAGGCAATGCAGCACAACTGGATTGGAAAATCAACCGGTGCAGAAGTTACCTTTACCGTAGCAGACAAAGACGGAAAGCCAACAGACAACAAGCTTACAGTTTATACAACACGCTGTGATACATTGTTCGGAGCTACTTATATGGTAGTTTCACCAGAGCACAAAATCATTCCGGAAATTACAACTGCAGAGCAGGCAGACGCTGTTAAGGCTTATCAGGAAGCAGCAGCTAAAAAATCTGACCTTGAGCGTACAGACCTTGCAAAAGACAAGACTGGTGTATTCTCTGGCAGCTATGCAATTAACCCTGTAAACGGAAAACTCATTCCAATCTGGATTGCAGACTATGTTTTGATTTCATACGGTACTGGTGCAATTATGGCCGTACCTGCTCACGATGACCGCGACTGGGAAT
>CAMJNC010000170.1 GCA_946407195.1 uncultured Treponema sp. | reverse complement strand
TCTTCCAAACCTTACCTACAGTACACTTACCCTGACACTGCTTTTCCTGAGGACATACACGACCACAGATAGCAGGCAAAAGGCTTGTCTTTTTGATGATATCAACTGATGCCTTGAAGTTTCCGGCAGCGATTTCTTTAATAAAGCCTGGAATATCGATGTTTACAGGGCAGCCTTCCATACAGAACGGCTTAGCACACTGAAGACAGCGGTTAGCTTCTACAATAGCCTGTTCCTTGCTGAAACCAAGAGCAACCTCGTCCATCTGGCGGGCACGAGCCTTTGGTTCGCGGGCTGGCATTTCCATCTGAGGGATAGCATTGCGGTCTTTTGCTGTGAGCTTACCGTTTGCCTTAATCAAATCATTAATTTTATTGAGTTCTTCTGTTACATTAATTGCCATCTTTATGCTCCTACTTTGCAAGCTTATCAGCTTCTGCCTGCATCTTGCACTTGTGGAAATCTTCCTGCTCGCGTGGCTTGAAAGACTTCATACGCATCATCATGTTGTCCCAGTCTACAATGTGAGCATCGAACTCTGGACCGTCTACACAAACGAACTTTGTTTCTCCGCCAACAGATACACGACAGCCACCGCACATTCCGGTTCCGTCAATCATAATTGTGTTCAAAGAAACTGTTGTTTTAATTCCGTATTCTTTAGTTGTAAGGGCACAGAACTTCATCATGATTGGAGGTCCAATTGCGATAACCTCTGCTGGAGGGCACTGGCTTTCGCACATTTCCTTTACAGGAACTGTTGAAACACCCTGGCGTCCGGCAGAACCATCATCAGTCATAATGATTACTTCGTCTGCAAGAGCCTTCATTTCATCAACATAAATAAGAAGGTCTTTATTACGTGCACAGATAACCATGATTACCTTGTTACCGATAGCCTTGTGAGCCTGAACGATCGGGTAACATGGAGCAACACCAAAACCACCACCTACTACAAGTACCGGGCGGTCGTATTTTTCGATTTTAGAAGGATTTCCAAGAGGTCCGAGAACTGTTGGGAGCTCGTCTCCTGCCTCTTTCAAAGAAAGTTTATAAGTTGATGCACCTACAGCCTGGAAAACGAGAGCAATCCAGCCCTCCTCGGCATTTGCATCAGCAATAGTAAGCGGAATACGCTCACCAAAATCCAATTCAACCTGAACGATTACAAACTGTCCTGCCTTGCGGTTACGCGCAATTTCAGGAGCATTGACTTTCATGTAGAAAACACCTGCAGAAAGCTGCTTCTTTTCAATAATCTTGAACATTTTCAGTCCTCTTAAAAAACAAATAGTAAATTATTGTACAAAAAAAACACGCGATGGACAATACCACCGCGTGTTCTGTTTAATAGAAACCGAAACAATTTCGGAATAACTATGTTTTAGAAACCAACACTTACGCAGGCATAAGCACCTACACCAGCAACAGCCATACTCTTCTTAAAGTCTGCAGACTGAGTTGAAACACCAACATCAATCTGGAATACACGTACATTTAAGGTAGTAGTAAGCTGATGGATAAAAATCTGGTCCTTATACTGTGTTGAAACACCAACCTTGAAAATATCAATAAGATTAAATGTAAGACCAAGATCATATTCAGGATAGAATACAGCAACATCGCTGAATGGTCTTTTTATACCAAAGCCGGCACCTGCATGTACATTAAAGAGTGTTCCGAGCAGATTCTTGTCTGCATAAACACCAAGCTTCAATGGACGATGAATTGCAAGGTCTTCTTCTGTATTAGTTACAGTTGTTTTTCTTTCTGTCTTTTCAGAGTTCTCATAGTCAGAAAGCTTCATATTATAATCAAAGCCGCCCTTAATATTTGACCTGTACTGTAAGTGTCCCGGAATAAGAGGAATACGACAGGTAGCACCAACTGAAAAGGATTTTGTAAATGCCCATGATGCGCCACCAGCAATATCAAAACCATAACCGTAGCGAAGAGCATCAGTTATTGTATCCTGATTAACTCCAACATTATTGTCGTCGTCAGTATTCAATTGTACTGGTGAATAAACGTCCATATCCATAAGAACATTTATATTTACATCGCCATCTGCAGTATTAACAACAGTTGCTCTTCCGCCGCCACCACGAATAGAAATAAGTGGGAGGAATACAGAAGGCTGTACATTAAGCTTAAGCTTTCCAAGTCTAAAGCCTACATCAACCTTAGAATATGCAAATACATCGGCATCGTTTGTAAAGTTAAAGTCGAGCTTTTCTCCAATCTGATTTCCATAACCAAGGAAGTCAAACAGATCTTTTCCTACAGACAAGCTTTCATAAAGCTCTATTCCAGAAGAAACTCCTACATGGATATCTCTGACATTTACATTGAGAGCCACAAAAGGCTGTGCATTTGCACGAATATTAAAGCCGTTATCAGGACACTCGTTTGCAATTTTTCTCAAATCAATTATAAGATCCTTCTGGAAAAATTCGTTTCCTGCAAAAAGGTTATTTGAAATACCTACATCTGTTCCAGTCTTTATTTCGAAAAAGCGCTGAGAAAAGAAGTTTTTTGAAAAGGCAGCCGTAGATATTACTGAAACTGCAAATAAACAAGCAATAATCTTTTTCATAATCTACCTCCTTATTTTACCTTAATTGGTCCATCTGTCTTAAGACTCAACTCAAGATCCATCTCAACTCCCTTTTCACGTGGAAGAGAAATAGTAGTACCTTTAGCTATTATGAGATTGAACTTTGGACTGAGAGATGAAAGTTGTTTCATTTTCTTAATAGATTCTACACCAAGTTTTTTCTCTGTTTTTTTAGCGTTTGGAGTTTTGTCAACAACCGCAATTGGCACATATTCCATTGAACCATCACCAACCAGATCAATTCCAAGATTCATTCCAGTTTTGCTGAAAACCGGAAGCTGATATGCAGCGTATCTGATTGTAATTGAATCTACTGCATCAAGATATTTTGAGAACTCGTCTTTATCTGATTTTGAAGAACTGGATGAAGAGCTTGAAGAGCTGCTGCCTGAACCTGTAATTTCATCAAGATTCATATCGATTTTTTCTGTAGTAGTAAACTCTACAGGAATATCAATTACAGCATACATCTTAATATGAAGACCTTCATCTGCAGCAGGCTTTGTAATAGTTCCCGTAATACCAGTAATTGAATATTCAATACAAAGCTGGTCATCAGCCTGAATTGAAGCATCGTCAGTATTGATAATATCAATAAGCTCTTTCTTTCCGCCAAGACATGGTACTGAATTCAAATCTGTAATTACGGCTTTGCTCTCAGGATCTGTTCTGTAATCTGGTCTCGGTGTATTTACAAGAGAGCCTGTAAGAATAGGAAAATCTGGAACAGAAGTTCGTTTTACAGGAGGTTCTGACTTGTCTGTATAATACATATTTACATTTGTAGCAACTTCAAGACCTTCTATAGCTTCGCAGTAGATATACATTGGAACTGATTTGAATTCAACCTTTCCGGCTATATCATAATTAAGGGCATCCTTCATACTCTTAAGCATTGTAGCCGGATTAAAATCTATATAAGTTTTATCATCAAGTACTACCGGCAGTGTTGTGAATGGCGCAATTGCAGGATCTGTTAAATCTACAGAAGCTCCTTCTGGCAATAAGTTCATTACAGTTTTCAACTGTGGCAGCTGAGCAAGTATATCCAGGTCAAGAACTTCTACTTCTACCATAAAATGCTGAACATTTTTGTCCTTTTTACCAGGGAAATAATCAAAAATCTTAATCTGTTCATTTTCGATATCACCAATCATCTTGCTGATATCAAGGTCATTTCCAAGTTCTTTTTCAAAAGTACCCAATGCAAAATTATATTCTGCATTTGACTTTACAGTAATGGTCTGCGGCACCTGCCATGAACAGCCTGACAAAGCAAATACCAGGCCCATGGAAATAACAGCACGCGCTATCTTTCTCATACGACACCTCCAGAATCCGCCATTTTTGACGATTCTTTCAAAATTCATATAATTAAACTATTTTCGGATTGATTTAAAAAGACTTTTTATATTTTTAAATTCATGCTCCTCTCTCGTTCTTAGTGATTATAACACATAAGAAACGAAAAAAGAACACCTTTTAACCGATTTTTTTACTACTTTTTGTTGTTAAAAAAGGCTGCAAATGGATTGTAGCTCATTCCATCATCACTGCCAGCATTATAACTGCTATTACTGCGGCGGTTATCGTCACGGCGTGGCTGTGAGCTGGTATTTCCTGATGCACCTCCCTTCTTTACAACAACTACACGGCGACCATTAGCAGAAGCGCCTGCTCCGGCTGATGATTCACGGCGAACTGTACTCTTCTGACCTGTTCCGGCACGGCTTGCTGCATCACTCTTCAACGAAAGCGCAATGCGGCGGCGGTCACGGTCCAGTTCAATAATAGTAAATTCGTGAACATCACCTACTTTTACAACATCCATAGGGTTTTCTACGAAGCTGTCAGAAAGCTCACTGAGGTGAACAAGACCTGTTTCGTGCAAACCAATATCAACAAAGGCACCAAAATCTACTACATTTTTGATTTTTCCGGTTACCTTCATGCCTTCTTTAAGGTCTTCAAACTGCAAAACGCCCTTCTGCATGATTGGAGCAGGATAGCCGTCGCGAGGGTCGCGGTTTGGCTTCTGAAGCTCGTCTACAATGTCGCGGACGGTTGTTTCGCCGATGTTATATTTTTCTGCAAGTTTTTTGATTAAGTCTGCAGGAACCTTTTCTTTTTTCTGAATATATGGAAGAACTTCGCGGGCTGCGTCGTAGTTTTCCGGGTGAACCCAGGTGTTGTCCAGCGGGTCAGAGCTTTCTGCAATCTTAAGGAAGCCGGCGCACTGCTCAAAAGCCTTAGGTCCAAGACCTGGAACATTTTTAAGGTCTTCGCGGCTCTTGATTTTGCCGTTCTGGTCGCGGTAAGCAACGATTTTCTTTGCTGTTGTGGCGTTGATTCCAGAAACGTATTTGAGAAGCGAGTAGCTGGCAGTATTAAGGTTTACACCAACGTTATTTACAACCGAGCCTACAACTTCATCAAGCTGTTCAGCAAGCTTTTTCTGATTTACATCATGCTGATATAGCCCTACACCAATTGCCTTAGGGTCGATTTTTACGAGCTCTGAAAGTGGGTCCTGCAGGCGGCGGCCCATGCTGATTGCACCACGGATTGTAAGGTCGAGGTCCGGGAATTCTTCGCGGGCAATATCACTTGCCGAGTAAACAGAGGCACCTGATTCATCAACTACTGTGTAAACTACATCATTATAGTTATCGCTGATAACCTTGCTTACGATTGCCTGAACTTCCTGGCTACCGGTTCCGTTACCAACTGCAACAACCTGAATATCATACTTATCGATGGCATCGTTAATCATTTTGTAAGAGCCGTCCGGGTCAGTAACCTGGAAGAACTTAAAGTAACCAAGGTACTTACCTGTCTCGTCGAGAGCGGCACACTTTGTACCAGTACGGATACCAGGGTCAACACCAAGGACGCGACTTCCCTTAATTGGCTGAGTCATCAGAAGGTTTTTGAGGTTTTCGCTGAAAATACCGATTCCGTGAACATCAG
>CAMJNC010000169.1 GCA_946407195.1 uncultured Treponema sp. | reverse complement strand
GAACAGTATAAAACCTTCCTTGCAAATCTTGCTGAATATCCTCTGAACGTACGTCTTGCCTTTGAAGACTTTATTGTTCAGGACGAATTTACAGACGACGCAGAATTTGAAATTATAGAAAAAATCCTCAATAAGGCTCCAGCGCGACAGGTTGCCGGTATGCTCGAAAAGATGCTCGATACATCTATTCCGATTCCGCGCGACTTTGAACACCGTACCGCTGCAGAGTACGAGGCATATAAGAAGTCTCTTTCATATCAGCTTAGAAATAAAATTATTCCAGGAATCCTTTTTGGACTCCTTCTTACAATTGTTGGCTGGGGACTCATCAAATTTACAGATTACTGTATTTATAGACCAATCAAGGCTAATTCCCTCTATAAACAGGGTTACGCATTACTCCAGGCAGATGAATATCCTCAGGCAGAAATGCGTTTTGAAGAAGCTGTTAAAAAGCGCATAAATAAGAAGTGGTTCTTCAGATATGCACGCGGCTACCGTGAACACAAGCAGTATCAGCGTGCAGGAAAGATGTATCAGAATATTCTCCGCTACTTTAAGCATGATAAGGCTGCAGGTCTTGAATATGCTGATATGGAGCTTAATGATTTAGCAAACTATGAGCGTGCAGAAGAAATTGTACGCCGCGAAGTTCTCGATTATCACATAAATGATGCAGACGGTATTTTAATGCTGGGAGATGTATTCCTCGAGTGGGGTACAGAAAAGGATTCTGCTAAGCTTGAGCTTGCTCGCGAGCAGTATGCAACCCTTATTCAGCTTTATAAACCGACAGATCTCTATATGTCGCGCATGATGCGTTACTTTATCCGTACAGATAACCTGCGTGAAGTAATTCAGATGCAGAAGAACTTTGAGAAACGAGAAAAATCTCTCAGTTCAGATGACTGGGCAGAGCTTTCAGGCTATCTCCTTGATAAATACTATGGAAATCTTGCTCCATCAGAAGAATATCTGCGTTATGAAATTGAAGGCTTGCGCGGACTTCTTCTTAGAGCCGTTAAGACAAATCCAAATAATCCTATTGCTCAGTATAATCTTGCTAAGTACTTCCTCAAGACAAACGAAACTGCTTCAATTGAATCTACACTTCAGAGAGCAATTGAAAAGTTTAATACAGTTCCTTCTATGAAGAAGCGTGACCTTTACAAGTATATTGATTCTTACCGTCTTCTTGGTGAGCACTATATAGAAACAACTGATTATCTTCAGGCTCAGGAGCAGTTTGCAGAAGGTATTTCTCTGTTCACTACAGAGCGCGATAATGCCGGCTTCCAGGGTACTCCTGCAATCGGAAAGCTTTATGAAGATATGGGTAACATCAAATACACAATTTCTGGTGATTATGATGATGCACTTTTCAATTATAAGTATTCTGTTGAGCTTGAAAACGACAGCCCTTCAATCCGCTACCGAATAGGATATATTCAGTACAAGAAGAAGAATTATATGGAAGCTCTTGGTGCGTTTATGAAGTCTGGTGACGGAAATATTAAGGAACGCAACCTCATGCTGGCTATGGGTAACACACTCTTCCTGCGCGGAGACGAATATGCAGCACAGGGCTATTATGATCAGCTGATTGATGAGCTGGATGATAAGATTGCTGAAAATGGTCTTGTCCTTCCACAGGCTAACGTTAAAGATTATGACCTTGTAAATACATACCTGTATGCTTCAAATAACTACGGTGTAACTTTGTATAAGCTTGCAAAGCGTACAGGAAACAGCGCTCTTAATGCACAGGCAATGGTTCAGTTGAGCCAGTCTATTCGTGCATGGGATGCTCTTACACGTAACCAGGAGACAATGGTTCGTCTTGAAGGCAGTAACCTTGCTGAACAGAATATAAAGTATATTACTCATCCAATTCCTGAGTTTGAGCCTTCAATTTATACCGACATCTCAAAGACTCTCCTCGATAACGAGCGTTTATAGAGCTCAGGATAAAAAAGTATGGGTAACCAGCGAGATCCTGTATACGGAATTGTAGAACGACAGCGCCTCAATGCAATCTTAAAAGAGCTTTTTAGAAAATCAATTCACATCTGTTCAAGCTTTATTCCCTTATTCTTAAAGCTCGCATACTGGCCTGTAATTGTGCTTCTTGTGCTTGCAGTTATCGTGTACAGCATAAGTGAAGTACTGCGTTCAAAAAATATTGAGCTTCCGCTGATTTCTAAAGTTACAGAAATTGCAGCCCGTAAACGCGACGAAAACCGTTTTGTTCTTGGACCGGTTACTCTTGTCTGCGGAATTCTTCTGGCTGCGCTGCTTTTACCTTTAGACTGTGCCCGGGCAGGTATTTTTGCGCTTGCCTTTGGAGACGGACTTGCAAGCCTTATGGGTAAACTGTTTGGAAAAATCACAATTCCTGGTGCTCATGGAAAAACCGCTGCCGGAAGTCTTACCTGTTTCTTTGCAGTTTTTATTTCAACCTTCTGCTGCTGTGGAAATTGTTTTATTGCACTTGTTATTGCTCTGTGTGCAATGTTTATAGAAATATTGCCGCTGGCTGATTTTGATAATCTTATTATACCGCCTGCTATAGGCTGGATTTATTTTCTGCTGGTCGCTCAGACACAGCCTCTGATTGGTTAATCAATCCAAAGATAATGCTTATGAACCTCGTTAAGATAGAGGTAAGATCCGCCTCCAAGAAGCAGTATTCCTGTTGCAAAAGAAAGAATGTTGTAGCAGTAGAAAATCAGTGTATAGCCAATACATAAAAGAATATAACCTATAGTCATTATCTGTTTGTATTCATTTTTCTGGTTTGTGCGGAAGAGGGCAATAGAACTGACTACGCAGGTCAAAAGGCAGAAGCCTCTTATTGCTTTTACATATCCGTAAGAAATGCAGAAATTAGGAAGAATGACAGACGTATTCAAAGGAATCATTTCTGAAAAGAAGAGTGAAATAATTACAAGAATTATACAGTTACGGTCTGTGTTCTGTCGGAATTCTTCTGTACTGAGTACCGTATTGCCCATAAGTGCGAGTGGAGCAAGAAGGCGCGCAAAAAGGTGTATGTTTCCAATCTTTAAAAGGAAAAGAGAAAAGGTACCGGAAAGCTTGAAGGCTGGAACTAAAAGTCGTGAGGTATCGCACAGACAGGCAATCAGGAAAAGCAGAAAGAAAACAATATCTGGTGCCTGAGTTTTTTCAAAGCTGTGGTAGATAATCAGCGTGGTTATGCAGATATAAATCAGCATAATAAAAATACCGGCATAAACACAAAGCGGATGATAACGAAGCAGAAACTTTTCTGACAGAGCCTTTGAGTAAACCTCAGGAATAACTATGCCGCCCGAAAAATACTGAAACAAGGTAAAAAAGGTGCCCAGCATAAGGCAGGAAATAGCGATTATAAAGAAGATAAGCGTCATTCTGTTTCGGAATCTGATTGTCATAATTTAAAGATACAGTTAAGACAAATAATAGTAAAGAGTTTATTTTTTCTTCCGAAAATTTAATAAGGAAAGAATTCTTTTGGGAGGATTTAGCATGAAAAAAATTACAGGATTCGCTTTGCTGGTTGTTTTAGGGCTTTCTGCCGCTTGGGCTGGCGACGTAGCAACCTTTGTTGATAAAGGTTTTTCTGAGGATGGAAAATATTATGTGTTCGGTCAGTATGGTAAAACTGACAAGAAATTCCAGGGCTGGGCAGAGCTTTACCAGGTAGACATTGCTGCCAATGATTATACTGATAACGGAGTTTTCAAAACAAAGCCTTCTGCCGTAACTGCAGACAAAAAAGGCCGCGAGGTTTTTGAAGCACTTGAAGGAAAAAGCTTTTATTACTTCAAGGATTTAAAGTGTGAGCCGGCTAACATGGATCACGTGCTTTATATTCTTGATGATGTAAATAAAACCGGAACTGACGAAATTGTTTTCAAAGACTTCCGTAGTGCAGATCTTGAAAAGGCTGATGTTTATGATATCAAGCTTTATCCAACTGTAAATGGATATGGCAAGAATGCTCGTTCTTCTTTCTATATCATGTTGGAAAAAAAGAATGCCGACGGTGAGGTTATTATGAGCCGCAAAATCGGTAATCCGGATATCAGCCGAAAGGGCGTTACAAACTATAAGATTGAACGCATTTTCTGTGACAAGTCTGAAAAGAATCTGATTTTCGTAATTGAAAAGATGATGGAAGATGATACAGGAACTTCTATCCGCTATATGGTAGAAGCTGCAAAATTCTAAAAAGAATCGGGATTTTTTTCAAAAAACTTCCTTAAATGATAAAGTTTTGCATATATTAATATAGAAATATTTATGTGAAATTACAAAAGCACGGCTTTCAAGGGCTGTGCTTTTTTTTTGTCATTAGGAGGCTTTTATGAAAAAAATTATCAGAAATCCCGGACTGGGCGGAATCCTGCTTTTAATACTACAGACAGTTTTACTTACCGTCATTACACTTTTATGTGTTATTCCATTTTCGTGCCGGGTTTCGGAAGAAGGAATTACCTTTGTTGGAGGAGACTATATTTCTCCGGTTCTGGAAGAGGTTACGGTTCTTGACGAGCGTACTGTAATAATGAACTTTTCGGAAAAAATAAAGCTGCTGAATTATACTGTTTCAGAGCGGCTGGAAGATATTTCTGATTCTGCAGAGCATTCAGACACAGCCGATTTATCGCCCGCTTTAATGGCTGCAAGCGGAGGCTACGGCAGGGTAGAAGCCGATTATTCTCTTTCTGAGGATGGTTGTACAATAACATTTTGTGCTGCCGAGCAGTACGAAATAGGTAAGGCGTACGAAATCTTTGGAACTGTAGAAGACAGGGCTGGAAATTCTCTGACCTACTGTGTGCCGTTTTGCGGCTTTAATTCTCATCTTCCAAAAATCATAATGACTGAAGTTCAGGGTAAATACAAAAAATACAAGGAAGATGCCTTCCGTTGTGAGTATGTAGAATTTCTTGCACTTACAGATGGAAACCTTAGTGGACTTGAGCTTGTAAGCGGTGTTGACGGAGACGGTAAAAAATTTGTTTTTCCACCCGCTGCTGTAAAGGCAGGCGAGATTTTTCTTGTTCATTTGAGGAGTGCGGGCAGCGGCTGTATTACCGAGACTGAAGATTTGAATGAATCTACAGCCTTATATTCGGGAAAGAATGTACGCGATATCTGGGCGGATAATACAAAGGCAAGGCTAAATGATAGTGCAGATGTAATAATAGTTCGGAACAGTATAGACGGAACAATTCTTGATGCTTTGATGTATGCTACAGAGGAAACTGCTGAATGGGGTAAGGGAACGGCGTCTTTAGCAGAGGAGGTTGTTGCAGCCGGCATCTATGAATCAGAGGAAATCTCTGAAGTTGAATTAAACAGTGGACTTGGCTCTTCTGCCATAAAGTCTTTTTGCAGAACGGATGCTGCAGCCCTTCAAAAACGGTGTCTGGAAGAGGCTGATGATTTGGAGCCTCTGGAATATCCTGTAAAAAGAACAGCATCAACCTGGGCTGTAATGAACGTAAGCGCGGGAACGCTTTAAAAAGAACGGTTTTTATGATACATTTTCCCGTATGGTAGAATTATTAGCTCCTGCGGGAAATATTGA
>CAMJNC010000168.1 GCA_946407195.1 uncultured Treponema sp. | reverse complement strand
CTTTTAAGCGACGTAGGTATCTCAATCCATCTTCCAGACCGCACTTATTTCCCAACTACAAATCAGAAAGACCTTGCATTCCAGGTTGTAAAGCCACAGATTGTAAGCCTTCTTCTCGCAAACAACAAGGCAGACATGGGCTTTTCCGGAAAAGACTGGATTTACGAAAACGGCTGCCAGGATGATGTAGTAGAAATTATGGATCTGGGCTTTGACCCGGTACGCATTGTTGCCGCAATTCCAGAAGCACGTGATTTTGACAAGCTTCTCGCAAATCCGGTTACAATTGCAACAGAATATCAGGCTCTCAGCAAAAAGTGGGTCGAAGAAAAGAAAATCAACGGAACAATTTTCCGCACCTGGGGAACTTCAGAAGGCTTTGTTCAGGACAACGAAGATTCAATCGCACAGATTTTGATTGATAACACTTCAACAGGTTCTTCTCTCAAGGCAAACCGCCTTAAGATTGTAGACACTCTTATGGAATCTTCTACAAGAATGTATGCAAGCAAGGCTGCTATGGAAGATCCAGAGAAAAAGCAGAAAATCCTCGAGATGAAAATGCTTTTTGAAACAGTTTTGAATGCACGCAGCCGCGTAATGCTCGAAATGAACTGCGCAGAAGACAAGTTCGAAACACTCATCAAGGGAATTCCAAGCATGAAGAGCCCTACAGTTTCTCCACTTTTCGGCGGCAACGGATATGCAATCAAAATCGCAGTTAAAAAGTCTGAAGTACCAACTCTGCTTCCTAAATTACAGAGTCTCGGTGCTACAGACATCGTTGAATATGAATTACGTAAAGTAATGCTCTAAGGGGGCAAAAATGAGAACTGTAACTGTAAAACGAACAACCGGTGAAACACAGATTGAGCTTACACTCAACCTCGACGGTACAGGTAAATATGATGTAGAAAATCCTATCGGCTTTTTCGACCACATGCTCCGCAGCTTCTGCAAGCACGGTCTTTTTGATCTGAGTGGAAAAATCGCCGGTGACCTCAATGTAGACCAGCACCACACAATAGAAGATACAGGAATCGTTCTCGGCGAATGCTTTAAAAAGGCTCTCGGCAACTGTGCCGGTATTTACCGCAGTGGTTTCTTTATTTACCCTATGGACGAAACTCTTGCTCAGGCTGCCGTAGACTTTGGAGGACGTCCGTTCCTCGTATGCAACTCTCAGCTCACAGGCATGCCGCTTGTAAGCGTACAGGACGGCAAAGAAGGCTCATTCCAGACAGACTGCTTTGAAGACTTCTGGCAGGGCTTTGCCAACGCTGCTTTGTGTAATCTGCACATTGATGTTATTCGAGGCCGCAGCGACCACCACAAAATAGAAGCAAGCTTTAAAGCTGTAAGCCGCGCCCTCCGCGCTGCAACCGAAATTGATGCACGCCGCGGCGGCACAGTTCCAAGCACAAAAGGCGTTATTGTTTAAGCTTTAAAACGCAGGAGGTCCCCATGAAACTCGTAGTCTTCGGTGATTCCATCCTAAAAGGCGTAATCACAATTCCCGGTTCATCAAAGCTTTTTGATACTACCGAGAACGACTCCCTCACTCTCGCGCAGAAAAAGCTTGGCTTTGAGCTGGATAATCGTTCCATTTACGGAAATATTACCAGCAAGGGCCTGCTTAAGCTTCAGAAGTTTTTTGAAAAAGGCGGCGAAACTGATTTCTGCATAATCGAGTTTGGTTCTAACGACTGTGACTATGACTGGGGAACTCTTGTACAAAAGGTTCCTCTCGAACAGTATCTCGACAATCTCACACAAATGGTAAACCTCTGCCGCGCCAATAAGGTAACCCCGCTTATGATGGGCCTCATTCCTTATGTGTGCGACGACTGGTTCAAAACAATTATAAAAGGCCAGGATGAAGCAGCAATCCTCAACTTTCTTGGGGGAACTTCAGAAACACTGGGTAAAAATCAGCTTGTTTATAAAAATGCCCAGGCTGATTTTGTACAGAAAAACAACGTACAATTCTTAGACCCATGGACTCTTTTCGAGGGACACAAAGACCTTATGTGCTACGACGGAATTCATCCGAACGAGGCCGGTTATGCTGTTCTCTCTGAAGCCTGGATCAAGTTTTTATCAGAAGTAAAAAAGGAATTCTAATGCAGGAAATCACAATATATACAGACGGCGGCTGCCACGGAAACCCTGGTCCCGGAGGCTGGGCTATTGTTGTAATTGCAGACGGAGTAGCAAAGCAGCTTTCGGGCGGTGAAAAAATGACAACTAATAACCGCATGGAGCTCATGGCCGCAATTACAGCACTTACAGTAGTTCATAACACCCCTGATTTTGCAGGCAGCCATGTAACTGTAAACATCGACAGTCAGTACGTAAAAAACGGAATTACCACCTGGATAAAAAGCTGGAAGGCTAAGGGCTGGCGCACCGCAGATAAAAAGCCTGTAAAAAATCAGGACCTGTGGGTACAGCTCGACAGCCTCAACGCCGGCCTTAACGTTACCTGGAACTGGGTAAAGGGTCACGCCGGAGTTGAATACAACGAGCTTTGCGATCAGCTTTGTCAGGACGAAATCGCAAAATTCGAATAATCTTTCAAAAAATCCCTGAAAAACTTCCTTAAATGCTAACTCTCATACTATTTATATAGTATGAGAAATATAATTTTATTCCCTTTATATCTTATCCTCGCTGCACTCCTCTGTACCTGCAGCCACGGGCTGAATTCCGCCGCCGCGGAATCCATTACAATCTCCCTGCCCCAGTGGCCTCCGCAATCTTCTTTGCAAGCCGAATACCCGCAGCTCGCACGCTGGCACATCTGCATTACCGGAGCCGAAGAACAAAAGGAGTTCTTTACACAAGACAACTCTGTTACTGTCAGCGTAAAAAAGAACCGTCCATTCTGCCTTCTGGCGCAACCGGTAACCCTTCTGGCAGACGGAAAAGAATGTGCCTATTTTAAGCCGGCAGGCTTTATGTATCCTGTTTCCCGGGAAAAGGTCACCTGGGAACAGGGATACCTTGCGCAGATTATGAAGGCTTTATTTTGCGAAGCCCTGTCAGAAAAGCTTTCTCCTGTAGAAATTGAATATCTGGTAAGCACCTTTAACTGGAAAAAGGCACAGGAAACAATTGAGAAAAAGCTTGTCGCAGAAACACAAACCTTTTATAATCCCTGGCTTGTTCCCCAAGCGCCGGTTATAGAAAGCATTGCAAACCAGACCTTCCGTGCGACTTTATTAAATGCTACAGGGTGTACGGCAGTTTCTATTTCAGAGCTTCCTCAACTTTCTTACTTTTCATCCTTTATTCCGGAGAATCAGTTTATCGCGCATAAAAATCAGCTTACAGTAATAAAAAATACGACAATCTTAACAGGAGATGCGAAAAAATATGGGGTTCTTATTACTTATAAAACTTCAAAAAATATATCACTTGAGTTTATTTATCTGCCGATATACATTGAAGATATATGAAATTTTTTAAACAGGCCGTAACACTAGTTCTCACATTAACCTTACTCTTATTCTGCAGCTGTAAAAAGAAGCAGGCCTCTGAGCCTGTTCAAAACGCCATTTCGCTTGAAATGACAAAATCGAATCATGCCTGGTATTATTTTTCGAATACAAATTACCATCTTATAGACCGCCCGCAGAATACTCCGGCACAGGGTGCAAAGCCGTGGACAGAAAGCATCCGCATTTCTTCTGCTAATAACGAATTCTGCACTCAAAACTCAGACTCAAAGGCCTTTGCCGTAGTAAACCGTCTGGGAATTCTTTCCTTTAATGACGATGAAATTTCTCTGTCTCCAGACGCAAGCCTTTTTACTGACAGAACAGCCGGAAACCTTGTTTTTCTTAATAATGTTCCGGTTTTCTCGGTTTACAAAAGTGCATTTTTTAATAATACAATTCTTGCTCCAGACTATAAAAACGACGGCTCTGCACATCTGTTCCTTCTTCAGTTCGATGCAACTGCCAAAATTTCATACCCGATAATCAACTGCAATAATATTACAGACAAGGCTAATTCTGAGGTAACTGATTTTTACTGGAACGGTCTTGAATGGTGCTGCAGTATTAAAACTATCTCTGATACTAAAAACGAATTCTCTTATATTACCTTTAAGCCTCTGGTTCCTCTGCTTTCGCTTTCTCCTGCAACTGCTGATAATAAAATCGAAGTACAGGAATGCGACGCTGATTTTTTCCGTAACTGCAGGGTACACTATAATTATTCTGCGGCACCAGACCGAATTAAAAAGCTTCTTTCCGGCTTTGATGAAAAGCTTCCTTTTATAATCGAAGTAAAAAATGCAGGTGGAAGCTCACCACGTATTTACGAAAATAACATAACCGGCAGCACAGAAAAGGAGCTCAATGCAAAGGCAATTCTTTCTGCAAGCTGGAGTGCGGCTTTGTTTGAAGACGGAACTCTTTTCTTAGAAGGAGCACTTCCGGGCAAGCATATTTTAAGAAGCGGTAAGCCTGTTGCCATAAGGCTTCCAAAGCTTCCGGTTGGTTTTGTTTATTCAGATTTTGTTATTTCAGGCACTACACTTTATGCTGCCTGGGAAGAATCTTCGTTCTATAAAACTGGTCGTGCAGGTTTCCTTCAGGTTAATCTGGAACGCACTCTTTACAGCAGAATGATTTAGGGGCCGCCTGTGAAAAAACTCTTGTGTATCCTTACAGCACTTTTTCTCATTCTGCCGCTTTTTTCGCAGGAACAAGCTGATTCAGAAGACGCTCGCCCTCACTACACCGCAGACTTTGTAATGCAGTTTGAACCAGGGCTTTACATTAATACAGAAAGCGTTCTTGTCAGTGCGCCTTCTCCAATCGTTTACCCTATTTCTGTCGGCTTTATCTGGCCTGATTCAACTGTACTTTCGATTCAGCCGACCATCAGCTTTTTTATGATGCAGCATCTGTATTACGAAGACAGAGCTCTGCCTGCAGAAATTGAAAACAGAACAACAACAACTCTTTCATTTCTGCTGAATATTCCTGCTGTTTATTCGATCTATCTTGAAAAGAGCCGCTTTCAGATTACAGCCGGACTTGGTATTTTTATGAGATTTGGACTCCGCTCTCCTGGAGTTAATGAAGCTGATTCGGGCTGGTCTGGAAGTGCCGGTGAAGATGTAAAACTGATTAATGAATATTTCTGGAAAAAACCGCGCTGGCTTTATGTTACAGCCGGTGGAAGCTGGTTATATGATTTGACCCCGCAGCTTCGTGCAGGGCCTGTAATAAACATCAGCATACCTGTTGGCGGTCTTATTGTTGACCACGATGTACAAGGTATGCTGATATCTTTAGGTATTAAGATTTGCAGATAGTCGGCAAGCTCTGCCTGCCGGCAATTTATTAATACATACCACCCATATCAGGAGCTGGAGCAGCAGGTGCCTTAGGCTCAGGAATGTCTGTAATTGCACACTCAGTAGTAAGGAGAGTTCCTGCTACAGAAGCTGCGTTCTTCAAAGCTGAACAGGTTACCTTAGCTGGGTCGATGATTCCGGCCTCAAGCATATTTACCCATTCACCAGTGCGGGCATTGAAACCAATTCCCTTCTTTTCGTTCTTAGCGCGTTCTGCAATAACAGCACCGTCAAGACCAGCATTTTCTGCAATCTGGCGCATTGGCTCTTCAAGAGCGCGGCGTACAATCTTAA
>CAMJNC010000167.1 GCA_946407195.1 uncultured Treponema sp. | reverse complement strand
CAAAAAATCTACCTTTTTATAGATAATTGTGCTATAATCAGAATATGTCACAAATAATACCTATAGCAAGTGGAAAAGGTGGTGTAGGAAAAAGCCTTTTGTCCGCAAACTTAGCAATTGCGCTCGGTCAGCAGGGAAAACGCGTTGTTTTAGCTGATTTAGACCTCGGTGCATCAAATCTTCATCTCGTAATCGGTCAGAGACCTGGAAAAGCCAGCCTTGGCTCATGGTTTACAGAAAAAAATGATTTCCGCGAAATTATTCAGCCAACCGACTACCAGAATGTAAGCTTTATTGCGGGCGACAGCCAGATTCCAGACCTCACTTCGCTTAAACATTTACAGAAAGTTAAACTCATCAAAAACCTTAAGAATATTGATACAGATTATATAATCCTTGACCTTGGAGCTGGTACACATCAGTTTATTCTTGATATGTTCCTCCTTTCTCCACAGGGAATTATTGTTTCGGCTCCAGCTGTAACAGCAACCTTAAATGGCTATTTATTCCTGAAAAACGCCGTTTTCCGTCTGCTTTACACAACCTTCAAAAAAGGAACCCCGGGCCGCGCATATCTCGACGAGCTTAAAAAAGATTCAGCTACAATGCAGAAGCTCTACATTCCTCAGCTGATTCAGGGACTCGCACAGCAGGATCCTCAGACAACTCAGCTTTTCATTAACCGCATGCAGCAGTTCCGCCCTCGCCTTGTAATGAATATGATTGAAGACCCTAAGGATGCCGACCGCGCTACAAGAATTAAATCTTCATGCAATCAGTATCTTGGTCTTGAAATTGAATACCTTGGCCTTATGTACCGCGACATGCTTCAGGATAAGGCTCTTGCTTCACAGCTTCCTGTTGTTGTTTATAAGCCTCAGTCTGTACTTGGTCAGGCAATTTATAGAATTGCAGACAAAGTGATTCAGACTCCACCTCATGAATTTGATGCAGAGTTTAACCCAGACAGCTTTAACGGCGACAACTTCCAGGATGTTGAGGATGATGCAAATGAAGACTTCAACTTCCGTCTTTCTGGAATTGATGATATTGTTTCAAGCGGTTCTTTGAGCATCAGCGAGCTTGCAGAAATGATAAAGACCCAGCAGTATGAGATTACACAGCTGCGTAAAGAAAACAACCTGCTGAAGTCAAAATTGATAAAAGCTTCGCAGCAGGGATTTAAGGTTTAATATGTTATACATCAACTACCCCTCGTGGATTCATCCGCAGATTTTCCCAGGCGTTAAGGTTCTGGGACTTTTGCGCTGGTATGGCTTAATGTATGCCTTCGCATTTGCAACTGCATACTTTATTTTACGAAAGGTATTTGCCGAAGGTGCTCTGGATTCTCCAGATAAAAAAACAACAGAAGACGACTTATTCAGCTTTATCTTTACAGGAATAATTTTTCTTTTGATTGGTGCAAGAGTTTTCTCTACCCTGATTTATGATACAAGCGGACTCTACCGCCATAAACCATGGCTGATTTTCTGGCCGTTTGATGGAGCCGGAAAATTTACAGGTCTTGCCGGTATGTCTTACCATGGCGGCTTTGTTGGTGGTATTATCGGAATGTTTGTATGGTGCAAATTCAAAAAGCGTCCGTTCCTTAAATGGTGCGACGCAATGGTTTGTGCAATTCCTCTCGGCTACACCTTTGGACGTCTCGGTAACTTTTTGAACGGCGAGCTTTACGGCCGCATTACTACAATGCCATGGGGTATGGTATTCCCGGATGCAGAACGCTTTTCTGCAAAGCTCGGCTGGGTTCAGGACTTTGCCGCTAAAATTGGAATGGAGATTTCCGGTAACGGACTCGTAAACCTTCCACGCCATCCAAGTCAGCTTTATGAAGCCTTTTTTGAAGGTATTGTTTTATGGCTGATTATCTGGTTCTGCCGCAAGCATAAAAAATTCGACGGCATGCTTGGTGCAATTTACACCGGCGGTTACGGCTTCTTCCGTTTCTTTATTGAATACTTCCGCGAGCCTGATGCAGATCTTGGTTACAGAATTGCCAAGGACGCAAATGCTCCGCTTTATACTTCAACCTCAATGCTTAATATTTCCACAGGACAGATTCTCTGCTTTTTGATGATGGCCTTTGCCGTTGTTTATGCAGTTGTCAGCTGGAAACTTTCTAAAAAGGAGAAATAAAAATGATTAAAACAAAAAAAATTGCACTCGCACTTTCTGCAATAATGTTCCTTCAGCCGGTAATGTTTGCGGTTGATTCAGCTCTTACAAAGGAAATTGTTGCCCTCGAACTTGAGCTCACAAAAATGAAAACACGTACTGGTGAATATGCTGATTTAAGCGAGGCTGCTCTCGAGCGAAAGATTACCCGTACAGAAAAGCAGCTCGACAAGAAAAAAGCTAAGGCTAAAAAAGAAGCCCAGAAGGATGCTGAAGCAATTAAAAAGGGAACAAAGAAAGCCGGAGAAGATATAAAAGACGCTGGCAAAAAAGCTGGTAAAGAGCTTAAGGATGCCGGAAAAGAAATAGGAAATACCTTCAAGGAAATCTTTGACTGATAAGCTTTCCTAAATAAGCTGCCATGCAGAAAATATTTACCTGTTCACAGTCTGCACAACTCGAAAAACTCGCAAAAGAAAAATACTCAATTCCACCATTTTTAATGATGGAAAATGCAGCTAAAGCAATAGCAGATTTTATTCTGCAGCTTTCGCCACAAAGCATACTTATTTTATGCGGTAAGGGAAACAACGGTGGAGACGGTTATGCAGTAGCTCGTCTTCTGCAGAATAAGGTAGACGTAACAGCTGTAGCACTGGAGCCGCCAGTAGCAGAAGAAGCAAAGGCTCAGTTCGAAATGTGTCAGAAACTTGGAATTAAAATTACTGACACTCCCGTACTTAATGACAGGTCTCTCATCCTCGACTGCATCTACGGCACAGGTTTTCACGGTGAACTTCCGGAAGCTGTAAAACAACTCTTGGATAAAGTAAATAAAACCTCTGCAATAAAGGTAGCCTGCGACATTCCATCCGGATTGTACTTTCAGGCAGATTACACAATTACAATGGGCTGCCAGAAGCTTGCTCTTTATTCAGATATGGCAAAGGCAGTTTGTGGAGAAATAATTGTTGCCGACCTGGGAATCTCACGCGAAAGGTTTGAATCTCCTGCAGACACATACCTCGTAGAACCCGCCGACCGTGATCTGCCGCTGCGCAAAAACCGCGCCGTACACAAGGGAAAGTTCGGTCATACAGCAGTTTTATGCGGAGACAAATCTGGAGCTGCAATTCTTGCAGCCTCTGCCGCAATGAGCTTTGGAAGCGGGCTTACAAGCCTTGTAAACGCTGCCGAGCTGTCAGACAGCTTAGGCTCAGGCTCCGACCTTGCACAATTCAAGATTTCCCCTTCCCTGATGCTTTCTGATTCAATCCCGAAAAAAGCTACCTGTCTTGTTGCAGGCTCTGGATTTTCCGAGTTCTCAAAACAGGCCGCAGACCTTATATTAAACTGGTTTAATTCTTCTAAAAACCCGGCAGTTGTGCTCGATGCAGGAATGCTGACTTCTCCAGAAACGCCGGCTTTCCTCGACGCTCTCAACAGAGTTGAGAATGCAGGAATAATTCTTACACCGCACCTGTCGGAGCTTAACAGGCTGCTGGAGGTTTGCGGGGCGGAAGGTGATTTTTCGGTTACAGAACTCGCAGAAAATCCGGAGACACGAATAGCCGCAGGCAAATTCCTCACTACAAGATTTTCCCGTACCACGGTAATTATGAAAAGCGCGAACACGTTTGTTGCCTGCGGAGGCGAGGCGTTTGTAATCGCGGACGGTTCACCGTCCCTCGCAAAGGGCGGTAGCGGCGACCTCCTCGCAGGGCTTACGGCATCGCTGCTCTCCCAGGGCTACACAACACGCGCCGCAGCAATTACAGCCGCAGAACACCACGCCCTTGTTTCACAAAAAGCAGGTGCGGCGGCCTACAATCTCACCCCGGAATTATTTTTGTCTTATTTATAATCAGTAATATTATTCAGTAACAATGCTGGCATGACTCACGCCGGCTTCATCCTTCTTAACACAGATTTTCTTAGGAATACGGGCTTCAAGCTCTTCTACATGCGAAATAATTCCAACAAGCTTTTCGCCCTGAGAAAGATCTTCGAGTGCACGCACAGCTTTATTTAAGGTTTCTGAATCAAGAGTTCCAAAGCCTTCATCAATAAACATTGCATCAAGCTTTATTCCACCGGCATTATCCTGAATCTCATCTGCAAGTCCAAGCGCCAGCGAAAGAGAAGCCTGAAACTGTTCTCCACCAGAAAGTGTCTGAACATTGCGCTCGCGGCCGGTATAAAAATCCTTTACGTTTAGATCCAGACCAAGCTCTGAGCCATCCTCTTCCATACGACGGCGCAGCTCATACTTGTTGTCTGTCATTTTCTTAAGACGAAGATTTGCCCTGCGGTTTATCTGGTCTAAGCAATGCATCTGAACATAAGTTTCAAGAGAAGGCTTTCCCTTACTTCCACGATTTGAACCAACAGCAACATCGCATAAAGCGCCTATCATATTTAATCTGTCTGTTGCCTCTGCTATTTCCGGAACAACAGTCTCAACAGTATGAACACTTTCCTGATTTATTCCGCTGCGTTTGTTAATTGCATCGCGCTGTTCACCAAGCACTTCCTTCTGTGCTGTAAGCTTATCTTTTTCCGCTGTAAGTTTTTCCATATCAACAGGCTCAGACTGCTTGAGTTGATTCTCAATTTCTCCAATCCGTCCTTTTAAGCCTTCAATTTCTTTATCACAGTCAAGCTTAGCATTCTTCGCAGCTTCCACATTATTTTTCAACTGCAAAATCTGTTTCTTGAGATTTTCATTTTTATTTTGAGCATCTTCCAGCGTCGAATATTTCAAGCCTGATTTTTTTGCTTCCAGATTTTTCTGACCTTCTTCAAACTTTCCTTTATCTCCAGAAATCTTTGCTGTAAGCTGTCCCATTGCATCTGTAATTTTCTTTATCTCAGCTTCCTGTTCAGGCACTGCATTTTCTATCGCATCACGGCGCTTTTTGTCTGCCTCTTCTTTTTCCAGCTGATTATTTGTTTTGTTCAAATCATTCTCTAACTGCTGCTTTCTTTCCTTAAGCTTTTCTGTAAGAGTTTGATCCTCTATGGTAAGAGCTTCAAAATATTTTTTGAGTTCTTTATTGATCTGCTCTTTACCTTTTTCTACAGCCTTATTTTTTTCAGCAGCCTTAACAGAAAGATCTGTAGAAGTCTTTGCCGCAGAAGCCGCTTTCTTTTGAGCATCTTCAAGCTCCGCCTGCGTCGGTGCTTCCGAAGATTTCGATGCCGGCTTAGGATGCTCTGTTGAACCACAAACCGGACACGGTTCTCCTTCTTTCAAAGTTTCTGCAAGAATTCCTGCCTGCTCCAGATTAAACAGGCGAAGTTTTTCTGTGTAGTCTTTTTGCAGTTCATCTGATTTATCTATTGCAGCCTTAGCTTTATTTTGTGCTTCGTTAAGTGCCTCAATATCATCAGCTAAATCTTCCAGCTGGGCTCCAATATCCTCAAGCGCATTTTCTTCTTCGCTGATTTTCTCAAGCGCTGCCTTAAGACTACCGATTTTTTCACCGGCATTTTTAAGCTCTGCTAATTCTTTTTTTCCTTTTTCAAGAGTTTCTTCAAG
>CAMJNC010000166.1 GCA_946407195.1 uncultured Treponema sp. | reverse complement strand
AGCAGCGCTTTGGTGTAAAAGACAAGGAAAAGCTCAAGGTTATGAAAAATAACATTGACTGTCTTACAATGTCTGCAACACCAATTCCACGAACTCTTCATATGAGCCTTTTGAAAATCCGCGATATGAGCCTTTTAACAACACCGCCACAAAACCGTCAGGCAATTGAAACAGTTGTAGATGAGTTTACAGACGAACGAGTTACCCAGGCAATAAGACGCGAAATAGAGCGGGGCGGTCAGGTTTTCTATTTGCATAACCGCGTAGAATCCCTGCAGGAAATCCGCCGTAAGGTAGAAACTCTTGTACCGGAGGTACTCGTAGATGTAGCCCACGGCCAGATGACCAGCACACAGCTCGAAGAAATCTTCCATCGCTTTAAGATGGGCGGCTTCCATGTACTGATTGCAACAACTATCATTGAAAACGGAATTGATATTCCAAACGTAAACACAATAATTATTGACCGCGCAGATATGTACGGCGTTTCACAGCTATATCAGCTTCGTGGCCGCGTTGGACGAAGCGACCGCCAGGCCTACGCATATCTTTTATATCCGGAAAACAAAGCACTTAGCGAAGTCGCAATGAAGCGTTTACAGGTAATCAGCGACTTTACCGAGCTTGGAAGCGGCTTTAAGATTGCCATGAAGGATATGGAAATCCGCGGGGCTGGAAACCTCCTTGGACGCGACCAGAGCGGTGATGTATACTCAGTCGGCTTTGACATGTACGTACGCCTTTTGAACGAAGCTGTAAACCGTCTGGCCCTGCAGAAGGACTACAAGGAACAGACCGAAGTTCTTATGGAAATGGAATATACCGGCTTTATCCCGGACACTTATATTATCAATCCGCAGATCAAAATGGAAATCTACAAGAAAATTGCAGCCGTTTCAGACGATGCCGAGTTCGATGCAGTTCTCGCAGAGCTTGCAGACCGCTTTGGCCCGATTCCAGAAGAGGTTTCAAGCTTACTGGCTCTTGCAGAAATCCGCATTATCTGCCGCAAGCTAAGCATAAAATCTATCAAGGAACGCCAGGGCGAAGTGGCGGTTGAATTCCAGCAGGTGTCAAATATTTCAATTGATAAAATTCTTAAACTCATTAAAGATAATCCGGGAACTGTACGTCTTAATGCAAAGCTTCCTAATTATATTTATATCAAGCTTGGAAAAATCGGTCTTAAAGAAAAGTCAGAATTTATACGCGAAAAGCTGAGTCAGTTAGCATAATTAAAAAAAACATGCTATAATAATTACAAACAAAATAAAGAGGTAAAAATATGAAAAAGATTCTATTCTTTCTATTAGCAATCCCAGTTTTCCTTTTATTCTCATGCCAGAACGAAAATGGAAAAGGCTGGGAAGGAACAAAATTAATTGTCGAAGATGGTAACTATCCGGCAAATATTAAAGAGATCAGGCTTGGAAATACAACAGGGACTAAGTATTGTGTTCTGAATCAGGCTGGAATCTGCGAATCAACTGAATATTTTAATGGAAATGTAACTCTCACAATTTCTTATTCGAGGCTTACAGAGGAAGATAAAAAAGAGTATTTAGACTACGGTTATTTTACAGATTCTGAAAACTCTTTTAAGGTCTATATAAACGGAGTAGAAGCAGAAAATGAAAAAGCTGCAGAAACCGTTGAATACGATGAAGATGCTTTAGAGCTTAATGTAAATACTGAATATTTCAGAACAAACTTTGATATAGGCGATGCAAAAGAAATTAAACTTACATTCGCAAATGCACCAGAAAAGATTAAAAGAAGGGATGTAAAATTTGCAGATGAAACCGGAATTGCATATATCGATATTGATGAATTAAGGAAAAACTGTAAGAGCGTATACCTTTATTATTCAGAAAATGATATTAGTATTCCTGAGGTTGTAAAAGACGGTTTATTATTCTTTAAAATTTATGAACCAGGTGTTGAATGTTCCATTTCTGCAAAAGATAATTACTATTTTGATGACACAAGCATTAAGGTAGAACCAAATACTTATAATGAAATTGAAATTGTTACTACGACAAAAAACTATTGTTGTTTTAAGGTAATTTTCAATTCACCCCCGAAAAAACGATCTGTAATAAAATTAAGTTGTGAAACAAAAGCTTTTGATACAAAAAACTTTGCCGGTAAGAAATTTGATTATGTAAAAAATAGTGCAGAGCCTGATTTCAACATAAGCCAAGTAAACAATGCTTCTCTGGAACTTTCTGATGATACTTCAGAAAACAAAACTTTTAATCTTAATTTAAATAACAAGGCTTATACAGGAAGCTGGATTATAACAGATGAAAATAAAATAAAATTGTCTTTTAATAACTCCAGCCAATCCGAATTATACGATGGAGAACTGGAATATTATAGTAACACTTATATAACATTTCAAAACAACGAAGAGGCTGCACCGCCAAACTGGTGTTTCTCTGCTCGAAATCATGAACATACAACAATATATAATTTTGTTTTTCATGAGAAACAATAATGTGATATAATTAAACAAAAAAAGGGCCAGTTTTTTCAACCGGCTCCTTTTTTATAACTATATCCTTACTTACTATAATGTATATTCACCACTAGTGATAGTGTCTTATAAATCTTATAAAATCTAAATACCACTAGGTATAGTGTAGTGGGATAGGGTATTCCAAAAATCAATCTTTATATATTTTCTCGGAGGTTCATAATGAGTGAGAATTATGAATTCAAGCCGACACGTATGCACCGTAAAGTCGGAGTTACTTTGCGAATAGACGTGTGCCGGAAGTTGGAAGAGCTGGTTGAAACCACAGGTTCAAACCGTTCTGCTATCGTTGCAATGGCTGTCAGCCAATTCTATGAACGAAATAAAACGGGAGGAGGAAGCGAGATTGTGGTTAAATAAAAAAGCCTTTTTTTCTAGTTTGGAGACCGAAAAAAAAGGCTTTTGAAAATTGTACAATAATTGAAAAATTATTGATAAATCAAATATATCTCGCTAGACTTTATATGTCAAGCAATACTCAAAAGAAGCGGTATTGGAAGCTCCTTGCATATCCCGATTCCGCACCCGAGGATTGGAAAGAAATTCTCGAAGAAGAAGGACAGCGTTTTGTCTGTATTCTGCATGACAAAGATGTCTGGACAAAGAAAGACGAAAAGAAAAATCCCGAACACAAAGAAGGGGAATTAAAAAAAGCTCATTTTCATATCTTGCTAATGTTCGATGGCGAGACATCGTTTAACACGATAGTGAAAATTGCTGAAAAGATAAAGGCATTAACTCCCGAAGCTTGTAACGGTTCTCCAAGTACATTCATGCGATACATGTTACATCTTGACCAAAAGTCAAAATATAAATATCCGCTTGAAGATTTGGAAGCTCATAATGGGGCAGTAATAGACCTCACAACAAAGGCTGATGAAGAACGTCTGTATGACGAGATTTTTGATTACCTAGTAGGTTCATCAATTCATAATTTGTTTCGTCTGCAACTTTATGCCAGGAAGAATAAACCCGAATGGTTCAAGTACATTCGTTCACACACTTATGCGATTGCGTGTCTTATCACTGCAAAAAAAGATGATGATGTTGAGCAAGAAGAGCTCAAGAAAAAAGAGGAAGAGCTGAAAAGACAAGAACAAACAGACCTTTCTCAACTTGCAGAAGATGCTCTGAAAGCTCAAGAAAACGAAGTCATTCGTAAACTTGGTGAATTATAATTTCAAGGGGGAAAACATGGATAAGCCATTCATTGATGTGGAACATGAAGTCGTAAGTCTTTTTCAAGATTTGACAACTCTTGTTGCAAAGCATGAGGTTTTTAATGACATTGTAAATAATCCGGACATGTCTGTAAGTCTTGTTCAGTCATGGAACAACCTTCAGGAATGTCAGAGACATTTGGGAGAATATTTACAAAGTCGAAAAATCTCATAGGGAAAGCTGAAGCCTCTTTTTGCCTCTTTTCTTGCGAGAAAAGAGGGTAGGCGGTTCCTACCGCCTACAAAGGGGGTCAAGGGGGATTTTTTCCCCTTGCACGATAATGTGTTGAGCCATTTGGCTTGACACATTTAGTATCGTGTTATACTAGTTTTGACAAAGATATCAAAACTTTGGAGAAATTAGTGGATATTGGTCTTAAACCGAAAAAGTTCCAAAAATTACAAACTCATAAAAATCAATCTGTTAATTTTTTTACAGTGTCATTTAATCATGGGACTGATGTCCGACACGGACATAATGTTCGTGATCCAAAAATTGTTGAACATGAAAAACACATAGACCCAGAAGGACAGTTTGAGATTTGGAAAGATGTTCCGATTTCTGAAGCCTATGAAAAACTTTTTGGGAAAGCTGTAAGAGAATACAATTCCAAACAAAAACGTTCAGACCGAAAAATCAATTCTTATCTTGATTCAATCCGAAAAGACAAATACAAAAATGAATGTTATGAGTTTATCGCTCAGATTGGAAATGCTGAAAATCAGTTGAGTGACAAACAGGAAGCAAAGAAATTACTTAAAATTTTTTACAAAAATTTTGAGAAAAACAACCCACATTTGAAAGTGATTGGTGCATATTTTCACGGTGATGAAAAGACTCCGCATATTCACATTGATTACATTCCGGTTGCCAGCGGATTCAAAAAAGGTCTGTCAGTTCAGAACTCTTTAACAAAGGCATTGAAACAACAAGGGTATGAAAATAAGGTTGTCGAAGTCAAAGAAACTGATGAAAACGGCAATGAAAAAATCAAGAAAAAATTGGTTACTGCAGAAATGCAATGGCAGGAAAAGCAGCGTAATAATTTACAAAAACTCTGTGAAGCTTTTGGTCATAAAATCATTCAGCCGGAAAGAAAACCCGAGGAATACGAGGATTCCAAAATCCTCAAAAAAGCAAGATATGAGCAACTGATATCAGACGTAAAAATTCGCCAAAGTCAAAAAAAAGTTATGGAGTCAGCTCAAAAATTAAATGATACTATCCTGGAAAAAAAAGGCCAACTTAAAGAACTTGAGGAGCAATTAAATCAACGTGAAGAGCAATTAAATCAGCGTCAAAAAGAGTTTGAAAATGAGGTCATTTTTGAAAATTTTAATGAGCATTTAAGCAAGATTTTCGGGGAGAATTTTGAGCAATTTTCACAAGTTGAAAAGGCAATTCGTGAGAACAAAAAAGACAGAATTTCCCAATTTCAAAGCCTTGAAAAAAATTGTACAAATCTCTTCGAAAAGGTGGGGTATGCCTTAAAAAAACATAAGGCAGAATTGCATGATTTCAAAGCCACTCCGATTGATACTGTTATTCAAAATCTCCAGGATGCAAAAGCTCTTGGTTATAAAACCTATGGGGAGTTTCTGCAGTCTGACAACAATGCTGTTAATAAAACCAAAGGCAAACGCAGATAGATTAGACCTTGTGATTTTTGGAACAAAAATCGCAAGGTTTTAATGTTGGTGCGTAAGGCTCGAAAATTGCTCTGTAATGCGTCTAGGATTTAAAATTTCGTGTGTAAATGCCAATCTTCGGGAAATTAGTCAAAAACGTCGTTTTTGGGCGGTTTTCAGCAATTTGGCTAGGTAGACAGAATCACCGACTATCCACTACGAGTAATAGTCGGTGCTCGTTGCTCGTACCGAATTTGTTATCTTGACAATAACTTTAAGTGGTATTATATATGCATTAAGGGTACTCAAAACCACCACTAACTTTTTATAATGTATATT
>CAMJNC010000165.1 GCA_946407195.1 uncultured Treponema sp. | reverse complement strand
CCATTAAGCTGCAGCAGAACTCGGTGGTTATTCATACAAAATCTTCAAAGAATACTGTACTTGAAAAAATTGCCCTTAACGAAAAGTCTGGTATGTTCGAGTCGGTTTTTGGTTATAAGGTGATACTGCTTTAAGGAGCGTACTATGCAGGAACGATATTTCAACCGCGAGCTCAGCTGGCTCGAATTTAATGCCCGCGTTTTATTTCAGGGGCTCAATAAAGAACTGCCTCTGCTTGAACGCCTTCAGTTTTTGTCTATCGTAACCTCAAATTTTGATGAGTTTTTTCAGGTTCGCGTTGCTTCGTTAAAACGTCTTCTTGCAGAAAATCCCGGCTTTGTTGATGTTTCGGGGCTTTCTCCGCAGATGGTTTATACTTCTGTTTCTGCACGTGCTCACCAGATTATCCGCAGTCAGCAGGAATGTCTTATGCAGGATATTCTGCCGGCGCTCGCGAATGAGGGGCTGGTGTACGTAACTCCTATGCAGTACACGCAGCCACAGGCTGATTATTTGAGCGGTGTTTTTAATACAGAAATCTTTCCTTTGCTTACACCGCTGCGTACGGATATTGAAGCGTTTCCTCATATTAAAAATCTCACGACCTACGCGGCGTTTTTGCTGGCGCCTATTGCTGGTATTAAAAAGTCTGCGGGAGCAGAAGAGTTCCGTGGTAGTGAGGATGCGCCGCGAATTGCTCTGGTGGAAGTGCCAGACGGGATCCGCAATATTTACTGGCTCTCGGGGAATAATGAGGCGGGCAGCCGGGGCGGGCAATTTGCGTTACTGCAGGATATTATTACGGAATTCGGAACCAAGCTTTTTCCGGGCTTTGAAGTAGAAGAGACGCTTTTGTTTAAGGTAACGCGCGACGCGGATTTTGCGGTGGATGAGGATGCAGGAAAGAACTTCATTCATGCAATGGAAGATGTTCTGATTCAAAGAAAATCTTCGTTCCCGGTTCAGATGACCTGTAATTCTTCAAGCTCAAAAATTCAAAAGTTTTTGATGGAAAAACTTGAGCTTGCTGAAGATGATGTTTATAAGATTGATCAGATTATAAATCCGGGTAACCTTATGGAGCTGCGTGAAGCAGATGAAAATGGTTCTATGAGCTTTGAGCCGTGGGAGCATTTTTACCCGGCTGATTTACCTGAAGAAGAACCTTACTGGGATACGCTTAAGCTGCATGACAAAATACTTCACGTTCCATATGAAAGTTATGATCCTGTTGTAAAATTTATTTCTGATGCGGCAGACGATGACGATGTACTGGGCATAAAAATGACTCTGTATCGTACCGGCCGTAACTCTCCGATTATCGATGCTCTTGAACGTGCGGCACAGCGCGGCAAGCAGGTTGTTGTTCTTGTAGAACTCAAAGCGCGCTTTGACGAGGAACGAAATATTGCCTGGGCAAATGAGCTGGAGCAGGCCGGCGTTACTGTTATTTATGGACTTGTAAATCTTAAGGTTCACGCAAAGATCCTTATGGTAATCCGCCGTGAAAGCGACACAATCCGCCGTTACGTTCATCTGGCTACAGGAAATTATAATACTAAGACTGCAAAGCTTTATTCTGATATTTCTCTGTTTACGGTTAATCCTCAGATTGCAAATGATGCAACTTTGTTCTTCAATCTTGTTACAGGTTATTCAACCTTGCAGAACATGAACTGCTTAAGCATGGCTCCGGTTACAATTAAGTCGCGCCTCATTGCAATGATAAACCGCGAAATAGAGCGAAGCCGTCCGGAAAATCCGGGGCTTATAATTGCAAAAATGAATAGTCTTACACACGAAGAGGTTATTTCTGCCTTGTACAGGGCGAGTCAGGCCGGCGTAAAAGTTCTTTTGAATATCCGTGGAATCTGTATGCTGGTTCCTGGTGTAGAAGGCCTTAGTGAAAACATAAAGGTTGTTTCAATTGTAGACCGATACCTCGAACACTCTCGAATTTTCTATTTTCAGAATGGTGGTACTCCGGAGCTTTACTGTTCTTCTGCCGACTGGATGAACCGAAACCTCGACCGTCGCATTGAGCTTATGTTCCCGATTCTCGATAAGGCTGCCTTTGAGGATGTAAAATCAATTCTCGATACCTATTTTGCAGACAACACAACCTCTATGGAACTTAAGTCAAACGGAAGCTGGGAGCCTGCAGCACGCGGTAAAAAAGAAGAACCGGTTCGTGCTCAGGAGGTTCTCTACAAAAAATATCAGCAGCTCGAAGAGAAAAAACCGACCTCCGGTGAAAAGAAGTTTGAAGTAAGACGAAAATAGCCGGATATAACAAAAATTAATAAATCCAATAGAAGTGGCATTAGCAGTTGTCTGGTGTGTTTAAACATATTAGAATTGTTTAAGCGCTAGGAGGTGCTAATATGAAAAAAACTTTATCACTTTTGGTTGTTGCATTTGCAACTTGTTTAATGATGTTTGCAGAAGATCCTGGTCTCTATTTGAAAAAAGGAGACGCACTTACACCTGTAAAAGTAACCAGATTGAGTAACACTAAAAAAGGCGGTTCTGCTGGAGCTTTCAGCATTGGAAAAGAAGAACACAAAATAAAGGGTGTTACATCTGGCTTGACTTATGCAAAAGAAGATTCTTTGATTTTTGTTTTCCCTCCAAAATCAGGTAAGAAACTTAAGCTCGCAGGCCCTTTCACAGAATTCAGTACAACAGCAAACTTCCTTCTTTATAAACTCGAAGTAACCAAAAAAGAAAGAAAGGTTTCTACAGGCGTAGAAATCATGGGCTTTAATACAAAAGAAAATGGCGGTGCCGAACTTCCATTTACACAGATTGATGACACCACTTATGAAGTAAAGCTCGAAAATCTCGAACCAGGTGAATATGCGCTCTTCTATACTGCACTTAACGAAGGCGGAAAAAAAGCAGCTTCAGTTTTCAATATTGATCCTGTAAGCTGGGACGAAGCCTGGTGCTTCACTGTAGAGTAATAGTTTTTACTATCTCTCGCTGACAAACAAGCCTGCGATTGTAATTGCTGCACCGAGAGCTCCAGCCAGTGTGATTTTTTCACCGAGTACGAAAAAGGCAAAAATAATCGTAACAATCGGTATAAGATAAAGGCCGCAGCTGACTTTTACGGTTCCTACAATCTTGCAGGCTTTGTTCCAGGCGGCAAAGCAGAAGCCGCTTGCAATAATTCCTAGAAAAAGTAAAGAAAGAATATTAAGAGGTTTTGTAAAACGCGAGCTGTTCTGGAGTATGCTGATATCATTTGTGAAAATCATAAGTGGAATCATCATCAGAACCGCGAAAAAGAAAATACGTCGTGTTGCACAAATCTGGTCGTAATTCTTCCTGTTTATAAGTGAAATCACAACAGAATAAAGACCCCAGCAGACTGCAGAGAAAAGGGCCAGAAAATCTCCCTTTGGTTTGAACTCTAAGGTTTTGTTACCATTCAGGCAGACCAGAGTAACTCCGGTAATTGAAATTATAAATCCGATGATAAACCATACAGAAAGGTGTTTTTCCTTCAGAAAAATCTGGCTGAAAATTACGGTGAAAAGCGGACATATGCTTACAATAACACTTACGTTTGAAGCGTTTGTATAATTGATGGCTATGTTTTCAAAAAGCTGATAAAGAATTACTCCGGAAAATCCGGCGAGAGCAAAAAGAATATTGTCGCGTGCTGCGATTTTTTCATATCTCGGACGAAGAATCCAAAGTCCTAAATAAGCTGCAATGAATCTGTAAAAAAGAATTTCCAGCGGTGAGAAATCCCGCAGAAGATATTTTGTGCAGACAAAGGTAATGCCCCAGAAAAATACGCAGGCAGCGGCCAGCAGATAACCGAAAACTTTTTTATCACGAAAACTCATTTTATTCCTCTATCTTTACTGAGCCCTGACGAAGGACTTTTACCTGACCGTTTTCTATTGCAACGAGTGTCGAAGGCAGGGCGCCTTTTTTGTCGCCGTCATCTATAATGAGGTCAACTTCATTTTCGAACTCGCTGGTGATGGCCGCTGTGGTATCGAGCACTGGCTGACCGCTGCGGTTTACACTTGTGCTGAAAACCGGTGCTTCGCATCTGGCGATAATTTCGCGGAGCCAGGCATCACCGGGACATCGGAAGGCAACCGTTTCTGATTCGGGAATTGCAGTTGCGGCAAGCGGCGAGTCTTTTTTGATGTGAACAATTATAGTGAGAGCACCCGGCCATTTTGAAAGCAGGGTGTCGGGGATTTTGTCGTTGGTATAAAGACGCAGATCTTCGGGCTTTGCAATAAGCTGGATGAGAGGCTTTGTTTCGGTGCGGCCTTTTATTGCGCGGATTTTTGCATCTGTTTCGTAAGCCGGTGTGGTTGTGCCGGCGCTTTTGAGATCTACGATTCCGCTGAAGCCGTAAACTGTATCGGTCGGAATTATTACGATGCCGCCGCGCTTTAAGGTTTCGACTGTGACTTCAATTGATGATGAGTCCTTTTTATTTTTGATAAGGGTTTTCATGTACTTCATCCTCGTGGGTTTTTGTCCACCTGTTTCCATCGAACTTATAAACTGCCTCTTCGCAGTTGCCCTTGAGGCCGCTGCCCCAGAAGTTATCTGTTCCGTGGCCTTCAAGATAACACATCATTCCTGCTAAGAGAGCACCATGTGCGACAATCATAATGCGGGAATCAGGTTTGTTCTTTTGAATCGGTTCTATTACTGTCTGAACAAATTTCTTTGTGCGGTCGCAGACAGACTGAAAGGTTTCTCCACCCTCCGGCGGAACATATCGTCCAGGCTCGGTGAAAAAATATTTTCGCGGATGGTCTGTGTTAATCCATTCGTCATAAGGAAGACCTTCGAGCCCGCCAAAGCTGATTTCTGTAAGCAGCGGATTTTTGATAATCGGATAAATTTTGTGACCGCGGATAAGGCAAGCAGTTTCGTAGGCGCGGCTCAAAGGAGAAGAATAGATGCAGTCAAAATCAATTCCTTCTGAGTCGAGTCGTTTACCGAGCTCTCCTGCGAGCTTGCGGCCATTTTCGTTTAAATCAATATCCTGTGCACCCTGAAATTTTTTCTGTGCATTCCAGTCTGTGGTGCCGTGACGTACTATATATAGTTCCATAATTGTTCCTAATAGCGGAGCCGGCGTAAATGTGTAATCCGGCTTACTAAAAAGTTTTCGATTTCTTTTGTTGGTTCAACCTCAAAGCGCATTACTGCCTCGCCCGGCTGTTTTGAAATTCCAAGCGGGTGACCAACTATTGTAAAGAAGTCTCCCTTGCCGTCTGCATTCGGCAGCTGGAGCTCCATTAAATCCTCGTCTTTTACAGCAGCTTCAATTAGATGCACTTTACCAGAAAAATCCATTCCATCGGCTTCGAGAATTTCTGTTCGTACTGCAGCAGTCTTAAGCTGATTTTCAGAAAGAATAAGACGGCTGGAAATTCTGTGATTCAGGCTTTCCTTCTGCTGCTTTTCCATATTCTGTGCGTCGAGGCTGCCCTTTAATTTTTTTAGAAGCTTGTCTGCTTCGCTAACAGAAGTTTTTTTGATTTCATTGCCGACTGTACCGGCTTTATGAATACCAGCAGCAAGAACCCCAATTTTGTGTCCGTCACGTAAAAGCGGGAAGCTTGAAAATTCAGATTTTGTCTCTGACGATTTAACGTCGCCAAGAAAATCAAGGGAGCTTTCAGAAATAAAATCGGAAATACTCTGACCTGCAGGAATACTCAAAAGATAAATTCCATCTGCGAGCTTTTCTTTTATGTATTTTTTGATATTCGGATTTTTTTCTGCAAGCGCAATAT
>CAMJNC010000164.1 GCA_946407195.1 uncultured Treponema sp. | reverse complement strand
AAAATCATGAGTGTGCCCGGCTCAATTAAATCTGGAAGGTCGTCCATCATGTGATGTTCTACTTCGCCGGTAGCACGATTCAAAAGCATAAGTTTATCCTGCCCGCGCACTCCACTCGGATGCTGCGCAATCAAATCTTCCGGCAGGTCAAAATTAAAATCGGATGTTAACATGGGGGATATATTATCACAAAATAAGAGTTATGGGAAATGAGATTGCTTCGTCTAAAAGAGACTTCCCTGAAGGCCGTCTTTTGAATCAGAAGCATGTGTGAGCCCGAGGTGGGTATATGCTTTTTCCGTAACCATTCGGCCGCGCGGAGTTCTCTGGAGAAGTCCGCACTGTATAAGGTACGGCTCGTAATAATCTTCCAGAGTATCCATACTTTCGCCAATGGAAATTGCAAGAGTCTCAGCACCAACCGGGCCGCCTCCAAAGTTCTCAATAATTGAACGGAGAATTTCGCGGTCGTACTTTTCAAGACCTATTTCATCAATCTCAAGACGCTTCAGGCCATCATCAACAATATCAACTGTAATAGCATTACTTCCGGCAACCTGAGCAAAGTCTCTCA
Source organism: uncultured Treponema sp. (assembly GCA_946407195.1). Lineage (GTDB taxonomy): Bacteria > Spirochaetota > Spirochaetia > Treponematales > Treponemataceae > Treponema_D. Next base: position 5,243 of record CAMJNC010000164.1, on the reverse strand, counting down.
TACGGCGGAGAACACGGTTAGCAACACGAGGAGTTCCACGGCAGCACTGAGCAAGCAGCATAGCGGCATCTTCTTCAATACCGATTTCAAGAATATTTGCCGAGCGCTTTATAATAGAAGCAAGCTCCTTCTGTGTATAAAATTCAAAACGAGGAATAAAGCCAAAGCGCGAACGGAGCGGGCTTGAAACAGAACCCGCCTTTGTTGTTGCTCCCACAAGAGTAAAAGGAGGTATTGGAATACGAACAGTACGCGCAGCCGCTCCCTGACCAATAATCCAGTCCAGTTCAAAATCTTCCATTGCAATATAAAGCATTTCTTCAATGGCAGGCTTTAAGCGGTGAATTTCATCTATAAAGAAAACAGTTCGCGGAGTAATAGTGCTTAGAATACCGGCAAGGTCTTTTGGTTTATCGAGCGCCGGCGCGCTTGTTACCTTGAAATCAACTCCAAGCTCGTGTGCAGTAATCTGTGCCAAAGTTGTTTTTCCAAGTCCCGGAGGTCCAATAAGCAAAAGGTGATCCAGAGGCTCTTCGCGGAGCTTTGCCGCTTCAATAAAAGTAGAAAGATTTTTCTTTACGCTCTCCTGCCCAAGAAAATCCTTAAGCATGGTCGGGCGCAGTTTATTATCCTGCTCATCATAAGAGTTTCTCAAATCAGCGCGCACAATTGCAGAAAAATCTTCACCAAAATCTTCAGCCATAAAATCCTCCTATGCAAGCTCCACAATAGCACGACGGAACAAAATATCTTCGCGTTCCTTTTGAGTTTTTCCTGCAAAATCTTTATCGTTTGTAAGAACTTCTACCAGTTGTGCAACCTTCTGTTCAACAAGCTTTTTGTCGTAGCCCATGCTTGCAAGAGAGGTAATAACATCAGCATAAGGCGAAGCAGAAGCGACACGTACAACACTTCCCTCTTCTTCGCGGAGCTTTAGCTTACCCTTCAATGTCAGCAGTAACTTACCGGCAGTCTTTTTACCAACACCTGGAATTTTTTCGAGCATCTCCAGATCGCCTTTTTCAAGAACGTCGAGCAAACGTGAGCTCGAAACAGCACTCATAATTTTTACGGCGCCCTTTGGGCCTACTCCATCAACTTTTAAAAGGTCAAGGAATACGCTTCGTTCATCAGCACTTGCGAATCCATAAAGCGACATTAATTGATCTGTATGCTGAAGATATGTATAAATCTTAGCCTCATTGCCAACCGGCGGCAGCATATCGAGGTTAGAATCAGGGACACATAAATCCCATTCAACGCCGTTTGTATCTATAAAAACCTGTTTAGGAAATTTCGCGGTAATAATTCCAGTAAGTGAGTTGAACATGTTTCTATTATAGATGATATAAAGCGACTTGTGAAGATTAAGTAGGCAAGCATAGATTGCCTCTGAGCCTTTCTTTCTTCGATTATAGGCTAATTTGATAATTATTCTCAAATTCAATTGACAATTTTTCTGCAACTCGTATAATTTGATAATTATTATCAAATTCACGAGCACAGAAAAATGCAGAAAGCAGTTTATAAAACAAAACAGCAGGAACTTCTTCTTTCTTATCTCCGCGAAATGCAGGGAAAGCATTTTACCGCAGAAGATGTTCGTGCTCACTTTGAAGCAAAAAATATCTCAATCGGAATTGCAACAATTTACCGCCAGCTCGAAAAACTCGTAAACGACGGAAAAATCCAAAAGTATTTTATAGATGACCATTCGGCAGCCTGCTTTGAATACGCAGGCGAAGAATGCAGTAAAAACGATCATCACTTTCACTTAAAGTGCGAACTCTGCGGCCGTCTTATTCATCTTGAATGCGAGGAGCTTGAAGAACTCGGCGGGCATCTCAAAACAGAACACGGCTTTGTTATAAATCCGTTGAGAACAGTTTTCTACGGACTCTGCACAGATTGTGCATGCAAGAAGGAAAAAGAAGATGAATAATCAAAAGCTTTTCCGACTTCTTCGCATAGCTGCGCTTTTAACAGTAATCTCTCTTTTTACAGTCCTCAGTTTTGAAGCCTGTCACACAGGCCACGAAGCTGCCTGCCATGAAGAAGACTGTCCGATCTGTCTTGTTCTTCAGATAATCCACAGCACAAAAAAAATCGGAAAAAGCACGACCACCGCAACCGCAGTACACACCGCTTTTTTCTATATAAATATCCTAATTCTTTCTGCCCTCCTCATAGCACCTGCCACCCTCGTTAAGCAGAAAGTAAAACTTGTAATTTAGAAGCCCTCTTTTTACCGCCAGATAAAAAAGAGGATAAAAATGAAAAAGAATAATAAAAAACCCGTAGTCTTAATTACCGGCTACCTTGGTTCGGGCAAAACAACACTGCTTAATAACCTGCTCCGTCAGGAAACTCGCCGTGTTGCCCTTATAGTAAATGACATGGGAAGCATTAACGTAGATGCTTCTATATTGAAAAAGGAAGGCGCAAATGTTGCAGAGTGCCCTATGTTCGAGCTTCAGAACGGATGTATCTGCTGCACCCTGCGCGAAGAGTTTATCAAACAGATAGAAAAGATTTCTGCTATCGACAGTGTAGAAGTTATTTTCGTAGAAGCTTCAGGAATCAGTGATCCGGGTGCAGTTAGTGCCAGCTTCCTTGCTTACGAGGAAGATAACCCTGATACCAACGTTTATCTTACTTCGGTTGTAACTGTAGTTGATGCAGACAGAATCTACCGCGAGTTCTTAGATGATTTGAAAAAGCAGATAGACGAAAAGGTTGATGAAAATAATCTTACAGCAGAAGAAATTTCCACTCTGATTGTTGACCAGATTGAGTTCTGTAACTTTATCGTATTAAATAAATGCGACCTTCTAAATGAAAGTCAGCTGGCAGAGGTAGAAAAAATTGTCCGCGAGTTCCAGACTCGTGCGCCAATTTACCACAGTGTGAACGGAAATATTGAGCTTAAAAAAATCACAACCAAAGAACCATTCAACTTTGAACAGATTGATTCCTCTTCTGCAATTCAGAAGGCAATCAACAGTCTGAATCAGAAACAAGGCTGCACAGATGAGTACGGCATTTCAAGTTTCGTTTATGAAGAAAAGCGTCCGTTTAACCGCGAAAAGTTTGCAGACTTTATAAACAACAATTATCCAAAGGAGCTTATCCGTGCAAAGGGTTACATCTGGTTCTCAGATGCTGATGCAGACGTTCTGCTTTTCGAGCAGGCTGGCCGTAACTCTTCTGTAATGGAAGTATCTTACTGGATAGACGCCCTCGTTGAAGAACAGAAAAAAGCCTTCCTCGAAGAGAACCCTGATGTAAAGGAAAACTGGGACGAAGAGTTCGGAGACAGAGAAAATCAGATTGTGTTTATTGGTAAAGGATACAATCAGGAAGAAATAAAAAAGGCACTGGAAAGCTGCCTTGATGAAAAGGCCATCGCTTAAGGAGATATATATGAAATTAAAGAAAATGATCGCAGGAGCCGCAATCCTCCTCGCACTCACAACATCAGTTTTTGCAAAGGCAAAGAAAGCCGACAAAAACAACGGTAAACTCAAAGTTGTAACCACAATTTTCCCGGAGTACGACTGGGCCCGCGAAATCCTTGGTGACAAGGCAAGCAACGTTGAGCTCACCCTTCTTCTTGGAAATGGTGTAGATCTACATTCATATCAGCCATCAATCCAGGACATTGCTAAAATTTCAACCGCAGACATTTTCATTTACGTTGGCGGTGAGAGTGACGGTTGGGTAAAAGATGCCCTTAAAAACGCAAAGAACAAAAATATGAAAGTTATCAATCTTATGGAAACTCTCGGCGACAAGGTTAAAGCCGAAGAAGTTAAAGAAGGTATGCAGGCCGAAGAGGAAGAAGAACACGAGCATCACCATCACGATGGCGACCACGATCACGAAGACCATGATCATCACGAAGCAGAAGAACATCACCACCACCATCACGACGATGACGAGGAAGTAGAATACGACGAACACGTATGGCTTTCACTCCGTAATACAAAAGTTCTTTGTGCAGAAATTGCTTCTGCCCTCTGCGAGAAAGACGCTGCTAACGCTGCAGCCTACAAAGCAAACCTCAAGGCTTACACAGCCCGCCTTGACTCACTCGATGCAAAATACGATGCAGTAGTAAAAGCAGGTAACAAGAAAACAATTCTCTTTGGCGACCGCTTCCCGTTCCGCTACCTCGTAGACGACTATAACCTCGACTACTACGCAGCTTTCGTGGGCTGCTCAGCCGAAACCGAAGCAAGCTTTGAGACAGTAATTTTCCTTGCAAAAAAAGTAGACGAGCTTGGACTCAACGCAGTTCTTAAAATTGAAAGCGGAGATGGAAAAATCGCCCGCACAATAATTCAGAATACAAAGAAAAAGAGTGCAAAGGTTCTCACCCTCGATTCAATCCAGTCTACAACCGCAAAACAGGCCACAGCCGGCACAACATATCTTAAGATTATGGAAGCCAACCTCGCGGTACTCGAAGAGGCATTAAGATAAATCAGTTTTTATAATGCAGGTGTGTTATCGCACCTGCAAGCGCATCAGCCGCATGGTCGGGCTTAGGCTCAGTTTTTAATCCAAGCAGAATTTTTACATACCGCTCTACCAACTCCTTATCGGCGCTGGCAGTTCCGGTAACCGCCTGTTTAATCTGATTCGGCTGATATTCCCCGAGCATAATATTATGCTGGGCAAGGCACAAAGTAACAACACCACGCGCTTCAGCTACTCCCATTGCAGAAGTAACGTTTCGGGCAAAATAAAGAGTTTCCATTCCTGCCTCGTCTGGCTGAAACTCATCAATCACAGCACAAAGGCGGCTGTAAATAGTAAGAAGCCGCTCTCCGTGCGGCTGGTCGGCCTTAGTTGTAATACAGCCGTAAGATACCATGCGGTAGCGGCCGTCACAAAAATCAACTACGCCAAAACCGGTGTTAGCAAGACCAGGGTCTATTCCAAGAACCCGTCGTACACGGCGAATCTTTTGAGAACTTTGAACTTCAACTTTTTCACTACCCGGCAAGGAAGTAAACTTTTCACTCATATAAATATTATCGGACAAAAAAAATCCGCTCCTTACAGGAACGGATTCTTACAACTGGTGGTTTCGACAAACTCAACCACCGCAAGTTCGACTAATTAAGCCTCTGGCTCAAAGTCATCTGGATATTCAGCTGTGTGATATACGTTCTGAACATCGTCGTTGTCTTCAAGACGATCGATGAGGCGCTGAACCTTAGCAGCAGTATCCTTAT
>CAMJNC010000163.1 GCA_946407195.1 uncultured Treponema sp. | reverse complement strand
TTATAAATGTGCCTGCCAAAAACGTAACTTCCTGCTGCTTTATGGGCGACAAGCTGGACATCCTTTTCATCACCACCGCAGCAACCGGCCAAAGCGGAGAACTCGACGGCTGTCTCTTTACCTGCAAGGTGGACGTAAAAGGCTTGGTGTGCGATTACTGTAAGGTGTAGCACAAAGGCTGCAATCAAAGTCATCAAACCTAAAGACTTTCTGATTCCCCCTAAAACCCCCATTTTATTTCCCGAAAAATAGAATCTGACTATAGTTCTTTATTGAACTTTATGGCAGAATTGTCTTGAGTTTAGACAACATCAAGGAAGTAAAAAATTGGCTGGTATAAAATTAATCCCATATAGAGATGAAGATTACGAATTTGTATATGAAGTAAAAAAAAATGCATACAGAAAGTATGTCGAAAAAAATTGGGGAAGCTGGAATGAAGAAGAACAGCGAAAATATTTTGACAACTTTATTACAAATGTAAAGAACAATGCATTTATTATTATGTATGAAGAAACTAAAATCGGTTTTTATAATGGAAAAATCATATCTAATGGAATTTATGAAATCGAAAATATTTGTATTATTCCACAATACCAGAACAAAGGAATTGGCAGTAAAATTTTAAAAGAAAAATTAGAAGAAAATAAAGATAGGGATATTGTAATTCAGTATTTTAAACAGAATCCTGTAGGAAAACTCTACGAGAGATTAGGATTTACTCCAAACGGAGAAACGGAGTATCATTATAGAATGAAATATCGGTATGGAGTGTGACATGTCTGTATTTAAATTAAAGAAAACCTCTGCAGAAGATGGTCGCAATATTTATGACTTGTTGCAAACAATGCTATAATGAAATAGCTATGGAAAAAGAAACAGAAGAGCGCTTGACTGCAATCGAAATGAAGCTTGCCTACATGGAAGACTTTGTAAGCCAGATTCAAAACGTTGCAGTTGATCAGGCAAAAACTATTGATAAGCTGCAGAAAGAAATAAAACTGATGTCGGACAGAATCCGCGAAATGTCCAGTGCTATGGAAGGCGACATTCCAAATCGCAAGCCACCACATTATTAAGGACACCCTGGGGACATTGTGGGGCCCTGCGGGCCCAAACACGGTAAGCTAGAGTAATGCCTTAATACATTCTTCAACCTTTGCCATGTCTGCAGTTGGTTCAAAGCGGGCAACTACATTACCGTTACGGTCAACGATGAATTTTGTGAAGTTCCATTTAATGTCAGGCTTTTTTGCCCAATCTGGATCTGCATCAGAAAACATCTTCTCGAGAAGTGCTTTATACTCGTGTTCATCAAAACCTTCAAAGCCTTTCTGAGATTTGAGATATGTATAAAGGGGAAGTTCATTAGCTCCATTTACATCTGCTTTCTTCATCTGTGGGAAAGTTGTGTTGTAGTGGAGGGTACAGAACTCATGAATCTCTTCATCTGAACCTGGAGCCTGGCCTCCAAACTGATTACATGGGATATCAAGAATCTCAAGGTCCTTTTCGTGATAATCCTTATAGAGCTTTTCGATTGGTGCATACTGTGGAGTAAAGCCGCAGCCTGTTGCTGTATTTACAATCAAAATTACCTTTCCTTTGAATTCAGAAAGCTTTAATGTTTCACCTTTACCTGTTGTTACTTCGTAATCATAAATCATCTTTGTCCTCCTACTTATACTGCTTTACAAACTCAACTGCAGCCTTGATATCATCTTCATTTGGTCTACCCTTATGAAGTCCTTTGAACTCGCCTTTACAGTGGAATTCTTTTTCATCCATAGGAACGCCAACCTTATCAGCTTCTGCCTTAACCTTTTTGTAAGTAGAATTGAGAAGGGCTGCTGAACCAAAGTTCACGATCTTTCCAACCTTGTCCTTAGAAAGAGATGCGACAAAGTTGCGAACCTCTGGATCAATATTAAAGGCGTAATATGAGTTTCCGAGGAAAAGAATATCCACCTTTTCTGTTACTGGCTCGGAGATAGGAAGTGCCTCAACTCCAAGTTCCTTTGCAATTGCATCTGCAAGTCGTTTTGTGTTACCAGTTTTGGTATAGTATCTTACAGCAAATGACATTATAGCCTCCACTTATATTCTAATTGAGTACAATGATATTGTATAAAATATAGTACCATTTTATAAAGTTGTCAACTGAGACTAACAAGAATTAGTAGGAAATAACATATTTTTATGTCGCTGATTTGTTTTTTTGTATTATTATTTAAATATGGATATAAAAGAAGCAATCAAAGAAAGACATTCGGTGAGACAGTTTAAGGATCTTCCTGTAAAAAGCGAAGATAAAGAAAAGCTTGAGGCTCTGATTAAGGAGTGCAATGCAGAAAGCGGATTAAACATTCAGCTGGTTACTGATGATCCTGAATGCTTTGATACCTTCCTTGCTCATTACGGCAAGTTCAAAAATGCAAAGAACTATATCGCTATGATTGGCAGTAAGTCCATTGATAAGCTTGATGAAAAGTGCGGCTACTACGGACAGAAAATTGTTCTTACAGCGCAGACACTTGGCTTGAACACCTGTTGGGTTGCGGGCACGTATGGCAAAGGAAAATGCAAGGCCGACAAAAATGCCGGCGAAAAGATTGTCTGTGTAATCGCTTTGGGATACGGTGAAAGCCAGGGTGTGGCTCACAAATCAAAGCCGTTGAGCAAACTCTGTAAGGTTTCGGAAGCTGATTTACCAAACACACCGGTCTGGTTCCAGGAAGGCCTTGAAGCAGCAATCCTTGCACCAACTGCGCTGAATCAGCAGAAGTTCCAGGTTTCTCTTGAAGGCGATGAAGCAGTTATCTCAACAAAACGCGGCCCTATGACTCAACTGGATTTAGGAATTGTAAAGTACAATTTCGAAGCAGCTTCTGGTCACAAGGTGAAATAATCTTTTTTCTGGTAAATAGATTATGAACATACATTGTTTGAAGGTTGCGCTCAGAACTACGATTCCGGTTTTTCTGGGGTATATTTCGTGTGGAATTGCGTTTGGCCTGGTAACGATTAATGCGGGGTATCCGTGGTGGCTTGCGCCTGCGATGGGGATTTTGATTTTTGCAGGGGCAGGGCAGTTTCTTGCGGTTCCGCTTTTTGCTGCGGGAACTCCGGTGCTTGCAATTCTTGCGACTGAGCTGCTTTTGAATATCCGCCATATTGTTTACGGGCTGCCACTGATTAATCAGTTCAAGGGCTGCAGGCGGACCAAGCCTTATCTGATTTATGCTTTAACTGATGAAACCTTTTCTCTGCTGACTACAACGGAAGTGCCTGCGGGAGTACGACCCGAAGATTATTTTTTTATGGTGTCCTTGTTAGACCAGACTTACTGGGTTGGCGGAAGTTTGATTGGCGGCCTTGCTGGTGCGATGATCCCTTTTGATATGACAGGGGTTGATTTTGCGCTTACGGCTTTGTTTGCAGTTTTGAGCATTGAACAGATTCAGAAATTTGTACGCGAAAGGAAGGAGGGCCAGCATGCCGGTAACTAAAGCTGTACTTGTTTCTTTGCTGATTGGTCTGATTGTTTTTGCCGAGCGCCTTTTTCCCTTTGCAGTTTTTTCGAAACGCAAGCCCGGAAAACTGATTAACATTTTTGAACGTTACATTCCTCCGCTTGTGATGATTGGTCTTTTGATTTACAGCCTGCGAGATGTGAGATTTACCAGTCTAGGACAGTGGGTACCGCAAATCGCAGCCATCATTTTTACAATTGCAACTTACCTCTGGAAAAAAAATTCTCTGTTAAGCATTTTCGGCGGCACCATAATTTATATGATTTTAATTCGCTTGCCGCTGGCATTGTAACAAGCCTTGCGGGGGAAGGCTCTGCTGGAAATTACCTTTCAGACACAGTCATGATTTTTTCAATTAAGGCTGTATTTTTGCCCAGGTCTTCAAGCGTACAAGGCAGGCGGTAAGTCCAGTTGAACTCGGTAACCGTTCCTGGCACGTTGATTCGCTCGTCACTTGCCTTGTCCAGCCAGAGGCTCTTGTCCATATAAAGGAAGTCTTGTAGCGGCGGAATGAACCACTGACTGGCAGAACTTGCAGATGCTTTTAGAATCTTTTCGGCGAGTTCTGGGGTGAACGGTGATTTAGAAACTTCTTCAGCCTTTTTCTCAATTTCTTCTTCAGGCACAGTGAAGAGTGGGCCATCCTCAGCACCAGTTTCAATTCCAAAGAATTCTGCATTTACCATAACAAATGCCTTTACGCTTTCTTTTTCGTCTTCCCACCACTGGCGCAAAGTGCTTGAGTCATGCACAGAAGTTGTGGTAACCGAAAGAGGAGTATAGTTTGCAAATGGTACATAAGGCTGATCTTTTTCACTCCATTCGCGGCACCAGCGCACAACACGGAGTCCCAGTATTTTGTGAGCGTCCATAGTCTTTGGTACGCATTCAATTCCAACACCAAGGTCCTCGCCGCAAGGAATCATCTTTACAGCCTTTGTGATTGCTTCAAAAATCTCGTCGGCCTGTTTTTTCCAGAGCTTTTCGTTTTTCTTGTTCAGCTCGTCAAAGCACTCTGTAAGCGCAGTCTTTTCTTTTTCATTAAGGCTGCCCCAGGAAGTTGACTGTCCGTAAGTCCAGAGCGGTACATATTTATTTTTCGCAATTTCAAGCAGGGTACGGTTGCTCCAGTAATCAACGAGAGTCTGCTTTACCCGGCTGATTGCCTCCGGCGCACAGAGCTCCGAAAGGTCAGCCTGCTCAATCATCTTAGAACCGGTAACCGCCGGTGCAAATCTCCACAGTTCCTCACCGTCAATTTTATCACAGAAAATCGCAAGAATCTGATGAGCCTTGTCGTGATTCCAGGTGATATCTTCAATTGCACTTGTCGGAATATGTGGCTGACTAAGCCAGCGGATTCTGTCATCATCAAAGCCAAGCTCATAAAGCTCAGTCTTTTTAATAGAAGCATATGGCTCAGTGTGACCGTTGAGCGCATTTAAATCAGCTTCAGGAATCGCCCAGATGCGGAAGAATCCCAGAATATGGTCGAGGCGGTAAGCATCATAATATTTCGAAGCATTCTTCAGGCGGTCTTTCCACCAGCCGTAATCAGCTTCCTTAAGATTCTTCCAGTTGTAAGTAGGAAATCCCCAGTTCTGACCGGTCGGGTTGTCTTCGTCGGCAGGCGCACCAGCACGCAGCTCCTGATTGAAAACTTCAGGGCAGGCCCAGGCATCAGCAGAATCTTCATTCATCAAAATAGGCATGTCGCCCTTAAGCAGCAGGCCGGCTTCGTGAACATAGGCAACAGCATCCTTAAACTGCGCATCCGCAACCATCTGGCACCAGGCATAAAAAAGATGCTCCTTCTTAAAAGCCTTTTTATTCCAGAGGGCAGTGATTTCTTCTTTAGTCTTAAGACGGTCTGTGTCCAGCCAGGTCTTCCAGCTTGCCTGCATGTAATTCCATTTAAGATTTTTATAAACCGCGTAAGATTTTACCCAGCCGTTTGCCTTAATCCACTTGGAAAGTGCATCACCAGCTTCGCCGGTCTTACCCTCATCACTTGCATCGTAAAGCATCTTGAGCAGGGCATTTTTGTGGTTCAAAATAGCGTCGTAGTTATAGCGCGGCGCATACTTCTGCCCCTTGATAAAATCATCATAAGCCTTCTTAAACTTAGCGTCACTCTTGTAAAGCGCGTCAAAGCCCGGCACCTCGTTCAGCCGAATGTAAATCGGATGCAGGGCAAAAGCCGAAAGCCCGCTGTAAGGCGAGCTCTGAGTTCCGGTATCATTCACCGGCAAAAGCTGAATAATAGAAATGCCCGCCGCTTTGCAAAAATCTGCAAAAGGCTTAAGGTCACCAAACTCACCAATAACCGAATTATCTTTAGTATAAAGGGCACCAAGCGGAACCG
>CAMJNC010000162.1 GCA_946407195.1 uncultured Treponema sp. | reverse complement strand
TTTCTGCAAGGTCACAGCCTTCTTTAAGTCCTGCTGCATGTCCTTCCTGGTATGCTTCACGTCTTGCGATTATGATTCTGTCAGCTTCTATATCCGGATTTTCCTGATTTGAATAATCGGGTCTTTCAAATCCGTCCGAGTGGTCCCATACAGGAAGTTCCTTCGGGTCTCCGCTTGGGTCATTAAGGGCATCTGAAAGCGGTTCTTCATCATCTTTTTTCTGCTTCTTTTTCTTTGGAGGATTAACTGTTTCGTAAGCTTCATTAAGTGATATTTCGCCGTTTTCAAACTTCTTTTTTGTTTCGTCCGAAGCTTTTTTGTTTACGGTTTTGGCATGCTGGATTGTAGAAGGGGAGAGACCAGTCATTCTTGCTTTTACCTCAACGTCACGACCGGAACCTCTTTTTGTTTTTATATCAGCATTGGCAATCATGTATACCTGTTGTTCTGTAAGGTTGCGGCGTACCTGACGGTGTTTGGCATATGCAATTGCTTCTTCAAGGTCCGTAAATTCACGTTCGATGGCAAGAATCTTCTCCTTTTCGGCAGCTTTTGTGCATTCAAAACGAGTATTTCCGTCTACAATTATATTCTGGCCGTCATGTTTCCAGTATACAATTGGTTCAGCCGGGTCAAAGCCTTCACGGATCTGAGCTGTAATATACTCCATGATTTTCTCATCTCTTGGAAATATATCCCTCAACTCTGGAATCTGAGTAAACTCAGAAATTTTCATTTCTTTTGCACGTTTACGTAATTCAATCTCCGGTTCTTCATAACCACCGGCTGACTGAGCTTTATCTAAAAATTCCATTACCGGATTATCATCATCAATAAGTGTATCAAGTTTCTTCTTAGCCATTGATTTCTTCTCCGTTAATGTCTTTCAGTAATTCTTCAAGGAATGTATCATAATCTTCAGCTACGCCACTTTTCTCTGCATAATCAAAAATACTTTCTCTTGCCAGCTGACTTTCTTTTATGACAACTCCTTCACGAATTGTAGTTTTATATACCTTTGTTTCAAGAATTTCTGCGAATTTGCCGAACTGGTCAGCCATAAGCTTTGAAAGAGATTCCCTTGATTTATAACGTACAAGGAGGATGCCCAAAATCTTAATTTTCTGATTTACCCTTTTAATTCCGTTAATTGTCTTGGACAAAGCTTCAGCTCCCTGTAGTGAAAAGGAATCTCCCTGAACCGGAATAACAACATAATCAGCACAGGTAAGGGCATTTGTAGTAAGGGCTGAAAGGGCAGGGGGTGTATCAATAATTATAAAGTCATATCTGCCTTTAACAGTCTGCAAAACCTCACTAAGCTTGTATACTTTTTCAATATCATCAAGGTCATTCATTGCGTTATCAAGACCTTTGTTTGATTGAACCAAATCACCGAAAGAAGTTTTCTGAATTGCCTCTTCAAATTCACAGTCATCACGAAATACATCTCTGATAGACGGAACCTGCTTATCTGCTTTAAGCACATATGACAGATTGCACTGTGAATCCAGGTCAATTCCAAGAACCGAAAAACCTCTTTTTTGAAGTCCGGCCATAGTTGAAGCACTGGTTGTTGTTTTTCCGACACCGCCTTTTTGATTGGTGTACACAATAATTTTTGTCTGTTTTTCCATACAGAGTCTCCCTAATTTACCTGTCTTAAAAAGATAAGTTCTGCCATTCCTGGCTAGTTTATATTTTTACCGCAAACTGCGGATATTTCCGAAATTGCCCGTAAATCTTTTTACTGCAACTCAAAAACCGAATTACAAATCAAATTGCAAATTCGTTTTCCGTCATCAAAAAAGAATTCGGGCAAAAAAAAACATGAATTCCAAATCCCCCCACAGAGACCGTAGAATTCATGTTAAAAAATTCATGTGCCATTTATTGTTCGTGGGGTATGTTTTTTTTTTCATCTGCTGTACAGACAAAATCCCCATACAGACACATGAACAAAACAGTTTATGCACACACCAGAAAACAAATGCGCTTCTTTATGTTTAATTGCTTAAACGTTTAATCTTTATTGCTATTCATAATGTATATTCTGTCTACTTTTATATTGATTTTACGGTAATATCTTAGAAAAATCCCCCTATCTTTTAGCTTATTTATGGAAATAAAAAAGGCTTCTGACTTAGAAGTCAGAAGCCTTAAAGAATTATTATTTTACAGAATTAAGAACTGAATAAAAGCATTTTTTTGTAACAATATTACTTCCTGACTTTTTGAATAACAATGGATGCTGACTGCCACCATTTGAAATCCATGAGTTCTCATCGTTAATTCCCCAAATTGTTATACCTGTCAGATAATGCCCATCATATTTTGATATCTCAGAACCTTTTTTACTATATTTTTTTAACATATCAAAATAACTCTTCCAATTTGTTGTATCATCTGCATTGGAAGTTGCAATATCAAATTCTGTGATCTGTACATCAATACCAAATTCAAGAAATCTTTTTAATGCATTTTCATAGCCATCTGCTCGAGGCCAACCACTACCTACATGAGATTGCATTCCCATAACATCAATGCGAGGTTTTACTAATTCACCATTTACAGTCTTTGCCTCACCGTTTTTTATATCAGTAAGAAGTCTTATAATACCTGAAGTTTTCCATGCACCATGCTCACCAGAATAATCCATATATTCATTGTAATCGTTATAACAAAGAGTTACATCAGCTGGAGCATAAGCATTTGCAAAGCGGAATGCATTTATAATAAACTCATTATCTCCATAAATCTGAAACCATCTTGAACCATTATCTGTACATCCATAATCATTTAATATTGGATTTTTTGTATTTATCGTAGAACCTCTTAAATATTCTGTAGAATTATCAGCAGCATCATCTGCAACAGCTTCATTAACTACATCCCAGGAATAAATAAGATGATTTCCATCACCATATCCATTAGCTTTTTCCCATTCTTCAACATGTTTTAAAACAGACTTTATATACCACTCTTGACGGGCAGTCATAGTATCTTTATCAACAAGATTTGTTGGTTTTCCAGATGAATCTGTTATAACCTTATCTGCATATTCTTCCGTAAAGAACCATTCAAATGTCTGTGAATGCCAAGTAAGCACATGTCCACGAATTTGCATTCCAGCAGATTTTGCAGCATTAAGATACGGATCCATTTTTGCTGCAAAATTGATAGATGCTGGTACATCTATAGTTTTTCCATTTGACGCTTTAAATGTAGTATATTGAGATGGCTTAGGATACCAGAAAATGAACTGAGGTTTTAGTTCATTTCCCGGAGTTGTTGTATTTGCATGATGTTTAAGACCTGCTGCTATTGAGGAGTTACTTAATTCACCAAGTTCACATGCCAACCCAAACCTATCAAAGTAACCACCATCAACAAAAGCTTCTTTTAAGGATGGGGCATCTAACCAACTTTCTGCATTTGCATTATTATTGCTACTACTACTATCTGCATTTGCATTATTATTGCTACTACTACTATTATTATCACAACTTAAAAATATTAATAGCAATAAAATTGAAATTATTGAAATATAAAATCGTTTCATATTTTGACTCCTAATTATTCTTTGTTAAATACATCTTAATTTATTTAATATATTTAACCATAAGGTATTTACCCTTTTAATATCAGTATTTAGAATATTAAGAGATTTATCGTATAGCGTTATTTCAATTCAGCCTTACGGTAATTAACGTTCATCACGAGCCCAATGCAGGTCATTGCAGTAAGCAGTGATGAACCACCGTAAGAAAGGAATAGTAATGGAATACCTGTAATAGGCATTATCCCCATTACCATTCCTACGTTAATAAAAAAGTGGAAAGTGAACATTCCGAAAATTCCTGCACATATATAAGAGCCGTAACGGTTTACGCATTTACGGATTATATAAAGAATCTTCAAAAGAATTACAAAGTAAAGTGAGAAAACAAGAATACCACCAAGGAAGCCGAATTCCTCGGAAAGAATACTGAAGATAAAGTCTGTACTCTGCTGTGGTAAGAAGCGGTAATGGCTCTGGGTTCCCATCAGGTAGCCCTGCCCGATTACACCACCGGCACCAATTGCAACCTTTGACTGAATGATGTTCCAGCCGGCACCAAGCGGATCTTTATTTGGATTCATAAAGATGATTAAACGCTTAATCTGATAATCCTTTAAAACCTTACCCAAAATCAGGGAGAAAATTAAAGCAAGCCCGATTATCGAAGTAAAATAGATAATCCAGTGAATATAGCGAGGGCCATGAAGGTATCGGCGGATTACATAACCAAGCAGCGTAATAACCATGAATGCAAAAATCAAAAGCATTCTAAGTCGCATATTAGTTAAAATCGAAATAACAGCAAGAGGAGTCACGGCAATTTCTGCATTCCATACCGGAAGTATTGCAAAGAAGATTGTAAAAACACCAAACAGGAATACATAACCTATATATCGGATTGGAACCCCTGCAATAAAGCACATGATAAAGTAAATTGGCAGATAAACAGATGATGTACCTAAATCAGGCTGCAAAAGAATCAGCCCCATTGGAAGCAGCAATACTCCTGTTGCAAGGAAAAAGCGTCTAAGCTGATCTCCATTTGCAGTATCATCCAGTACTCTTGCAAGATAAAGAATATAAAATACCTTTCCGAATTCCGAAGGCTGAATACCAAATTCACCAATTCCAATCCAGCTTTTTGCACCGTTTACATAACGGCCGAATAATCGTGTATATACCAGCAGAATAAGCAGACCTATAAATGCATAAATTGAAAGCGATTCTGTACGTCTGTAATCATAAACTGTCATCACTATCATTATAACCAGACCAATTGACGCCCAGATAATCTGCTTTATATATTCATTTGTTACACGAACACCTTCGGAGTTAATGCTGGAAGAATAAATAAACATTACACCTAAAGCAACAAGGGTGAGTACAACCAGAATCAGAAGATAATCGAACATTGAAAAGAATTTGTTTTTCATACTCCCCTCTCCTATTCCTGCCTTCCGCGGTTATTTGTAAGATATGAGAAGCCAAGTGCTTTAGTTGCTTCTTCACAGGTCTGATTAGCAAAGATTCCCTGAATAATGATGTTTGTACAGTAAGGTGCCCACCATTCCCATTTATTACATGCTTCAACAATTGTGGCAACACAAACGCGGTCTTCTGGTGGCGCATCGTATGGAGCATAAGCTACAAGCCATGAGTGCCAGCTCTGCTCATCTTTTCTGTTTGGATTACTGTATGGTTCAACCTCGGCAGTACCTGTTTTACAGGCAATCTGAACAATCTTGTTATGCATAGGATACTGTGGTGTACCGTCTGTAACTGTGTAACGCATTGCTTCCTGAATCTGCTTCCATACATCCTTATCGATTGTAGATTCTGTAAGCACCTGAGGCTTTACTTCCTGAATAACTTCGCCGCTTACAGGGTCTCGTACTTCCTTAAGAAGATGCGGCTTGTAAATTACGCCTTCGTTCGAAACCATGGCAACCATGTTAGCAAGCTGCAGCGGTGTTGCTTCCATATAGCCCTGACCAATTGAGCAGGACATTGTATCTCCACCAAGCCATTTTTCGTGATATTTCTTTTCCTTCCATTCTGCTGTAGGAACAAGTCCTGCAACCTGGTTAGGAAGGTCTATCTGTGCGCTCTTACCAAAACCAAACTCTCGTGCATAAGAAGCAATTTTTTCAATACCAAGAGAATCGCGTCCTACTGTCCAGTAGTAAACGTCGCAGGATTGAGCCATTGCATTTTTAAGGTCAAGCCAGCCATGGCCAGGTTCATGAACGTGACAATGGAAGCGGCGACCACCATAAATCATAACACCCTTACATTCAATTTTCTTACTTGCAGGGAAAGCATTTTCCTGAAGCATTG
>CAMJNC010000161.1 GCA_946407195.1 uncultured Treponema sp. | reverse complement strand
TTGTCATTGTGTATTCCATTTCGCCGGCACCTGTTGCTTCGATTGTGTAGCCTTCAGGGAAGTGCTCTGCGGCAAAGTTCTTTGCGGCTGCAATAATGTCGCCGGTTTCTTCTGTTGAGTGGTTGCGGAGCTGACAGGTAACTCTCATTACGCGAGGGCTCATGTCATCATCTACAAAGCGGTCAAGAGAACCGGAAAGCAATGTCAGATATCCGTTTACGACACCAGCGAGCTCTTCACGACTTGGAACCGGATACTTTGCGGGATCATAAGGAATCTCGTAGTAAGCCATTCCGTTATAGTTGCACTCTTTTTCGAGTTCAGTAAGCATTTTTTCAGGACTTGCATTTTTTGCTCCGGCTGCAACATAAGCGCGGTTGAGCATTGCAAGAACTTCTTCTGTTGTCATAGGCTGAGAAAGCTTCTGAGCATATTCGATGTTTGGGTCAAGCCAGTCTGCATCTGCAGCGGCGGCACTTGAAGAAGCAGCTTCTGAATCACCGAAGTCACCAAAGTCGTCAAAGCTGTCAAAATCATCAAAGTCCTCGCCTGCATCAGTATTTGCAGTCTGCGGCAAAAGCATGGAGTCATCGCCGGCAGCCAGGCCCGAGTCAGCATCCGCCAGTGCATCACCAGTAGCCGGCACATGCCATACCTGATTAATACGTTTGATGAAGGTTGTGAAAGAAACGATCTTACCGATTCCTTCGTAATTTTCAGCAAGGTAAGTCTGCATATCATCAACAGCTTTCAAAATCTCAGGCTTTGTAAGGTCACCCTTTTCCTGACCGGAAATTGTAAAATAAAGGCTGTTAGTTCCGGCAAAGTTTTCATCAATTGATTTGATATCCTGACGAAGCTGACAGTTCTCCGGGAAGTAATTTACGATTGCAGTATCAATCTTGAGCATGCGGAGCCCCACGTAAGAAAGACCGCAGATTACAAGTGTAAAGAGAATCAGACGAACACGGCTGCCACAGAAGAAGTGGTAAATTGTATAAAGAGTATTACCACTTGCATCCTTCATCTCTTTTCCACCGGCAAGCTGGCGGGCACGCTCAAGACGACGCTGAACCTTTTCTGTAAGGTGCTTCATCTTTTCGCGGCCGGCCTGAACCTTCTTAAAGTCCTTGCACAAAAGTAAAGCCGGAATGAAAGTGATAGAAAGAAGGAGAGCAATACCAACACCAATTGCAGTGAAGATTGCAAAACTGTGAAGAGGTTCAATAGGACTTGAAACCAGAGAAATGAATCCCACGATTGTAGTAATGCCGGCAAGGAGGACAGCCTTCATTACTTCTTTAAGTCCTGCAAAAATTGCCTCTTCATATTTTTCACGGGTAAGCTCTCCTTCTACCCCATCAAGCGCAACATAATAATGTGTAAGAACATGAATACCGTAAGCAGATCCAACTGCAATCAAAGCAACCGGAATAACGCTGGAAACCAGAGTAAAGGTAATTCCAAGTAAAGCCATAAGGCCCATTGTCCAAGCAGCAGACATAACAACTGTAATCAAAGGAAGCAAGGTTCCATCCAGTGTCTTAAAGCTGAAGAAGAGGGACAGTAGTACAACGATGATTACAAGAGGAATCAAAGCACAAAGGTCAGAAATCATAAACTTGCGTGCACTTTCTGCAACTACAGGGTCGCCGTAAATCTTACACTTAAGAGGATGACCTTCTACCTCTTCAAGAACTATAGTTCTAACCTCTTCGAGTATTTTCTGCTGACGTTCTGCATCTGTGATTTTTGAAGTGGCTTTTTCTTCCGCAGTCATTGAATGAAGGGTAATCTGCATCTGAGTTGCAGTATTATCATCGTTTACAATGACGCGATTGTACATTTCACTCCATTCAGCAAGACGACCTTCCAGCTGGGCAATATCTTCCGCAGAACCTGTGTAAGTATCAGGTATAAGCTGACTGGCAGAAATAGAACCATCAGATTCACATACATAATCAATATGAGTCAGTGAATCAACTCCCTCAATCTGAGGAAGCTCAAGTACACGGTCAGAAATCTTTCTGACAACTTCAATATTTTCCGGTGTAAGTACGGTTCCTTTTGTAGATTCAAGACTTACGCCAATTACAATCATGCTTCCAAACTGGTCTTCAGTTTCTGTAAGACGAGTATAAGAAGCGTCTTTTTGTGGAAGGAACTGACGGATTGAATTGTCAATTCCAAGGCTTGTTACAAAGAAGCCGAGAAGGCCTGTGAGAATCACGCATACAGCAATGATAATCCACGGGCGTTTGAAAAAAGCTCTAGCTGCTTTCATACTAAAAAACTCCTTATTATTTTAGTTTATTCGTTTAATTTCTTAAACGCTTAAACCTTATAACAAAGAATATAATAATACCGAAGTTTAAAGTCAATAAATTTATGATTAAATGTTTAATATTTTAAACATTTAATCAGGTTGACAAGCAGGATTTTTCAATTTATTCTTATTTATAGAGGTGGAAAATGATAGATAAAGCCGAAATCAAAAGGACTCTGAAAACCTTCAATGCCTGCGTTCCCTTTTTTATTGCCATGAGCGATGAATACCGCCAGCAGCTGATTATGGATATTGCTGAAGCCGGTAAAGAAGGCATAAATGTATCCAATCTTTCTGCAAAATCAAAGCTTTCCCGACCTGCAATTTCCCACCACCTTAAAGTTCTCAAAGACTCAGGTCTTATAAAGCCCCTCAAGGTTGGTACCCAGATTTTTTATCAGTTGAATTTAAGTGAGAATTTTAAGACTGTTTCAGAATTGATTAATTCGATGGAAAATATTCTTAAGAAGATTAATGAAGCTAAATAATCTCTAGTTCTGACAGAATTATTGCACCTGCAACCGTTGCTGCGGTCTCGGTTCGCATAATTCTCTCGCCCATTCCACAGCGTACAAAGCCTTTTGCTTCAAGTAAACGGCGTTCTCTGTCTGTCCAGCCTCGCTCACTGCCGATTGCAGCGACTACACGATCCTTACTACCCTCTTTCACAGCATCTACAAGCCTTGCAGAAGGATTTACATTATCAAGGGCAAGCAAAAGCCCTTCAGAGCCCACTGCAGCAAGGCATTCATCCAGAGTTTTATAAAGACATAATTCCGGCACATGGGTCGAGCCCGCCTGTACAGTACCATCCAGCAGCATTTTATAGGCCGCGCCGCGTTCAACAAGAGTAGACTGCATGTAAGATTTTTCGCCAAGATCAGTTCCAGTCAAATGCACACGCCCTACTCCCAAAGCCGCAATATCGCGCAAAAGGCGTTTAAGCTGAATAGGACGCGGAAAACCAATTATCATTTCAAGCTGAGAAAGAGGCTTACCGTCTCCGGCCGCAGTAAAATCAAAATAAATACCAGAATCATCAATTGAAGTTATCCGCGCCACACCACTGGCGCCACCTACAACACCGGCAGTAAAAGTGTCGCCGGTCTTTTTATGCAGCACCTTAATTATATGTTGAGCACGTTCATCACGCAAAGGCAGAGGCTGAGCTATTTCTTCTTTTGAAAAAAGGCAGATATTCATAGGAGACGGTTAATTGAACATATTAATGCGCTTCAATATCTTTACCAGTTCGTCCTTCTCGATTAAATCTACAGGGCGGCCATCAATATATTTATGAGCACTTTCCGAAAAGTTTCCCATAGTAATACAAACACCGTTGTCGCACTTTGTATCACGCAGCTTGCTGTGAAAATCGCGTACATTAATATCACCAATAACATTCTGAGTCCTGTAAAAGCGGAACATCTGTTTTGCTTCCCACTTTGGAGTTTCAACCTCACAGATAATTTCTACACTTTCAGAGGCAACCTGAACATCCTCTACTTTTACAAAAGCATCCTTGTAATAGGTCGAAATAAACTTACGGCACAAGGCAACAAAATCACTTGTTCCAGACATCAGGTAGGTCTGCAGGTTTTTATTCTGATTTAATTCTGCATAGCGTGCAACAAGGGCATCAACATCCTTGTACTGAGGCTTAGTTGCCTGAATCTGACGAAGATAAACAAGGCCCTTTGAAATATCGTTCATGGCAATACAGGTATTTGCAAGACGGTATTTAATCTGAAGCAAAAGTTGTTCCTGTACATTCGGAATACGAAGTGCAATTTCGTAATCCTTTACGGCATTTGCAAAATCCTTTACACGCTCGTGCATTTTTCCGGCTTCAAGACAAGCCTGTGCACCAAACTCTGGATCCGGACGCAGATGCATAAACACCTTAAGCGCCTTATCACCCATACCGCATTCGGTCATTGCAACGGCCATATCAAAAAGAATTTCTTTATTACCCGGATTTTCATCAAGCACGCGCTTTAAGAAAGGAAGACAGTCTCTGTACTTCTGAGATTTATAGAGAGCTGTTCCAAGCAGCATATTAACTTCGTTATTTTCAGGCTGAATTACCTTACACTTCTTAAAGCAGTATACTGCTTTGTCAAAGGCATTAGACTTCATAAGAGCCTGACCAAGTGCAATATTGCAATCAAAGCTGTTAGGATCCTTTTTAATAGAAAGCATGAGGGCACTTATTGCATCTTCATTTTTTCCAAGGTTATAGGCAGCAACACCCATTCGAAGGACTGATTTTGCAATATCAACCTCCGGATGGGCAGAAGAAATATCGTAAAGAGTCTTATAAATATTCCAGACTTTTTCCCAATCTTTTTCACCGTAATAAAGATCGCCAATAAGCTCCAGCGAAGAAACATTGTGAGGATCATGAGCAAGTTTTTTTTCTGCTTCTTTAAGAATAGCAGACTTACCCTTTTTCTGAATCTTCTGGCTTACATCTTTTTTTTCATCTTTGCGTTTAAGACCTTTTACAGTAAAAACTACAGTAACAAGAAGTAAAGCAACTATTACAGCAATTAAGATTGAAAAAATCATCCGTTTATTCCCTTCTCCGTTTTATTTACCGCTTCTTTCCTTAACAAGCTCAGCAAGTCGTTCCATGGCTATCTTGATTTTATTTATATCTGTTGCATAACAACAGCGGATAAAGCCCTCACCGCCTTCTCCAAAACAGGTTCCTGGAACTACAGCTACATTATACTTTGAAATTGCCTCTGTCGCAAATTCTTCAGAAGTCATTCCTGTAGGGCGGATATCAGGGAACATATAGAAAGCCCCTTCAGGCTCAACACAAGGAAGGCCCATATCAATAAAAGCTTTGTGCATGATGTTACGGCGCTGCTGATAGCTTACGCGCATTTTTTCAACCTCGTCCCAACCGTGGCGAAGGCCTTCTGCAGCCGCATACTGGCTGAAAATTGGAGGACAAATAGAAGAATAAGCATGGAGCTTACAGCACTGTACAAGCAAATCGTGAGGAGCCGCAATATAACCAATACGCCAGCCGGTCATGGCAAAGGACTTAGAAAATCCGTTGAAAATAATTGCGTAGTCCTTCATGCCAGGGAACTCGCCGATAGAAACATGCTTGCGTCCATCGTAAAGAAGCTCGCAGTAAATCTCGTCGCTCAAACACCAGATCTGATGCTTTTTAACGACCTCGGCAATCTTAGCAAGTTCATCAGCCGGAATAATGCGGCCAGTCGGATTACTTGGCGAACAGAACATAACAGCCTTTGTTTTTTCCGTGCAGGCAGCTTCAATCTGTTCAGCAGTAGGATAAAAGCCGTTCACACTAGTATCAAGGTGAATAACCTTAGCATTACAAAGAGCAGCCAGAGGCTGGTAAGAAACATAGCAAGGCTCGCAGACAATAATTTCATCGCCCGGATTCAAAATAGAACGGAGTACAAGATCCAGTCCCTCACTGGCACCAATTGTAGGCAGAATCTCAGTTTTTGGGTCATAGTAAAGCTTATAGCGTTCAAGATACTTAGCAATTTCTTCGCGCAGCTCAATCAAGCCCCAGTTAGAAGTATAAGAAGTGTGGCCCTTTTCCAGATGGTAAAAAG
>CAMJNC010000160.1 GCA_946407195.1 uncultured Treponema sp. | reverse complement strand
GTTGTTCAGGATGTAGTAAAAGTAAAAAAGAATGAACGGGTTTTAATTATTGCAAATCCGGCAACTGCAGAAATTGCACAGGACTTGTATTCTGCAAGCTGTGAAACAGGTGCTGTAACAACACTTATGTATCAGCCTGATAAAACCAGCTTTGATAATGCTAACCCCGAAGTACTTGCAGCAATTGCAAGTGAACCTGAGGTATGTTTTTCTATTTCAAATATCAAGCTTGGAAAGGATCCCGGCGCAACCGCAAAGCCATATAAAACAGAGGATGGTCAGGAGTACACTCATATTTTTGATTATCTTATGGACGGTAAGAAGTCTATGCGCGGTGCCTGGACGCCTGGCATTACCCCGGATATGATGAACCGCACTGCTGCCATAGACTACAAGGAGCTGCAGGCTCGCTGTGCAGGCCTTACAGAAATCTTTAAGGGGGCTGTGAGCGTACGGGTAACGGCGCCGGCTGGTACGGACCTCGTTGTTCCTGTTAATGGGCGGGCGCTTATGGCGGATGACGGGGATTTTTCTAAGCCCGGAACCGGCGGCAACATTCCTGCAGGCGAAGTTTTTATAAGCCCTGTAGTTGGAGGAAGTCAGCTCAAGGACGCAGACGGAAAAGTTCTTGAGCAGCAGAGCGACGGCTGCGAGGGAACAATTGTTTATGACGGTTCAATGACTTTTTCTGACGGAGACTCAATTCTCGAAACTCCTATTACCTGTAAAGTAGAAAAGGGTTATGTAACAGATATTTCTGGTGGAGCAGAAGCACGCAGACTTCTCAAAACAATTATGGAAGCAGAGCTTCGTCCTTTTGTTCTTGAAAAAGAAGGAAAGCTTCCTCAGGGACAGGCTGCTGTTTATAAAAAGAACGCACGTAATATCGGTGAGCTTGGAATCGGTTTGAACCCTGCTGCAAATATTACCGGCAATATGCTCGAGGATGAAAAGGCCTTCCATACCTGCCATTTTGCAATTGGTGAAAATTATGACAACGACGCTCCCAGCCTGATTCACCTGGATGGAGTTGTACGCGAACCAACCATCGTGCTTACTTATGGAGATGGAACTACACGTACTATTCTTGAAAACGGAGTGCTTTTATAAGTCAAAAGCCTGGAGTTAAATCATGTTAAAATATACAAAAACAGTTTCTGTTATTTTGAGCTTTTTCTTAATCAGTTTTACTGCCTGTGCAAAGCCTAAGACTAAAGAGGCTGCAAAGCCGGCCCAGCCTGCAGCAGAAGAAAAAATAAATCCCGAAATTGAAAAGCTCAACCGCGTGCTGCTTTCCATGAGTCCTCGCTGTAAGGCTGCAATTCCAAACGGAAATCCGGAAGAATTTCTTTCAGACCTCAAGGCTGTACTTGCAACCCGTTCTGATTTTTCTGCTGATGATTTGAGTCCGTTTTATCTGATTGATAAAACTCATAAGGTTGGAGCTGATTATGAACCTAAGGGGCTTATTCATCTTGAAAAAAACGATGCGTACGCCATCAACAAAAATAATCTGAGCCTCCGCCCGGAAGCCTATAATGCTTTGTATGTACTTGCTAAGGCTGCAAAGGCCGATGGTGTAAGTCTTACTGTTAGTTCAACCTACCGTTCTTATGACTATCAGAAAAATCTTTTTGATTACTGGGTTAGTGTAGACGGTCTTGAAGAGGCTGAGCGTGAAAGTGCGCGCCCGGGAACAAGTCAACATCAGCTTGGTATGGCTCTGGACTTTGCTCCTGTAGATGATGATTTTGATAAAACACCTGGTGGTAAATGGGTTTACGAAAATGCTGCAAAATACGGCTGGTCTTTAAGCTTTCCAAAGGGCTATGAAGATGTTACCGGCTACCGCTGGGAATGCTGGCACTTCCGCTATGTTGGTGTAGAGGCCTGCAGATTCCAGAAAAAGTGGTTCAGCGATGTGCAGCAGTTTATGATAGAATTTATAGATGCCTGGGAGAAGGCTGAATAGTTTCGCCAGCTCCCATTACGGCAGCAAAAATCAGCATATTTTACTGCCCAATCTTAGAAATACGTCCCATAATTTCTTCTGTATCTTTTTGGAGCGCATGAGCCGCATCTTCAACGGCGTGTGTTCCATCCCGCATTTGAGCAATACAGGAAAGAAGCAGAGAGTTTCCGGCATTCTGTTCATCCATAGAATTCTTAACCTGCAACTCCTGATTTTTTACCTGACCTGCAAGAGAAACTACAGAATCAAATTCAGTCTGAACAGTTCCGGCTTTTGCATAGGCATTATCAACCATTTGTTTAATGGATTTAAGAACTTCCCCAATTTGTTTTGCCTGACGCCCAGAGTCTTCTGCAAGCTTTCTGATTTCGTCTGCAACAACGCTAAAGCCTGCACCAAAGTCACCGGCATGTGCAGCCTCAATTGCAGCATTCATGGCAAGAAGGTTGGTCTGGCTTGAAATTTGGCCGATTACCTTACTCATTTCAACCAGCTGTTTTGATTCCTTTTCGATATCTCCAACAAGGGCAGTAACTTCCTGAAGGTTTGTGCGGCCGATGTTAGTTGCATCTTCCAGATTATTTACAATGACAAAGTTATTTTCAATAATCGTATTAATAGAAGCAATGTTCTTGAGCATCTGTTCTATGGAACTTGAAGAGTCTGATACATTCTGAATCATTTTTGTAGTGACGTTTGTAAGCGAGCTTACATTGCCGCGGGTTTGTTCAAGCATTGCAACACTTTCCAGCGTGATTTCGCGGGTTTTCTTATTTATCTCTTCGGCATGGCTTTCATTAACCTGTTTTAAAACATAATGATGACAGTTTTGAGGTTTGTTTTTACCATTATAGATTGCTGTTGCCATCTGTCGGCAGGAAATATATCCACAGGCACCACAGTCATACATATCTTCAATACCGTGTTTACCCATCTGGGTAAGAATTTCGTTAAGCTGATCTTGAGTAGGCTCTTGAATCAGAGAATGATAAACTGCGCTTCTGTCTGTATATTTGCGTTCATAAATGCCAGGCTTCCAGTAAGCATCAATTGTTTTATTAAGTGCCTTGAGAGCTTTCTTTTTCTTTTTTTCATCAAGAGTGTTCCATTCCTGACAGCGCTCTTGAGAACGTTTTTCTACATAGCTTTCAAGTTCGTCGAGTGACATCTCATGGTTTGTTGTACCTCCGCCACGGTTACAACCCTTTTCACAGTTAAGACAGTCTACCAGCTTAAAGTAAGGTCTGGTGCCTGCAGAAAGAGAGTCATCAAGATGATCGAGGTATTCAAAAATAGCAGGGTGTCCTTCAATTTTTCGGGTAATCCGTCTGATTCCAGGGACAAAACGTTCTGCAGTTCTCATGAGCCCGCCCGGCGTAGAGTAAAGGGTTCCGCGTTCCGCCAGAGGATTGTCATATTCT
Source organism: uncultured Treponema sp. (assembly GCA_946407195.1). Taxonomy (GTDB): domain Bacteria; phylum Spirochaetota; class Spirochaetia; order Treponematales; family Treponemataceae; genus Treponema_D. Next base: position 2,674 of record CAMJNC010000160.1, on the reverse strand, counting down.
GTTTTAGGGAACTTTGAAAGGTCAATATGATTTTTATGGAAGAACTGGTCGAGGGACTTCATTGTTACGTTAAAATCTCCGCGTCCGTTTTCGTCAAACTCACGTCGTTTTGCATAGCATGGAGAAATTACTGCAATCTTATACTTGGCGTATTCCGGATGAAAGTGACGGATAAACTCTACAGTGTGAGCCATAGGACTGTCGCCCTTTGCAAGATATTTTATAAGATTTGGTCTATAGGTCTCCATGTAGGTTATGAGAGCAGGACAAGGCTGAGAAATCATCAGCTCCGGATTTTCACGAGTCATTTGTTCTACATAAGTTTTGGTAGTAAGCTCTGCGCCAAAGGAAACGTCAAAAACGGCCTTTACACCGATTGATTTAAGCCAGCCATTAAGCTCCTTGTCCTGGCCTTTGAAGTTTACAGCAACGGCAGGGGCAACGATTGCAATAACACCGCTACCGTTTTTAAGAGCCTGGAAAAAATCTTCGGAATCATCAATTCCGTGTCTTGCGCCGTGGGTACAAGCTTCGATACAGGAACCACAGCCAATACACAAATCTGCATTAAGGGTTACAAAGTCTCCAGAACCATCATTGCAAAGCTTTACAGGACATACCGCAATACAGCGGTGACAGTTACAGCATTTTTCGCTGTCAACATAAATTACAGGTTTAAGATGTAAGTCGTTTGCATTTGTTGTCATTTATTATAACTCCTTCTCTCCATCTGGTTACTTAATGACTTTTTTTTACGACTTTAATTAATGATTGGGAATTCCAATTATAACATATTCTTAATCATGGTAAAAGAAATTTTTTAATAAATTCGCCGACGCCGTCATGGTTATTATCAAACTCTGTAACGTGCGCAGCAATCTTTTTGATTTCTTCAAGGCCGTTACACATTGCAACTCCATGACCTGCCATGCGGATAAGGCTTTCGTCGTTCATGCTGTCGCCAAAGCCCATAACTTTATCCATTCCAAAACCAAGCTCCGAAGCGAGCCACGAAACAGCCTCGCCCTTGCCGCAGTTTGGCGGAAGAATCTCCAGGAAGTAAGGCTTGCTTGTAAAGATTACGGCACGGTCTCCAAACTCAGCGCGAAGTTCAGCCTGGAGCTCCAGTAATTCAGCCGGCTCTCCTGGAACAAGCATTTTTGTAAAACCGGTTTTTAAGAACTCATCGTAATCAGCTACAGCTGCACCTTTTAGGCCGCATAAATCAACATCGAGCTTTGTCCATTTTGTTTCTTCGCGGTAATAAATTGTATCGGGAGTATAAACCTCGCTACGCAAACCGCGTGCTTCTGCAATTTCATTTGTACGAATCAAAATCTCCGGCTCAACCTTGCGGCAGAAAACCTGCTGACGTTTATGTAAATCAAAAATTGAACAGCCGTTAATCGCAATCAAAAAACGTCCGGCTTCTTTACCTGCAATTTCAAGTCGTCTTACAAAAGGTAAAATTGCATCTTCAGCACGTCCGGAACAAAGCACAACATATATTCCGCGCTCAGCACATTCACGCAAAGCTGCAACTGTACCGTCAGTAATTTCGCGGTTATCGTTCAAAAGAGTATCGTCTAAATCAAGGGCAATCAGCCTGATATCAAGTTTATCCATGCGGGAGAGTATAACAGAAAAACTAAAAATATTTTACTCGTCACGGATTTTTTTATAAAAAAAATTAAATTGACAAATTTGAATTCAGGAAAGTAATATAATAGAAAGTATTTTGTAAAAAAATAGGAGAAAAAAGTATGAAAAAAACAGAAAAATTTTTGATAGTGTCTCTGCTGTCTATGGTATGTCTGCTGGCAGGCTGCTCAAGCGGTTCTGGTTCAAATGATTCATCGGAAAATAATGGCACGCCAACAAATTCTGGTGAAGTAGTTCAACAGCCATCGCTAAGAGAAGAAGTTTCAGGAAAAATTGGAAAATATGGTAAACCTTACAAGGTTGGGGACATTGTTTTTAAGGATGGTAGTGCAGAAGAGTATTCAACTAGCCTGAATCTTTCTGATGCTCAAAAGTCAGCTGCAATTGCTTTGATTTTTTATTCAGGTAAGAACTTAAATTCTGATGATTCAAATTCAAACAGAACGCTTGGAGTAGGACTTGTTCATTCTGGAAAGGATGAAGATGGACTTGAGTGGTGTACTCAATTTGGAGATAAAGCTGATGCACACGATTTGGAAATTACAACAATTGTGTGTGAAGCCAGCAAAAGCAGTATTGGTTTTAGCTACACTGGCGATAAAGATGGCAGCGATAATCTTGAGCAGATAGAAGCTTTTGACGGAGTTGATGATACTTCTGATGCTTCAAAATATCCTGCTTTCTATTTTGCAAAAAATTATAAAGATAAAAAACTTGCAGGTGAAACCGAAAGTCGTATAACTGGTTCTGACTTTGCCAGCGGCTGGTATCTGCCTAGTCTGGCAGAACTGTGTGAGCTTTGCTGGTGTATGAAAAAGAATATTTTTGATATTGATGCTGCATCTGCCCTTTGTGGAGGAGATAAGTTTGGCTCTGATTCATTCTGGTCTTCATCTCAGAGTAAAGGAAAAAGTGAGTTTGCCTGTGGTGTAAATTTTTCAACTGAATCAGTTATTGGAAATTCAAAGGAAAATGATGGAAAGCTTGCCTGTGCAATCCGCGAGTTTAACTA
>CAMJNC010000159.1 GCA_946407195.1 uncultured Treponema sp. | reverse complement strand
TTCCACCACCGCGGGTTGCCTGAAAGTAGTCACCCTGAGCACCGGAAATGTTACCGAGACCAGGACCACCGCGCATCATGTTTACAACAACGGCTGGAAGCTGAGCTCCGGAAATATATGAGATTCCTTCCTGCTTCAAAGAGATTCCAGGAGAAGATGATGAAGTCATACAGCGTGAACCTGCAGCACTTGCTCCCATTACCATGTTAATTGCGGCTAACTCTGATTCTGCCTGAAGGAAGGTTCCCCCTACTTCTGGAAGACGTTTTGCCATATATGCAGGAATTTCGTTCTGAGGTGTGATTGGATATGCAAAATAGAAACGACAGCCTGCGCGAACAGCAGCCTCAGCAATTGCTTCGTTTCCTTTCATTAATACTTTTTCTGCCATTATTCTGCCTCAATTTCAATTACGCAGTCAGGGCACATTGTTGCACACATGCTGCAGGCAATACAACTTGCCTCATCAATACAAACAGGGAAAGAAACTCCCTGACCATTGGTTTCTTTTGACATTTCAAGAATCTTTTTTGGACAAACACGGATACATAGTCCGCAGCCCTTACAACGTTCCTTGTTGATTAAAGGTCTACCTTTTGCCATGTAGGGTACTCCTATAATATTTTTCTATATAGAATATATAAAATTTTAATGATTTAATCAATACAGTATTATTAAAAAACTTTAGTATAATTAAACTACATTCCATACCACTGGGCTGCGGTCTGGTCTGCTGTTTGTAATAAAACTACAAGTGGATTCTGTAAAAAGTTTGAATAATTAAAGGTTTCGCTGTCTGACAAATCAGAAAAGCCCATGTGGCGGCTTACTGCTTCAATTACCATCCGGTTGTTTATTAAAGACGGCAAAATCTCGAGCATCATAAGAACTGACTCGTTTCCATGTCCAAGGTTGCGGTTTTCACTTTTTGTTTTATAGAAAGGTTGCTTTACCCAGTTACCGGAAATATCTTTTGTATTGCGGTACTCTACTCCGTAAAAGCCTGTTTTACAAAAGTCATGACAGAGAGCAGCTACAAAAATGTCATAGGCACGAACTGTGTATTTTGAAGCTTCTGGGCTTGCAAAAAAGTTTTCTAAAAGTGGATGTGCAAACACAAGACTCTGCTTAATTACCATAAGGGTATGCAATGAGAGCCCTCCCTTAAAGTTTCCATGGAAACGTGTAGAAGCTGGTGCTGTCCAGAAATCAGTCTTGTCGAGCCAGTCCTTCATGCTTGCAGCTTCTGTTGCATCCTTCATAATGTAGTCAATCATTTCTGTGATACATGGTTTAATTGATTCCATTGCAAAGCCGGTGCCACTCTGGTCTGCTGCAAATTCATTGAATATATCAAGCAGCTCATTTACTTCTGTATATAAGTCCTGACGTTCTGTGTCTGTCATATGTTCCTCTTTAAATATTATATCAATCTAAAATAGTAATTTCTACGCGTCTGTTTAGAGCTTTACCTTCTGTAGTATTGTTCGGTGCGATCGGTTTTTTACTTCCGCTACCCTTGCAGATAAAGCGTTCACTGCCAATTCCTCGTTTAGCAAGGGCAGCCGCAATGGAATCAGCTCGTTCTTTAGAAAGCTTCATTTCGCCGGCCTCGTAGCCTGTGCTTGCTGTGTGTCCTTCAATAAGGAACTGAGCTCCGTCTGCAAGCTTTAAGATTTCTGCAATCTGGTCCAGTCGTTTTTCTTCACCAGGAAGCAGTTCTGCACTGTCGGCCTTAAACTGAAGATTCTGTATTGTCAGGCGGATTCCGGCTTCGGTGTTGTCTACAGATATAGGGGCAGTTACCTTAGCTGATTTTGCCTGATGTTCTTCGATTTTCTTTTTTAGTCTATCGGTTTTTGATTTTGTATCTTTTTCCAGATTTCCCCCACTTACCCATTCGCTGGTATTTACAGGCTCCCAGGAATCATCATTATCATAATTATCAGCCCAGCTCTTTCCGGCAGCGCTGTCCGCCTCCTGTGGATTTTTACCAGCTGATATAGCATCATCTTTTGCCACCGGCCTTTGCAGCAGTTTCTCCGCTTCATCATCATCAAGCAGATCCATTTTCTTAAGTGCTGCAATCAGTCTGCTGCGGTCTATGGCCGGCGGATATTCGGTAAACAAAGAAATTGTTCCCTTATACTGATATTTATTTCCATCTTTATAAATAAAAGTTTCATCAACTGTATCGCGGATAACAAGAGCAGCCCCGGTAGCCTTACTTACAATAATAGTTGCCTTATGACTTCCCTGGGCCGCAGATAATTCCTTGTCCCCGCCCCAGTCAACGTACAATGTGGTTCCGCCCATATTGTAGCGGGTTGCCCATTCTGCTGTAATCAGATATACAGGCTCACCATTATAATTATCATCCCCTGTATAAGTGTAGCGGACGTAAATAGGCATTTTTGTAATGATGCCTTTAGAAAGCGGGTCTACTGCCCTCATCGCCTTTGCTTCCCAGATATCACCCTTTTTGATTTTCTTAGCAGTAAAGGCCGGAAAGCTTCTGAAGCTCGGATAACCGTTATCAACCAGCATGGTAAGATTGCCGTCGCTGTTAATTATAAATGAAGAAGGAATAGCTTCGTGAATACCAAGTGCTACCTGAGATTTATTACGGTTGGTATCCTGATCTACATAAAAGTCCCCTTCGTATACAAGGCCTTTATCTGTCCAGGTAGGAATAATAAAAGCCGAAACAATTTTACTCTGTAGGCCTACATAGCGCCCGTTCTGGTATACCCTTAAATCACTGCGTTCAGTAAACTTGTAGTTGCGGCTTCCCTTGTAGGCAATTGTTTCACTTCCGCTGTTAGAAAGCTCTCCCAGCGGATGATTTATTGCAGACTGCCCCGTCACAAAAAAAGTAAGGTAAAGATTTACAAAAAGTGCAAAAACATTTTTTTTCATAGTAAACAGCACCGTCATTCCGAACTTGTTTCAGAATCTCATAAACAGAGATGCTGAAACGTCATCCTGAACTTGTTTCAGGATCAGCATGACGATTTATTATATTCCAAGATCCTCGCCAACGAGAATTACTTTAATGCGGCCTTCAGGCTTACAGATGCGGGTCTCAACAAACTGCGCACAAATGCTCTGTGGGCTGAGACAGTCGCCGCATTCACCTGTTTTTGCGCAGGGAGTTGCATCGCAAAAGCGCATTGCATTAACAGGAGCAGTATAGCTTCTAACCTTGTCGTAAGCAGATTCCATATCTGGAACGATTTTATTTGTTCCTGCAATAATCAGAATATTTTTAGGACCGTAACAGAGAGCGGCAACACGGTTACCTTTACCGTCAATATTAAAAAGCTCACCGTCTTCTGTAATAGCGTTAGAGCTCATAAGGAAGGTATCGCACATCAAAGCCTTGTGCATAATTTCTTCACGTTCTTCCGGTGACTTTGCAGTGTCGCGGTCTATCAGTTTATATCCTTTATCAGCCAGAACCTTTTTAATTCCAAGCTGGTCAACAGTAGTAGCACCACCCCAGCTCACAGAATGCTCAGCAGGAATCAGCTCCAGCACCTTAGCTGCAACATCCTTATTGTCAGAAATATAATAAGCCTCAAAGTGTCTCTTTTTCAAAGCTTCCACAACCTTAGGTCCAATCAAATCATTTCTCTTCTTCAATGGTTCTAACATAGTTTACCTCACTTTAGTTTATTATAATTATAATATATTTTATGAATTAATTAAATTCGATACCTTTAAGATCTAAGCCTTCTTTTTCCAGAATTGCTTTCATATCATTTTTATTTGCCCAGATATCAGGTTCAAAGCCTTTTCCTTCGCCTAAAAAATTTGGCGGCATATAGGTTTCAAAAGAAGAACTTGGTAAATAAAAATGTATTCCGTTTTCATCATAATGTTCACAATTCCCAGTAATACTCATACCACCAGAATGTGTTCCTATCAGTTTAAGATTTAATTTATCTGTATATCTGCTGGCAATGGACCATACTTCGCCACCAGAGTAACACCAGTTGTCCTGTGCAACGTAAATTGTTCCCCTGTAATTCTGTTGAATTAAATTTTCAAAAAATCTGGCTTGTTCTCCATTTCCTCCTCCAGGATTTGAACGGAAATCAAGAACTATATATTTGCTTTTTTTTGCATCATTGGCTTTGTTAGGAAAATCAGCATATTCATTCCAGTCAATAGCACAAGAAGTATATCTTATATACCAGGTATTTGATGTTGTTATCTGTTTATAAGTTTTAAAAGGATCTGAACTTCGTATAGAGTCTTTATCATACGTTTGTTTTCTCTGATAATGAAAACCTGACTTACTGGAAATGTCGAGATGATAGTCGTCGATACATTTATCAAAAAGTGCTGTCATCTGATCATAATCTGAAACAGCTTCCCACGCATTATAAGTAAAGCCGCTATTCATCATTTTATAAAAACCGATATAATATTTTTTTAACATATTATAAATTGTAACTTTTTCGTCTATGAATGTTGATGCTGTTTTATTCTCTATTTGTGTACTAAGTTGAGCATTATATTCATCAAGCTTTTTTAAGTCTTCTAAATTTTCCGGTATAAAGATATGAACTAATTTCTTAAATAGATTTATATATTCATCATAAGAAAGTGTGTATCCTGTAGAATTTAAAGGATAAATGTTGTTCATAGTTAAGGCTATATTATCCTGATGATTAATGAAGAAATTATTCCATTTATTCTGTAATTCTACAAATTGTGAAAAATACTTAAAAAAGACGTCATCATTTTTTTCTGTACAAAATACTTCCGGCCATTTGAATGGACGTAAAAAGTTATAATTGTTTTGAATCAATATATTTTCATAATAAGTATTAAATACCTGAATTTTATTTGAAAAGTTTTTTATATCTGTAAGTACTTCAATCGTTTTATAAATATCTTCAGAGTTTTCTGCCCAGATGTCAGGTTTTTGGCCCACACCTTCATCATATTTTTTATACTTATTTATTTGTGTACGGACTCCATAGATAATTATTCTTTCTGTTTCTAATCTTTTCCACTCGCCGCTAAAATTTGAATAACCGATTGTATTATCACCAATAGAGGTAATCCGTAAATTTCTTGGTTCTTCTTTTCCGTTTACCCATTTAACAAGGCAATAAGAAAGAACACTTTCACCAAAAGGGCTTGATGAATCTATAATTATGAATATTTGTCCCTGATAATTACGTTGTTCAAGATAATCAAAAAATGAAGAAACTAAGTTATTGTTCCCTGAAGAAGATAATCTAAAATCAAGAATAATAAAATCTTTTGCGGAAGCTGCTTCCCAATAATCTTGATACATACTTTGTGTATATACAATCGGGAAAAAATAAATAAATTTTTTTTCTTGTAATGGTGGTAAGGGCGTCATTCCCGATGAATCATATTCTGGAAAACTTTTTGCCGGTTCCCAGGAAAAAGCTCCCGCCCTGTAAACATCTTTTCCTTTTGAAAAATATGGAAATATTTCCTCATCTTTAAAGCCTTTAGCCTGTAATTGTGCTTTTGTTCCATATTCATCAAAAAAATGTACTGTATAATGCTGCTTAAAATTATAAGTTTTTCGTGCCTGTTTATCATAAAAAGCAATGGTATTATCTAAAGGAACTCCATCTTTAATCATATAAGGAAGTAAAACATTATATATATCTTCTCCTGTATTTACTGAATCAAGAGCTGAAATTTTAAATCCTCGTTTTTTGAGTTCTGCTAAACCGGCATAAGACTTTAAAACTTTTTTTACATCTTTAGCTAAAGGGGTTTCTTTTCCAAAAAGAGCTGTTGTTATAACAATAAAAAAAAACAAAAGAACAGAAAATCTTTTTATATTTGTAAGCTTCATATCTATTATTATAGCATATAATTGATGGTTTGATTGTGAGAATTAAATAATTTATATTTTTTTATGGTTTCATTGCTTTTTTATTGGATATATTGTATTGTTACTTACTTATATTAAATATTTACAGCGAATTCGCTGTTTCGTAGTGGAGAACGTTTATGTCGAAAAAAGACACAAATCAGTATTACATTACCAGACAGGATTCCACAGAATCTAATGCCCGTAGC
>CAMJNC010000158.1 GCA_946407195.1 uncultured Treponema sp. | reverse complement strand
TTTTCATCATCACAACGACTAAGGATATCCCTTATAGTAAAGATTTTCTCAACAAAGCATTCTTCCAGTACCCTGTATAACCTTCTGGCAGCCGGATTTGTAAAATCTTGTTCGGTGAGCTTAGTGCGAAGAACCTCGAATTGGTTCAAGTCGGCGGTAACAGCAATTAACCCTCTCAATTCTGCATCGAGCTTAACTTGTGTTCCTTCTTCTGTTTGATTATTATTTTGCCGGATATTCGCGCGTTCGCGGGCCTGACTACGATTATTAAAATCCCTTTTTACAGCCTCCGGTTTTAGATTGAATGCCTGACATAACTGTTCGAGGCATGATTCTTTTTGAATATCAGACTGAAGCGAGTCTACATACTGGAAATATTCCAGAGCAGCCTTTGTTTTACCCTCAGGAGTGTCCACAGGGTATTTTTCACCTAGTCTAAATATCAAATAATCACTGTCTAATATAGCATTTTTAACCTGAGCCGTCAAGTTTTCAGCGCCGAATTTAAGCATTATTTCGGCCGGGTCTTTTCCACCCTTCAATCTGATGATTTTTACAGTAAGATCATGCTCGCGGCAAAGCTTTATCGCCTTCCACGTAGCTGCCTCGCCCGCGCCATCCGAATCAAACGAAAGATAAACAGTTCCACCAGCAACAAAGCCCGAAATCATTTTAATATGCTCTTCGGTAAGGGCCGTTCCAAGGGTTGCAACAGCGTAATCAAGCCCGCACTGGTGATAGGCAATTACATCCATATTTCCTTCACAGAAAATTATGGACCTTTTTTCGCGTATAGAGTTTTTGGCAAAGCTGAAGCCAAACAGTGTTTCGCGCTTTTTAAACTGAGGTAAATCCCCCGAGTTCAGATACTTTCTTTGAGATTCATCAGCCGGAGGAATTACACGGCCGCCAAAGGCAACCACCTGCCCCCTTCTGTTGAAAATCGGGAACATGAGGCGGTCTGAAAAGAAAGAAAAATCCGGATATTTCTGACTGAACAGCCCCGATTTTGCAAGAAACTCCGGGCTGAAGTTTTTTCCCAAAAGGAATTTATGAAGCCATTTACGGTCTGCGGGTGCATAACCAAGCTTAAATTTTTCGATTGTTTCTTTTGTGAGCCCTCGTTTTGTTATATAGTCTAGAGCCTTTTTGCCCTGTTCAGTTTCCATAAGAAAATAATGAAACATTGAGGCTGTACGTTCATAAAGCTCTATATATTGCTCTGCGTCGTTGTTTTTCTGACGGTTAGGATCTGGCTTATAGCCATCCTGATATTTAATCTGGATTCCCGCTTTCTTTGCCAGAGCCTCGAGAGTGTCCGGATAAGAAAGCTTTTCCATTTCCATTATAAAATTGACTACATTTCCGCCTTTATGACAGCCAAAGCAGTGATAAAACTTTTTATCTGCATCTACATGGAAAGAGGCAGTTTTTTCACCATGAAAGGGACAGCAGCCCCACCAGTCATTTCCACCACGGCGTTCGAGCTTTGTGTACTCGCTGACTGTAGCAACAATATCAGTTGTATTGAGAATTGCTTCTATTGTTTCATTGGAAATAAAACCGCCGGCCAATTACTCCCCCTACCTGCCAGATTTTTTTGTATAAAGGCTGTGGCTTTCAATATGCTCTTCAAAGTTTGTTGTAAATACGTGGCGGCCTGCTGCCGGGTCTACAACCTGGAAGAAGTAATAGTTTGTTTTAGGAGTATCAGCTGATGCACGAAGTGCTACAAGCCCCGGATTAGAAATTGGTCCGGGAGGAAGCCCTGCCCATTTATAGGTATTATACGGGCTGTCAATTTTTGTATCTTCAATAAGAATTCGTTCCGGATGCGGCCGTCCTTCGATTTCTGTGAGGATATATTCAACTGTTGCACAGGAATAAAGTCCGATATTACGTCGAAGGCGGTTTTTGAATACACTTGCAATAAGAGGCGCTTCATCTTCTACACGGTACTCTCGTTCAACAATAGAAGCAAGAATAACTGCCTGGTATAAATCAGCCTGATTCATAGCGGCCAGAGTAGGAATTGAACTGATTTTTTCAAAGAAGTTTTTCAGCATAATATCAGCAACAGCTGAGGCTTCCATTCCGGCTGTAAGATAATAAGTATCCGGGAATAAAAAGCCTTCGACAGTTTCGCCCTGAATTCCATAGGCTGCAGCTGTATTTGGATTACGACACCAGTTAATAAACTCTTTTGCAGGGCAGATTCGTTTTTCTTCAAGCTCTGCAGCAATTTTAGAAATTGTAAGTCCTTCCGGGATTGCAACCTTAATATATTCCTGCTGACCGGAAGAAAGCTCTTCCTGAATCTGGGCAATATTCATTGATGGACTTATATAATAAATACCACTTCTGAGAATAAAAGGCTTATCTTCTCCTTTTCCATAAAGAAAGGCCTTAAGCTGGGGATAGCGTGCTGTATAATAAAACAGCTTTTCATTTCGTATAAGCTGATTTTCGACAAGAAGGCTGGCAGCTCCGCTTACAGACATTCCGTTTGGTATTTCAATTCTTATTTTTGTTCCATCATCTGCAGCTGCTGAAGAAACCGGAGAGCCGAGTTTTTTTACAATTCCGGCTGCTGCCAGAATACCACCTGCAAGCAGAACTAAAAAAATAAGGAGAACAATCAGTATTTTTTTCATGAGTAAAATCTTTTAACCTCTTCTAGTGAAAGACAATTGTAGATGGAATCTTCGAGGGTTTTATAAAAAATTTCAAGCCCTTCAGGAAGCTCTTCCTGTTTTGTACGCAGATATTTAGCGAGAAGAAAAAGCTCCTTTTTGGAAAAACAGTATTCCAAAATGGTTATATCTTCATTATCAACTATCATAAAACAATCTCTTGCGATTCCTTTGCCAGATAAATCTCAATATCAGAATGATTAATATATTGAGCATACCATCTTGCAGCCTCAAGAATTGAATTAAGCTTTTTATCATCATAAACAGGTTCATGATGAAACAGATAAACCTTTTTAATATTCCAGTAAACGGCAAAATCAATTGCATAACAGAACGAAGAGTGTCCCCAGTTTTCCTTGTGGTACACCTCTTCTACAGTATACTGAGAATCAATTACCAGAATATCAGCATTACGGAAAACACCTTCTCCTGCAAAATCTCCAATATAGTCTGTTGTTTTTAATTCTACATCAGTAGCGTAAACAAATTTCTTTCCGTTATTTTCAAATGAAAAGGCATAAGAATCGCCCGGATGACGCATTTTATGAGAATTAATCTTGAGGTCATCAATACTCAGCTCTTCATCCTCGTAAATACGGTTAAAATTTATATTTTTGGCTATTGTTTTTCCTACTGAAACAGGACTGTAAGGTTCTTTTACCTGATCCCAGAAATACTGTTCTGCATCATCATAATGTGAATATATTTCAAAACGGCAGTTAGGATTATAGGCGTGATCAAAAAACGGAAAGCCCTGAATATGATCCCAATGGAAATGTGAAAAGAATACATGATATTTATCGGGACAAGCACGAGCCTTTCCCATGGCACGAAGTCCGGTTCCGCCATCAAGAATTATGTGGGTATTGTTATGGATAAGTTCTACACAGGCTGTGTTTCCACCGGCAGTACCAAAGATCCAGGAAGGAAGTGATGAAACAAATTTTGCTCTGGTTTCCGCATTGAGCAGATCTTCCGGCTTAGCACGCTGAATGGCTGCCATGATTTTTGACTGAACCTGCTGCGGAGATAAAGGTGTAGGAACAGAACCTCTTACACCCCAGAAATGTATATTCACTTTTCCCCCTCTTTCCTTTTTGTAAATATTATATGATTTTACTCTATAATGTGATTTTTTGTCAAACACCGGACGGGAGGTTAAATAAAAAAAGTCCTCCGCTTGGAGAACTCTAAAACTTACTGGGGAGTAGAGGACTCGAACCTCTGGAGACGTGAGTCGAGGGATTTACAGTCCCTTGCAATTGCCGCTATGCGAACTCCCCATTATAAGCTGCTTGTAGGATTTGGACCCACGACCCCGAGATTACAAATCACGTGCTCTACCAGCTGAGCTAAAGCAGCATATTATGGTGCCCGACGTTTTGCGTCGAACGTGTTTCATATATTATAGATTTCTGTAATTTTAGTCAATATCATTCCTTGCTATTTTTCAAAATTTCTTTGAAAAACGGAAGGTATTTTTTTTGAATTACAGTTTTCCACAGATATTCATGATGCACGCTGTAAGCACCACTCTTTACCATACGTGCAATCTGGCTTGGACGCAGCATTTTAAGCATTATGATTTCAGAGAGTTTTGCAATAAGTACACCAGGAGTATTGCTGTCATAAAGGAAGCCTGTGCGGCCGTCATCAATTTTGTTAAGTCCACCGGTTCTGTGAGCAATTGGAACAGTTCCGTAAACCTGAGCAATAAAGTCTTCGAGACCACATGGTTCAAAATAGCTTGGGAGAACAATAAAATCAGCTACGGCAGTTGCAAGGCGAACTACAGTCTGATTATATCCGTTCATAAAGCAGACACGTCCAGGATATTTTTCGCAAAGACGTACAATATCAATTTCAAGACGAGGCTCACCCTGCCCTGCAAAAATAAAGCGCACATCAGGATAGTTTTCAAGAATTGCAGGAACTGCGGCTGTAAGCACTGCAAGTCCCTTCTGGGTTGTTATGCGGCCATGATAGGCAAAAAAGATTTCCTTTGTGTATTCGGTTGAGCATTCAAGCTTTCCGTATTTTTTAATGCCTTCTGCCTTAAAATTATCTGTGTTTACGATATTCTGAATAAAGAACTTACGACACTTAAGTTTTCCTTCAAGGTCGTTCTTTTCCGGCTCAAACTCAAACGGAAGCTTTGAAGCATCCTTTGAGGTTGGATTATAGCGGTCAAAATCAAATCCGTTTGTAATTCCCTTGATTTCGATATGGCGGGCTGCAAAAATAGGTGCAAGACCTTCTGTAGCCTCGCTGTTTGCAGGATCAATAAGCTCGCGGGCATAATCTTCTGAAACAGTTGTAAGATAAGCACCACTGTTAGCGGCAACCAGGAATGGCTCTACAGCACGACCGTTCATAGATTTTTCGAGAACAGGTGTAGAAAGTCCTGTGTACCAGGCAGCTTCACCAATACTTGTAAAGCTGTGATGATAGAAAGGGCCTGCATTATGAATTGTAACTACACTGTTTGTCTTTTTGAAGTTTTTAGAATTTGCAATAAAGGCCGGAAGCATTGCAGTTGATGCATCCTGACAGTGAAGTATTTCCGGAATTTCAGAACGGGCAATTAATGAACCGTAAGCACAAACTGCCTTCTGGAATAGTACATCAAGAAAAAGTCCGTCCAGGTGACCGCAGCCTTTTTTATGATTAGGATTCTGCTTTTCTTCGTTTTCTGTGTAGGTATAAATTGCCTCTTTTTCTGCAAAAAGCGGATGATTGATAAGTACTACATCAAAATTAGAAGTGCTTTTTGCGGTTGTATAAGTGATTTTTTCTTTTCTGCCGCAAAGCTCTACCTCTGCTGCAGTTTCAACATTGTTGAATTCAAAAAGTGAATCCAGACAGGTACATTTATATACCGGAATAAAAAGAGTGACTTTATGCTTTAAGTCTGAAAACTCTTTACACAAGGAAAAAGATACATTCTTAACACCGCCGGCTTCTGCAATTCCGGCACATTCCATGCTGACAATCCATATCTTCATAATTGTATATTATCCCCCGAAAAGGCTGTTAAGTCTAGTTTTTAATGCACCGTCTTGTACGACTGGTCAAGGCACGCTTCGCTCAAGGCCTTGACTCAGTCGTTTTTCGGGGTTAATTAATTTTAACCCCGAAATCAGGTCTTAACTTCTCAGCACCGTTCAAATAAACGTTCTGTCGTTCGGTTCCTTCATCCACATAAGATGTAAGAAGTGCCCTGATAACCTTCGGCATCATTCCGTCAATTTTAGCTTCCTGTGAACAGAAAAGCGGCACCTGCGAAACATCAAGCCCAGGATTTCCTCGTCTCAAGGCAGTAGCAGGATTCAAAACTGTAATATCATCTGTAATTGTAAACTGGAGGGAAACAATATCTTCTGCTTTTATTTTATTGTGCGAA
>CAMJNC010000157.1 GCA_946407195.1 uncultured Treponema sp. | reverse complement strand
CCGGTGTAATCTGGATGCGGTCTTTGTTTGTGATTCCTGCAAGCTCGTAGCAGCGTGCAAACATGATAGCCCAGTCTTCTACGTCTTTCTTTGTGTATGGAATTACTACAGGTGCACCAGTTGTTCCTGATGATGAGTGAATGCGGACAATTTCTTCTTCCGGAACTGTAGCGAGTCCGAGCGGATATGCATCGCGGAGCTCCTGCTTTGTTACGAAAGGAACGAGATTTTCAAAATCTTCCTGTGTTTTAATATCTTCCGGATTTACATTAGCAAAACGCTTTGTATAAAAAGGATTTCCGAATTCCTTTACGCGCTTAATCTGTGCGCGAATCTGTTCAAGCTGTTTTTCTGTAAGTTTCATATTGAGATCTCCTATCTAAAGGTCGGCAAGCATAGCTTGCCTCTGAGCCGATCTTTCGTTGAACCTAAAATGGCCCGCTGTTGCAGCCCATTTTTTAACGGTTCTTCGATTATAGGCATGTTTCTATTTACAGTATCAGAATAACACAGTGTTATGTTTCTGTCAATAGAAACTTTAAAAAGTTTTAAAAAACGAGCTTGTTTTTGCCGCTTTGTTTGCCCTGATAGAGCTTTTCGTCGGCATCGCGGAGAACAGGTGTTATATGATCTTCGTTAGAGAAAGTAGAAAGACCAAAGGTCATGGTAACGGAGAATTTAGCATTTTCGAATTCGAAAGAATAATCCTGAATCTCTTTACGTACTTCTTCCAGAAATACTTTTGGATCAAGCTGATTTGAATCCAGTTTTTCGAGGAAGAGGAATTCCTCGCCACCCCAGCGGCAGCATAATACTGACTTTGATGATAACATTTTGCCTATTGTTTTTAGAACATAGTCGCCGCAGCTGTGGCCGTAGGTATCATTAATTTTTTTGAAGTTATCAATATCAGAAAGTGCCAGCCAGTAGGCACCTTTTTCCTTTTTGATTTTCTTAAACAGTTCAGAAAGGAAATAGCGGTTTGGAAGCCCGGTCAGTTTATCATGAGAAAGCTGATAGGCAAGCTGCTCTTCCGAAGAGTTTGCAATAATAACGAGAAACTGGATGAAAAAGATGTTGATTGAAAATACCGTGAAGCCCCACAAAAGAGAAAGCCAGAATTCAGCTTTTTCGGGCAATGCATAAGGAGCCGGATTAAAATGCAGATAGATGTAAGAGCCCAGATATAAACACATTCCAATCAGACAAATTGGAATCATATGAAAATGTTTAAGCTTAAGGCGTCGGCCGGTGTATTCAGTGTAGAAGGCGAGAACGTTCATACCAATCAGCGTAATCTGAAAGCCGCTGTTCCAGCCTGTAAAGAGTACGGCAAACGTCATATGCAGGGAAACTTCCAGATATATCGCTATGGAACTGGACAAAAGCCAGCCTTTATACACTGTAAACAGCATAAAAAAGTAGAAGCAGATACTGAATATATTGAATTTGACCATTGGTGTAACACCACACTGGTGGAATATTGTAATCATCAGGATGTGAATGAATAAAAAGCAGACACTTATTCCTGCTACCACCAGTCTGGCACGTTTTAACGTCATATTCATAGTATTACTATTATATCATTACTATTATTAGGGGTCAAAACTTAGTTATTTTTGTAATTTCATTCCAGTGAAGGTTGCAAAGGCCACTTTTGTACCAAGCTCATCTGAAATATTGATTTCGTAGAGACAGGTAGAACGGCCGTCTTTAATAAGGCGGGATTCTGCAATCAGCTTTTTGCCCTTTGCCATTCCAATAAAATTTATCTGACTCGTAATAGAAACTGTCTGAGGCTGATTAAAATTGGAAGAAACGGCGAAGGTATAATCAGCCAGTGTAAAAATTGCACCGCCCATAACTCCACCGTAAGCATTCTGATGATTACGGGTTACCTCAAAGGAACAGCGGGCATAGTGATCGCCAACTTCGTCAATCACAATGCCGGTTGCCTTTGTAGCATAAAAATCACCGCTGAAAAACTCGCGTGCTTTATCTAAATCACTCATTTACAGTCCAGGTAACGCCTTCTGATTTTGAGAAGGCATTTTTCTCAGTATCATCAGTTTTATTGCAGTTTGTAAATGTAAAAGTACCACCAGTGATTTTGATCCAATGATCTTTTGGAGCATTTGCATCATCATCTTTTGAAGTATCAGTCTTTAAGGCTGCCTTTGTAATATTAGTAAAATTGAAGGTTCCAGAAGCAATTTCTATAGTCTCATCGGCTTTTATTCCGTTTTTAGAGTCTTTAAGATTAGCTGTAAAAGATTTATCAGCTTTAACACCAAATTCGTTACAGTTAATTGCAGAAGAATCAGCTCCACCGTCAAAAGTAAATGTACCGCTTCCCTTTAATTCAACTTTACTAGCTTTTACACCATGTGCATTTTCACAGGAAATGGTTAATGCACCAGAACCGCCGATTTCAACAGCTTTTTCACAATGAACGGCAGCTTTTGCATCTCCCTCACCAGTAACAGTAATTGTGTTTACTGTATCTTTTGCAGCTTTGAGCTCTGTTTTAAGTTCTCCATAAACAGCGGCTTTACCATTTTTATTTTCAAGAGTTGCACCATTAAGAACTATTACAGTTCCCTTTGTCTTATTAATAATCTGACCTTCAAATTTACCAGAAATTGTATATTCAGTGTCCTCTGCTTCAGGTTTTAATGTAATTGTGCCAGCAGCTTCATCGATTGTGATGGTATTCTCCTGTCCCTCAGGAGCTGTAATTGAGTAGCCCGAACCTGAATCATCAGGCTGACTGCAGGCAGCAAGCATTAAAGAAGCCGCAATAAGCATTGTTAAAGCTGTAAATTTTCTCACAAGTTTTTTCATAAAATCCTCCAATAAAAACTGTCTGTCTTTATACAAGCATTTAAAAAATATCGGGTCAAGTCTGACGCCGCTTATTTTAAGAAAATAGAAGAATAAAAAAAGGTTGCCCTGACGGACAACCTTTTGGTTTATTTCTCTGGATTATTTTTCCTGTTTTCGAATTCTTCAAGAATCTTGTCAGCTTTTGCAAACTCAACTACAGAAAGATCTTTGTGGAGAACCGCTTTAACAAGTCCTCCTTCAAGCTTGAAAATTAATTTTTTGTAATCCTCTGGAGAACAATTTTCATCCATGTAGGATTTGATAGCCTTGTCTACGCTATCTACAACAAGCTTTTCCTTCTTCTTTTTATTCGTTGCCATCCGAATATTCTCCTTAATTATGGGCTATTTTTCAATATTATTAAATATTTTGTTATTTAATAACCATAATAACAATATAAGGAAAAAGCATTTAAATCAACCAAAAGAAAAGCCATTTTTCTGATTTTTTTTGGTTATTTATACCACTCTACAGCACGTACATTCAGCTCGTAAAAGTCTGGTTTTACCAGCTGTTTGATGGCTTCTTTAAGTTCTTCACCGTCTATAAGGCCTGCGCGGCTTGCTGCACCCAGCAAAACCATGTTTACAACCTTACTGCTACCGAGTTCTCTGCAGGCTTCGTCTGTGTCTACGGCTACGACGGTTGCAGCAACCTTTTTGAGGTAGTCTATCATTTCGTTTTCGTCAAAGGCTTTGCCGCTGAGACTGGCAGTTACCGGCTGAACAACCTTTTTGTTTACGATAACTGTACCACCCTGCTTGAGGTAGGCGATGTTACGTACAGCTTCTGCTGCTTCGAAGGCGATGAGGACATCTGCCTGGCCCTGTGGTACAAGCGGAGAGTATACGTCGCCACCGATGCGTACGTGGCTCACAACTGAACCTCCACGCTGTGCCATTCCGATTGTTTCTGCAGAAAGCACGCGTTCGCCGTTTGATATAGCTGCCTGTGAAAGAACCTTAGCGGCAAGAACTGTACCCTGGCCTCCAACGCCACATATTATGATATTTTTGCTCATATAATAATCTCCATATATTGCCACAGTTAATTAATCGCTTTAACTGGACACACCTGCGAACACAAACCACAGCCGGTACACAACGATTTGTCTATATCAACTAACTGTTTACCCTTATCGTTGGTTTTTGTACTTACGCTGAGGGCAGGGCAGCCGAGTTCATTTATACACTTGCGGCAGCCGATACACTTTGCGTTGTCTACGTTGAGGGCGTGTGGTTTTTCCCAGCCTACCTTTTGTGCAATGGCAATACATGGTGCTTTGAAAATGATTGCACTTACACCTGGTGTTTCGCTTGTTTTTTGAACGGCTTCTACTGCGGCCTTCTGGTCAAACGGGTTCACGGTGATTACCGGGTTTACGCCCACAGCATTCAGAATTTTTTCTATGCTGATTTTTTCAACGATTTCGCCCATCATTGTAACGCCTGTTCCAGGGTGTGGCTGATGACCGGTCATCGCTGTAGTTGAGTTATCGAGAATACAGATTGTCTGCTTTGCCTGATTATAAACGGCATTTACAACGCCTGTGATTCCGCTTGCAAAGAAGGTTGAGTCACCAATGAAGCTGAAGCAGTATCGGTCCGGTTCGTTATGGAAAAAGCCCTGTGCCATTGTGATGTCTGCACCCATACAAAGACAGGTGTCTGTCATGTCGAGCGGCATTGCGTTGCCGAGTGTGTAACAGCCGATGTCTCCGCAGTATACGGTTTTCTTTCCCTTCATTGCCTGTTTAACGGCGTAGAAGGCACCACGGTGCGGGCAGCCTGCACAGAGTACTGGCGGGCGGACTGGAAGGTCGGGTGTTGCCTGAGTCTCGGTAGTTACGGTGGTTGAGCCTGTCGAAACTACCGCAGAAATAATTCCCTTAATTATCTCCACGCTGAGCTCGCCGGCTTCTGGAACTGTGCCATCGAGCTTTCCACGAATCTGGCAATTTACTCGAGCGTTTCCGGCGATTTTTATCAAATTTTCCTCAATAACTGGGTCTAATTCTTCAAAAACAACGATTTGCTCGTGAGACTTTAGGAATTCTTCTGCAAGTGGCTTTGGGAATGGATAAGGGGTTCCAATCTTTAAAACCGGAATGTCTTTGAGCCCGAGAAGGGTAAGTGCTTCCATTAAGTAGCAGTAAGATATTCCGCCGGCGGCGAAGGCTATGGGGGCGTTACGGGGGGTGCCCCCGTTAGAAAGGGTAGCAGAAGACGCGCCAGCGGCTGGAGCGTGGGGAAGGCCTTCCCCTACTTTAACAAAATTCCATTTACTTTCAGAAAATTCTTTCGGCAGAATCTTTTCGTTGCGCTCAAAAATACGCTTGTGATTGTTGTAAGAGGCGCGAGGGAAAATTACCCAGCGCTTTGAATCTTTTTCGAACTCGCCAGGCTTGCGGCACGGACCGAGCTCCGGGAACTCCATGCTCTCGTAGGCATGATCAACGCGGGTGGTTGGGCGGAGGAGCACGGGGGTGTTATATTTTTCGGAAAGCTCAAAGGCTTCCTGAATCATTTCGTAGGCTTCGAGAGGAGTGGACGGGTCAAAGCAAGGCAGCTTGGAATACTGCGCAAAATTACGGGTGTCCTGTTCGGTCTGGCTGGAAATTGGGCCCGGGTCATCGGCACTGACAATTACCATACCGCCCTTAACGCCAACGTAGCTCAGACACATTACGGGGTCGCTCGCAACATTGAGACCTACCTGCTTCATTGTGATGAGGGTGCGGCTTCCTGCATAGCTGGCGCCTGCGGCAACCTCAGCGGCGGCTTTTTCGTTTACGGACCATTCTACGTAAGTTCCGGTTTTGCTCTTATACTTGGAAATAAATTCAATAATTTCGCTGGAAGGTGTGCCAGGATAGCCGGCAACGAGATTAACTCCAGCCTTGAGGGCGCCAAGCGCGATGGCCTGATTGCCCATGATCATTTGTTTTGCCATAGAGTAAAGTATATTACAAATGTATGTTTCTATCAATCAGAGCATTTTAAGAATATCTATTATAAAAATCTGATGTGCTTCCGCTGCAACGATTGCAAAACTGTATTTGTAATATACTTTCCCAAGTAGTATAATAGAATATTATGAACATCAAGCAGATTGCAAAAAAGGGCTCGGCTAAGGCTGAGATGATTTATCATGAAAATCCGGATATCTTCCATATAAATACTTTGGAAAATCATTCCTATTTTATTCCTTTTGGAAAGGAAAAGGCTCAGAATCCTTTTGGGGCGCGGGGA
>CAMJNC010000156.1 GCA_946407195.1 uncultured Treponema sp. | reverse complement strand
AAAAAAGCATTTTTATTCAGTTTATTTATTTTATTACATGTATCGTTTATTTTCGCAGAAACAATTCCGTCAAAGCTTCTTGGTATCTGGGAGGCAAAAGACCGTTATGTCTTTTTTGAACAGAATGATGAAAATAATCCTCAGATTGTTATTGTCCTTAAAACTTATTACGGCTGGTATTTAAACAGAGCTGCTGAACCAGCTGATTATGCACAGAAGGAACCTCGTGTACGTAATACTGCAAACTCACGTAATGCAGAACATATATATATTCAGAAAATCAATACAAAAGAAACAACAGATTCTCTTTACGGTTCACTTGAACTGGATTATTCAACCTGGCAGAAAAACATTGTTCCTTTTTTTGTAATTAATAATTCAATGTATCTTTCGTATTTTGAAAAAGATATCCGCCCACAAGAGGATGAATCAGCTGAACAGACTGAAGCATTACCATGGACCTTTTACCGCGGTATTGCACCATCACAGGGCTTTATGATAAGTCAGCAATATATACCGGAGAATATTACCGGATATATAATTGATGGCGAAAAGTTATACGATGTACGCTACTGGCGTATAGATATGGATTATTCAACAGATTATATTACGTTTACATACAAAGATGATTCCTATGAGATTGCAAAACACCTTCGAAGTGGTGAAATAAATTACAGTTGTGTTTCTGGCCGCAGCAAAAAGGTTCGCAATACTGTAAAGCCGTTTGAGTACAAGGCAGAAAATTATATTTTTAATGATGATGGATCAGCTTTTACAAAAAATGAAGAACCATATCTTAAACAGCTTGTTGACCGAGATACATTCGAAGAGCTTATAAAAATTATTAAAGCTGCCAACTCACGTCGAAAGCCTGACCCTCCGGCACTTTTTCCGGAAAGCAACTTAGACTGGCACTGGGATTTAATTGATATGCTAGAGAAGGATAATCAGCTGATTCAGCAGGTTAGGGCACGTCAAAAAGAGTTTGGACCACGGGGAAAGGAACGCGGTAAATAACGTAATTATTTAGAATTACGTGCAGCCTTCTTTTCAAGAATCACTAATAATCTTTCCAGTCTTGGTACATTATAACGCAGAATCATCAATGGCAGAATACTTAAAAAAGAATTGGTTATTGCAGCCGGCAGAATAAAGCGCATTGCAATATCATCAGGAAAGAATAAAAGCAAAACAAAGCCTAAAAGAAAATTCCATAAATGGACTTGAACACCGTAATTACATTCCATTATAAAACGTTCGATGTATGCAGGATCGTTAGGGTCGGCTACCTTTTTTTTGCTGAAGCTGGTAAACATTCCAAGCTCAAGAATATGATCCTTCCAGAATTTAATGCCAAGTAATTCGTAAAACTTACATTCATCTTTGCTTACTTTGTGAAACCTTACGTCTCTTGTAAACCATTTATTTGGAAGGGCATGGCGTATAAGGGTTGCGGAAATGCCATCCCATGCAACAATCAGGAAGGGAAGCATTAAATCTAAAAGAATAATTTTTACAAGCGACATATCTGCCGGAAACCAGAAAAAGTTACCAAGAAAAACCAGAGCCATAGCAAGTCCGATTGTCACAATGTAAAAAAGCATAATTCCTCCAGATTAATCAGTTTATTTTTGAAGCATCACAGGAATAGGTAAGTGGAATATTGTATTCTTTTTCATACACTTCCTTCCACATTGCGTAGTTTTTATCCTTCATGATTTCCATGTTTTCTTTTACAGTCTTATTCGGATCCGGGTAAATTGCCGGCAGGAAGTGGAGGGTATATTCCTGAATAGGAAAGCCGTCTCCGCCAATCTTATCTGAATCATTCATTGTGATGAAAATAGGAAGAACTGGCACATTGCTTTCTGCTGCAAATTTAAAGGCACCTGCAGTAAGCGGACGTGGTTTTCTGTAGTTCCACCACATACCCTGTTCTGCATAAACCAGAACCTTTTCTCCGCGTTCGAGAAGAACTTTCATTGCTGCCATAAAGTTTTTCATTGTAGAAAAATTGGCGCTCAAAGGAAGTGTGTTACAGTGGCGGAAGAAAAAGCCGTAGATTCCCGGGAAGTTTGTATAGTTTCCTTCGCGGATTACCTTATACAAAACCTTTCCGTTGAACTTATACATATAGTTAAACAGAATATAATGAATTGCAAAATTATCAAAAGGATTAAAATGATTGCAGGTTAGAATAGCTCCCGAGTTCTGGATAGCCTCATAATTTTCAATACCACGAACATCTTTAATAATCATCTGGCCGGTTTTAACCAGTTTTTTTATAAATCTAACAGCAACAATGTTTACAAAGAAGGTTGCTATCTTATTTGAAAGCTTTTTATTCAGATAATCAACCTTATCTGGAGTAAGAGGAATTGTAGGTGGATCTTCTTCTACATCTTTAGAAAACCAACCCTTTTTTTCGTATTCTTCAATACGTGCCAGAACCTCGAGTCTGCCTTTGTCTTTTTCTATCATTTTCTTCGCCTGTATGGTCTGATATTAATTAATTTTCTGAGCTTAAAGAATCTGGTGAGGAATGAAAGGAAGTTAGCAAGAATGCCTTTTTTTCCGTCGGTATGGGCATAGTTGTTTGGATCATCAGCGTCTTCCTGTGCCATTTTCTGCAGATTTTCCATAAGAAGCTGATCTTTCTGCTTGTCTTCTTCAGTTCGTGAATCTCTCATCTGAATCAACTTGTCATAAAAATCAGTTTTTTCAGCATATTTCCAGAAATACTCTTCGTAAAGAACATCCTTATACTTCCATGGGCGCCAGATGATTTTCCAGTGGATGATTTTCAGGTCTTTATCATCAAAATTGTCATTCTTGTATGAGGTTTTGTTCCAGCCTAGATGAAGCCATTTAATATTTCCCTTACACAAAACGTTGAGATAATCTTCATCCTGTACAACGCGGAACTTATATCTGTTCAAAAGGTCAACAAAGCGTTCTGCAATTAGCTGATTTCGCCAGCGGCGGCAGTTTATAAGGAGAATTCCAGCATTAAAATAGTTCTTTCTGTTAATTCCATCAGCCTGTTCTACATAGTTACCAAAAACCTCATAAGTCTGCATAACTTCTTCCTGAACAGCGCCAACAAAATAACCGTGAATCTGAGTATTATAAAGCTGTGAAATGTCTCCAAGAACAGTAATATCACAGTCGAGGTAAATTACCTTGTCATATTGAGGGAAAAGATTTGGAATAAAGATTCTGTAATAGGTTTCTTTTGAGTAATAATCCCTTAAATGAAACATTCCCTGGATTTTATCGAGCTCTTTTGCAAGTGAAATAAACTCGATGCTTGAATTTTCGGTTTGATGCTTGAGAATGCTGTCTATATTTTCCTGTTTGAGATTAGTTGTAAGTACAAAAATTCTGTAAAAATTAGATTTTGAAGCATTATCAAGTAAAGATGTTATGGCTACAGCTAGGAACGGTATATAATTATCATCTGTAGCAAAACAAACTGGTATTTCCTGATTATATTTTCGATTTCCCATAACAGAATAATTTTATGAGATAAAAGGTGATTAGTCAATTAATTTACTACATATAGAATAAAATCGCATTTTATGTCATAATAAGAAGATTATAAATAATATTACTTATTTAAAGGACACATATATGAGCTTTAAACCGGTTGATCCAAAAGTTGACTTCCCAAAACAGGAAGAAGAAGTATTAAAATTCTGGCAGGATAACGACATCTTCAAAAAGTCAGTTAGCCAGAGAGAAGGGGCAGAGGACTTCGTATTCTATGATGGCCCTCCGTTTGCTACAGGTCTCCCACACTTCGGACATTTCATTCCATCAACCATTAAAGATATTATTCCACGCTATCAGACAATGAAGGGAAAACGCGTAGAGCGCCGCTTCGGCTGGGACTGCCACGGTCTTCCTGTTGAAAACCTGATTGAAAAAGAGCTTGGCCTTAACTCTAAGCACGAAATTGAAGCTCTGGGTATCGATAAGTTTAATGATGCCTGCCGTGCTTCTGTTTTGAAGTATACTTCTGAATGGCGCACTACAATTACCCGCATGGGCCGCTGGGTTGATTTTGATAACGACTACAAGACAATGAATCCTGAGTTCATGGAGTCTATCTGGTGGGTTGCAAAAACACTCTGGGATAAAGGACTTATTTACGAAGGAAAATATATTCTTCCTTACTGTCCACGCTGTTCTACAGTTCTTTCTACTCACGAGCTTGCTCAGGGCTATAAGGATGTTC
Source organism: uncultured Treponema sp. (assembly GCA_946407195.1). Classification (GTDB taxonomy): domain Bacteria; phylum Spirochaetota; class Spirochaetia; order Treponematales; family Treponemataceae; genus Treponema_D. The sequence goes on along the minus strand of CAMJNC010000156.1, from coordinate 1,908 downwards.
AGGATCAGACTGTAACTGTTCGCTTTAAGATTACTAAGGCTCCTGAAGGTGTAAACGACCCAGACATGACAAACGGCAAGACTTATTTCCTTGCATGGACAACAACTCCATGGACCTTGCCTTCAAACCTCGGTCTTTGTATGGGACCAGAAATTGATTATGTAAAGATTCTTGATAAGGAAAGCGGAGATTACTACATCTTTGCTGAAGCCCGTTTGAGTGCTTACTACAAAGATGCTTCGGGATACGAAATCATCTACCGCCATAAGGGTAAGGAATTTATTGGCGCTGAATATGAGCCATTGTTCCCATATTTTGCTCAGCTTAAAGATCCTAAAGCCTGCGAAGAAATGTCTGGTCAGAAGTGCGAAAAGGGTGCTTTCCGCATGTTCAATGCAGAATACGTTTCTACAGAAGACGGTACAGGTATTGTACATATTGCTCCTGCATTCGGTGAGGAAGATAACAAGGTATTCCGTGGTTCTGGTGTTCCAAACGTTGAGCCAATCGATGCTGAATGTAAGTTTACAAAAGAAGTTCCAGACTATCAGGGCCTTTTCGTAAAGGATGCTGATAAAGATATTATGAAGCGCCTTAAGGATGAGGGAAAGCTTGTTAAGCGTGATTCTGTTGTTCACTCTTATCCACACTGCTGGCGCTGTTCTTCTCCACTTATCTACCGTGGAATTGGTTCGTGGTTTGTTAAGGTAGCTGATTATCATGACGTGCTTCTCCGTGCAAACAGCAAAATTACCTGGCAGCCTTCACACATTAAGGAAGGACGCTTTGGTAAGTGGCTTGCAGGTGCCCGCGACTGGGCAGTAAGCCGCAACCGCTACTGGGGTAACCCGATTCCAATCTGGCGCTGTGACGACCCTGACTGTAAGCACACAGTATGTGTTGGAAGCCGCCAGGAGCTTAAGGACCTCAGCGGAACTTACCCAGAAGATCTCCACAAGCAGTTTGTAGATAAGATTACCTTCAAGTGTCCAAAATGTGGAAAGGGTACTATGAAGCGTATTCCAGAAGTATTTGACTGCTGGTTCGAATCAGGTTCTATGCCTTACGCTCAGGTACATTATCCATTTGAAAATAAAGAGAAGTTTGAAAAGAACTTCCCTGCAAACTTCATCTCAGAAGGTCTCGACCAAACCCGCGGATGGTTCTATACACTTACAGTTCTCGCTGCTCAGCTTTTTGATAAGCCTGCTTTCGAAAACTGTATCGTAAACGGTATCGTACTCGCATCTGACGGACGCAAGATGTCTAAATCTCTTCGCAACTACACAGACCCTGTTGAAGCAATCAACAAATTTGGTGCAGATGCTATCCGTCTCTTCCTTATGCACTCAGCTGTAGTTAAGGCAGATGAAATCCGTTACTCAGACGAGGGTGTACGTGACGTTCTTAAGTCTATTATTATTCCATGGTGGAACTCTTACTCATTCTTTGTAACTTATGCAAATATTGATAAGGTTGCTCCAACAGGACATCTTTTTGATAACAAAACTCCTGCAAATCCTCTGGATGCATGGCTGCTTTCTATTACTCAGAACCTTATTAGTGAGGTTTCTGGTGCACTCGATTCATACGATTTGTCTGGTGCCATTGATCCTATTGTTAAATTCATTGATGAGCTTAATAACTGGTATATCCGCCGCAGCCGCCGCCGCTTCTGGAAATCAGAAAACGACAGTGACAAGGCAGAAGCATACGAAGCTCTCTATATTGCTCTTAAGACACTCGCAGAAGTTGCTGCTCCATTTGTTCCATTTATTACAGAAGAAATGTTCCAGAACCTCAAAACAAGTGAAGATAAAGAATCAGTTCACCTCTGCGATTATCCTGTTCCAAACAAGGCATGGATTAACGAAGAGCTTGAGTTCAAGATGGCAACTGTACAGAAGG
>CAMJNC010000155.1 GCA_946407195.1 uncultured Treponema sp. | reverse complement strand
GTTGTTATGGTAAACGGCAAGAAGCGCGATACTTTTGAAGCTGCTCCAGGAACAGCAGATGACGTTCTCAAAGAAACAGCATTTGCCCGCGACGGAGTAAAGAAGTTTACCGACGGACATGAAGTTGTAAAAGTAATTATCGTAAAAGATAAATTGGTAAATATCGTTGTTAAGTAAAAAAAAACGGGCGAAAGCCCGTTTTTTTATTAGTTAACCTCGGTAACCGAGTTCACTATATTAAACAACGATTTAAACCCAGTTGCCGAAATTGCTTTTTCTGATTCACTGGACATCGACATGAAGTAGAGTTTATTTCCAACTTCTTCGCTATCATTAAATGCAGCCATCAAGAATCCGATTCCCGCAGGATCAAGTTCTACAAGCTTAGACATATCAAGTACAATGTTGTTCTTATGAACAGCCTCATACAAAGTGTTCTGAAATTCACCGATTGTATAGGCATTCAAAGCGCCTTCGAGTTCGTAAAGGTGATAGTTTGCACCATCTTTTTCTACAATAGATAACTGTTCCATATTATAATCCAGCCTCCTTCATCATTGCATCCAAATCACTTAAATCAGGCATTTCAAAGCCATCTGGCAACTGCATATCATCAATTGGTGCAGAAGTCTTTTCTGGCTCGCTTGGCTTTTCTTCAGTAGCGGCAGCTTCTTCAGCAGCCATTTCTTCTGTGTTTACAGTTTCATCTGCAACAGCCTCAATTGGAGAATCTGCAACTTCTTCTGCCGGAGTTTCAACTGGTGCTTCTTCTGCAGGAGATTCTTCAGTAACTGTTTCAGCAGCTGATTCTTCAACAGGGGCTTCTTCAGCTGGCTTTTCTTCTTCAGTGCCTGGTAAACCTTCGTATTTGATTACGAGAATAGATACGTCGTCTTCCATTTCCTTTGACATGAACTTCAAAAGTCCGTCAAAAGTAAATTGAGCCATTCGCTGAGCAGGATATGTAGAGTTATCAAGCAAAGCCTGCTGAACACGTTCCTTACCAAACTGTTCACCACGAAGGGAGTGAGACTGAATCAAACCATCTGTACAAGCCATGATAATGTCACCATGATTAAGTTTTGTAGTTTTTACAGAAACATATGGTGTAAGGTCTTTTACGAATCCAAGAATGTGTCCACTACCCTGAATTTCAATTACGTTATTATAAACCTGAGTATACATCATGAGGGCTGGAACACCACAGTTGATGTAGTACATTGTATCAGTTTCAAAATCAATAAGTGCAAACAAACCGGCAAAGATTGTTCCCTTTGGAAGAGAATCTCTTACGAAGGTATTGAGCTTTACAACCAGCTGCTTAAAGTCATGAACTTCGGCAAGGTAAGAACGGATAATGGACTTTAAGATGACCATGTTCATGGAAGCCGCAATACCCTTTCCAGAAAGGTCTCCTACTACGAACAGGTGACGCTTTTCTGTAAGACGAATCATATCAATAAACTCACCACCAATGTTGTGAGCAGGAACCATCATGTATCCGATATCAACCTTAGGAGTCTTTACATGGTCAATGTTTTCCTGAATGGAAGTAATGATCTGAGAAGACATCTTAATTTCGCGGTTTACAACGCTCAATACATCTTTGTTCGAAATGTTACGCATGTAGTAACCGAATACGAAGAAGTATGAATAAAGCTTTACAAATACGTTGTAGTCATATTCCTTGTAGTGGTCTCCACTAGCCTTCTTACCAAGAGTAATGATACCAAAGATGTTATGACCTTCGTTCAGGATAAAGAAGGCATCTGATTTTGTTACCTTAAAGAACTCTTCGAGTTCCTTCTGAATTGTAGAAACGTCATGCTCTTTTTCAATCTGAGTCTGAATAACAATACTCTTGTTGATATTAAGAAGTGTATCGAACATTGGGTTATTCAAAGGAATCTTAATATCCATTTTGTTTGAAGAGTATGCTACGTCAAGCTCGTTCTGACCAGTAAGAATATAAACCGACATAGAAGATGATTCTACGTTACGACGCATAATTTCAAACATCTTTGCTGTAATCTGATCCATTTCTGCTTCACGGTAATCAATACGAGCAAGCTCTTTTTCAAGAGAATCTTCATAATCAGCTGTATAAAGCTTAGAAGAAGTAGAAAGAACAGAACTAATCCACAGAGAGAACAAAACTGCTGCTGTAGAATAAAGCACAAACTCTGTTATAAAGCCTGATGTCAAACCACCATTAACAGGCTGAAGAATCATTGAAAGTACACCAACTGTAGCTGCCGGCAGAATATAAGAAACCAGAGTTTTAAAGAAGGTAACGAACATTGCCTTTCCAGATGGAACTGAAATCTTTGTAACAGCCATATAGAAAACAACGTACATAAACAGATATGAGAACATGAACAGCAGCGAGAATGCAGGAGCCGAAGCTGAAATGAACTTAATTGCAAGGTTGATTGCCCACATTAAGAGCACACCTTCTGCTATAACTGAAGTCTGATATTTTTCAAGCTGTGTAGCATTTTTATCTTCCTGAAGAACTGCAAGGAACAAAAGTCCTGAAACAGGGAGAACATAACGATAAAAGTTTGTAAATAAAATAATCCAGGTAATAGGAAAGAAGTCTCTGGCAGGAGCCGGAATAAGATAACCTGAACCGATTACAATACCATGCTCAAAGGAAACATCAATAGTCTCAAACATTACAAACGAAATGATTACAGATGCAACCATTAAAACAAGCTTCAACAAAGAAACAATAAAAATTTTTTTTGGTTTACCAATTTCATAAATGGCAAAACTTACAATTACAAATGCAATTCCATCAAGCGAAAGAGCAATTTTCATTACAGGCTTTATCAAAGCTTCAAAATTTGAATAGCGCATTATAAGAACAAGGACGAACAGAATTGATTCGATTGTTGTTACAAGCATTGCTACAGAAAACGATGAAACACCAAGATTATCTCTTTTTGCTTTAGAATCTATAAGATGTGTGAAAAATACTATGAAAAGTGCACAAACAATATTAAGAATTATATAAATCATATTAGTAACCTACCTTGGCAATCATCATTGTAACGTCATCATGAAGCTTTTTATCGCCATTGTACTTCCAGATCAAATCTACAATATCATCAACCATCTGCTGAGGATCCTTAGCAGCACCGGCCATAAGTGTCTTCTTATAGATATCAGTATCACCAAGCTCTACTCCACTATCATCCATTACTTCGGATACACCGTCGGTTGCCATCAGAATGGTATCTCCACGGAAGAGACGCTTTTCGGCAACTGTTACATCACCTACATCAAGAATACCGATAAGTGAGGCATTTGAAGTAAGAGGCTTGATTCGGTAACCATCAGGAGAAGGCGAAAGAATAATTGGGTCTGACATGGAAGCATTGATATAGCGGATACGCATTTTTTCAGTATCAACAATACTCAGGAACAATACAGTATATTTATCCTGAAGGTGCATTCCCTTAATAGCCTTATCGATTGCATGAAGTACACCAACAAGGTCTTCCTTGTCTTCGATAATCTTTACGGTATTCATCACCAAACCCATGATGAGGGCGGCAGGAAGTCCCTTACCAGATACGTCTCCAAGCATGAGAAGTGTCTTTGAAGCATCAATAGGAAGAATTGAGAAGTAGTCTCCCGATACGTTTACGAGAGGACGGTAATAAGTTGCAATCTTAAGCTTTGGAATGTTTGGAATCTTCTGTGGAAGGAAGGACTGCTGTGTTTCGGCAAGCTGTTCCCATTCCTTTGTAGTAGCAGAAATTTCAGAAAGAGTAGTAATTGTTCTTGAACGGCTTACAAAGCGCTTATACTCTTCGTAAAGTCTCTTATATACATCAAGGTCAAAAAGTCTTGTATAACGGCAGAATACATAAAGATGATATCCGTCGCAGCACATAAAGAAGCCGCGTGCCTTGCGGTAATTTGTAGTTACACCAATATGGCGGTCGAAAAAGTAAAAACCATCAGGCCATGACTCTGTAAAGTGCTGATCAAGCTTATTTCTTACAGTTTCAGAGGTTGAAGTACGGTTTGGACTGTTATAAAGGATATAGTTTTTAGTTCGGTCTACGAGAAGTACAGAACAGTCACCCTGCTTTTCGAGTACATCTCCAATTACAACATAAAAATCATCAAGGGAATAACAGAAACGAAGACGGCTGATAAAGTCGTTGAGAATAACTGTTTCACCAGTTTCAAGAGTATCCTTTCGAACCTTTGCCATAAGGAAGGAGCGGAAGCGGTTTCCCCAGAAAACTGTAGCAAAAAATACGATAAACGCAACAAGCAGCGTTATCCAAGAAAAACCTTCACTGGTTCTCTGCGGCAAAAGCAGAAGACATGCACCTATAAAGCATAAAATCGTCAAAACATTTATAGAGATTAAAACAACTCTTTTCCTGGTTTTGTACATGATTACCCCTGATTCCAAACAAATATTTTAAATAGAATAATACTATTCTATCATATTATCGGAGAAAAAGGGAAAAAAGTTCAATTAAATGACGTTAATCAGCAAGTTTTGAAAGATTCAAAAAATTTGGTTCTTTCGGTGGATTTTCAAGGTCCATATACTGCTTGAGAAGGTCTTTCTGCTTGCTTGAAAGGTGTGTAGGCACCTGAACCATGATTTTTACGTACAAATCACCCTTGCGGGCAGAACCACTCAAAGGAACACCCTCACCCTTTATGCGCAGAAGCTTTCCGCTTGCAGTTCCATCAGGGATTTTAATGGCAAGTTTTTTACCATCGAGCGCAGTAATTGTGATTTCGCAGCCCAAAGCAGCCTGTGCAATGCTGATTGGAACAGCACAATAGAGGTCTGCACCATCTCTTTCGAAGAATGGATGCTGTTCTACGTGTAATACAACTACGAGGTCTCCTGCTGGGCCACCGTTTTCGCCGGCATCACCCATTCCGCGGATTACGATACGCTTTCCGTTATCAACTCCGGCTGGAATCTTAAGAGACATCTGCTTAGATTTTTCCTGAATACCAGTTCCTCGGCAGCTTGGACAAGGTTTATCGATTGTTGTACCTTTACCGCCGCACTTTGGACAAGTCTGCTGAATTGTAAAGAAACCGTTGCCCTGGCGAACCTGGCCCATACCGTTACAGGTTGGACAAGTTTTCTTAGAAGCTCCGGCTGCAGCACCACTACCCTTACAAGCCTCACATGGCTCATTATGCTTAAAGTGGATATCGGCATTTGTGCCGTATACTGCATCTTTGAATTGAATATGAAGATCGTAACGGAGGCTTGCACCGGCTGCAGGACCGCTGCTTCTAGAGCTGCTGCGTCCACCGCCACCAAAGCCGCCGCCGAAAATACTGTCAAAAATATCAGAGAAGCCGCCACCGGCTCCTCCAAAGAGGTCTGAGAAGTCGTGGAAGGCATGTGAATATTGTGCTCCACCGCCTCCCTGACCCATTCCGTCAAGACCGGCAAAACCGTACTGGTCGTAAATAGGACGCTTTTCTGCATCAGAAAGAACTTCGTATGCCTCTGTTGCCTCTCGGAATTTTTCCTCGGCAGTTTTGTCACCCGGGTTTCTATCCGGGTGATATTTTACAGCAAGCTTACGGTAAGCTTTTTTAATTGCTTCCTGATCAGCAGATTTGTCAACACCTAATACTTCGTAATAATCGCGCTTTGCCATTTTCTTGTCCGTCTAAATTATTTTTCGTCTTTTACTTCGTACTCTACATCGTCTGCAGAGCCTTTGTCGAAGCCCGACTTATTTTCTGCACCAGCATCGCCAGCACCTGCTCCGGTGTCGGCACCTGCGGCACCTTCAGCACCCTGTGCACCTGCTCCGGTCTGGCCGGCTGCTGCCTGCTGTTTGTAGAGCTCTTCAGCGATCTTGTATGAAGCCTGTTTGAGAGCTTCTGTCTTAGCCTTGATGTCTTCTACATTGTCGCCCTGTATAGCCTGCTTGAGGGTTGCAACAGCATCTTCAATCTTCTGCTTTTCGCCACCGTCAACCTTGTCTCCAAGATCCTTAAGTGTCTTTTCTGTAGCATAGATCAAGCTGTCTGCTTCGTTACGTGCATCAACGCCTTCGCGCTTAGCCTTATCTGCAGCTGCGTTTGCTTCTGCATCTTTAACCATCTTTTCGATTTCTTCATCAGAAAGTCCAGAAGAAGAAGTAATCTGAATGTGCTGTTCCT
>CAMJNC010000154.1 GCA_946407195.1 uncultured Treponema sp. | reverse complement strand
AGAGAAAATTGCCTGATAAGAAACATCGCGGCTTCCTACCATAGAACCAGTCGCAGAATCACCCTCGGTAATGAAAATCATAGAGTTAGCGCCCTTCTCTCCATCCTGAAGATGGTAGCGGCAGTCCTTGAGTTTTTTGATTTTGAGCATTACAGATTTTTCTGCCTCGCGAATCTGCTTTTCGGTTACGCTGTTAATTTCGTTGCGGGCCTTCTGATTTTTAATGATTTTATCTTCGAGAGCGCCGGCTACATCCGGATTATGACGCAGCCAGTCATCAACAGCCAGCTGAACTTCTTTAATAATTGGAGCACGGATTTCTACGTTACCAAGCTTGTTCTTTGTCTGGCTTGTAAACATTGGATTATCAAGACCAATTTTGAGCGCACAGATAAGTCCGCCGCAAACATCCTTTTCGTCGTACTCTTTTTTGAAGAAGCTGTTCACACCCTTTGTAACACCATCGAGGAAGGAAGTAACGTGTGTACCACCATCTTCTGTGCTCTGTCCGTTTACGAAAGAATAAACGTATTTATCGAGTGAGTTTGTGTGAGTCAAAACAAACTCAAGATTTTCACCTTTATAGCTGAAGATTTTATAAAGTGCTTTACCCTCGCCGTCCATCTCATGAACAAGCAGATCCTGAATACCATTCTGGCTGATATATTCCTGACCGTTGCATTTGAGCATGAGTCCAGGATTAAGATATGCATAATTCCAGAGGCGCTTTTCTACATACTCCATGTTGAAGCTGTATTTTCCAAAAAGCTCTGTATCAGGTTCGAACTCAAGGTAGGTTCCGTTTGGAACACCTGGCTTTGCATTGCCGGTTTTACCGCTGAGCTTTTCACCCTTTGCAAATTCAACTACAGCCATTTTTCCTTCGCGGATTGAAGCAGCACGGAAGTAAGAAGAAAGCGCGTTGGTTGCCTTGATTCCGACACCGTTCATACCAATGGCCTGCTTGAATACATTGTTGTTATATTTTGCACCTGTGTTTACATTGCTTACACAGTCCTCAAGTTTTCCAAGAGGAATACCGCGTCCGTAGTCACGGATCTTTACACGGCCGTCTTTAATTTCAATATCGATTTTTTTACCGAAGCCCTGAGAGAATTCGTCGACAGAGTTATCGATTCCTTCCTTAAGAAGAATATAGATACCGTCGTTTTCGTTTGAACCGTCACCAAGGGAACCGATATACATACCAGGTCTGAGGCGGATATGCTCAAGACCTTCGAGGTGCTGAATGGAATCTTCGTCATATACACCAGGCTTTGCTGCAGCTGATTTTGCAGGAGCCTTTTTTACCGCAGTAGTTTTTGCTGGTGCAGAAGGCTTTGCCGCTGTTGTTGATGCCTTAGCGGCTGTGCCTGCTTTTGATGCAGTAGAAGTTTTAGCAGCAGCAGTTGCTTTTGCGGTAATTTTTGCTGATGTTTTTGAAGCTGACTTTGCAGGTGCCTTTACAGTTTTTGCAGAAGCCTTTGCCGATGCAGCAGCTTTAGCAGCTGGCTTTGCAGCAGCTTTTGCGGTTGCAGCAGCTTTAGTTGTAGTCGTTGATTTCTTTGCCGGAGTCGTTTTTGAAGCAGTAGCTTTTGCAGCCTTTTCTTTTTCAGCTGCCTGCATAGCGGCAATACGAGCCTGAAGCCCTCCCTTAGAAGGCGTATTAGAAGATTTATCTGACATTTTTCCCACCCAAAATGTTTATTATAACAGTAGAATTTTATTATGAGATTTGAGTAAAGTCAAGAGGTCGTTAAGAACTCTTTTTTTGTCTGTCGGCCAGGCGGGTGCTATAAGAAGGGATTTTGGAGGGTCCCCTGTGAGACGGTGTACTACACAGCTTTCGGGCAGAAGCGGCAGAGCTTTTTGCAGCAGTGAGAAATAGATTTCTTTTGTGAGGGGCTGATATTCGCCCGCTTCGTAGATGGAGGCAAGGCGTGTGTTTTTGAGAATGTATAGTGAGGTAATTTTCACTCCCCACTTGTCATTCCAACGCAGGTCGGGAGCTTGATTTATAGATGCTGAATCAAGTTCTGCATGACGAATTACAAACTTTACGGAGTTCAGCATGTCTTCTTCTGTCTCGCCCGGAAGACCAAAAATCAGATGTGTTACTATATGAATCTGTGGAGCGGCAATATGAATCCGCGTTACAGCATCAATATAATCCTGATTTGTATAGCAGCGGTTTATTGACCTGCCTGTACTTTCATTACTGGTTTGAAGCCCGAGTTCTATCTGGACAAAATGAGTCTGTGCGATTTCGACGAGGCCTTGTAAAATATCAGCTCCTAGACAGTCCGGTCGGGTGGCAACGGCAAGACCTGCAACTTCATCGCACTCCAATGCCTCACGGTATTTTGCAAGCAGCACTTTTGCGTCCCCATAAGTCGAAGAAAAATTCTGAAAATAAGCAATGTACTTTCCGCGTCGCTCCCCGCTCCTGCCGCGCACCTTTGCTTCAACAAGTTTTTTGCCCTGTTCCAGCTGATCTTTAATTGAAAGATTTTTCGCTGCAACAAAGTCTCCGCTGCCGTTTTGAGAACAGAAAATACAGCCTCCACTTCCTTTTGTTCCGTCGCGGTTCGGACAGGTACAGCCGGCATCAAGAGAAATCTTATAGGTTTTGCAGCCGAAAACTGATTCGTAAAAAGCGGAAAGAGTCTGCATGGGTCTATTATATAGAAAGAAGTTTACAGTGTGAACTCAGGCAAGTGTTTTAAGCGCTGCCAGATTGTTCAAAATATTATGAAAGATTTCGAAGCTTTGTGGTGTGAGAGATTCCAGATTGTCACCAGGTGTGTGAAGCAGCTGCCAGGTCTGTGGGGCAGCGCCTTGAGTTGCGGCAGTTACTTCTGCAGACGGCAGCATTGTAATTGCAACAGCGGGAATGCCATTTGCAATAAAGCTTGCGTTGTCGGAATAGTTACACGGCAGACTGAACCAGCGGCCGTTTGCAGAAGCCTGCAGCAGAGAAACTGCCCGTTGTTCCAGACTACTGAAATCTTTTACAAACTTTGAAGCAGCCTTTTTGGGCAGGATTGTCTGTGTAAGAACCGGCACGTCGCCGCGCCCCATGCAGTCGAATACAAAGATGTCGTCGTTTGTAATCCCCAGGCGGCGGAAAACCTGAGCCAGTGGGAAGGCGCCCTGCTCTGCGACGCCGCCCGCCGCGCCCAGTTCTTCGCCATCGGTGAAAATAAGGCGGATGTTGTGAAATAAAGGCTGCGCAAGCTTCGATAATTTTACCGCCCATTCCAACAAACTGAAAACCGCCGCCGAATTATCATTTGCACCGGGGCTTCCCGAAAATCTGTCGTAATGTGCTATCACAGTTTTTATGCGGAAAATCGGATTATATTGATTCTGGTGAAACTTTACGTAGATATGATTTTTTCCTTCCATCTGTAAAACAGGCGCTTCAAGACCAGCCTTATTCAGATAATTTTGAATAAAAGCTTCCCTATCACAATCTTGCGCTATAAAATCATTAAATTCAGATGGAATGGTATACATCAATTAATTATAGAAGATATCTGTCAATTTCGTCAAACAAGAAACTACAGGGGGATTACGGGCTTTGCAGAAAAATCGGACAAAGCCGGGATAAAAAATAAAGGCACAAAGCTGAGATTAAATCAAAATCTTCTATTTAATAAAATCACAATACTCTTTCAAGGCAAAATATTCGCGACGGTAAAGACCATAGTCTGCAATATCAGTTTTATGAAAATCTTCATAGCGACCAAAAATCTCAAGGGCCTCTTTCATAGTTTTCCAAACAAAGGTACATTCTGCCTTGGCTTCAGCTTCTGTTAGCTTCAACTTACCTGTCTCTTCAATAAGCTCACAGACAAAGTAATGATTTATATGATTCCAATCTAAAAAGAGTTCATCAATATCAAGATAGTTTTGAAGAGCCTTAACAACCATGCCGGTTTCTTCAAGCAGTTCACGCTGACAGCACTCTTCCAGAGTCTCGCCCTCTTCTACACCACCACCGGGTATAAGATATTTATTATTTTTGCTTTCATAACTCAAAAGCACATTTCCATCTTTTACAAGGATTCCGCGGCAGGCATGACGAAGATTTTTTACATAGCCAAGATAATCATCATTTTTCAATTCAAGTTTTTTCATACTTTTATTATACTTTCTTATAATAGAGATAACAACAGAAAGTCAAACTCCCGCCTTGCTACACTCTGCTGTAAAGTATAGCAAAGCGGAAGTCTGACCAACTTTATTCCGGCAGGCAATCTGCAAACATCAAAAGATTTGCAGTTACTTTTTCTTTTTCAGTCAGTACCTGGAAAGTTCCACTTTCATAAAGCTTATCCTGTACCATCATTGAAACTCTATTACCGATAAAGTCTCGCACATATTCTGCAAAAACAAGATCCTGCATCTGAGGCGGATATGCCTTTGCCTGAACAGCGGCCTGCTCCAAGGCAAACGAAGCAAACTCATCTAACATTTTTTTATCTGGGGAAGGAAGCTTTGCAAGGAAATCATCAAAAGTTCCCTTCACAACCATGATGTTAACGTTACCCTCTTTATCAACGAAATTACGTTCCTTCATTCTGGCAAACTTTTCGGTATTAGATTTATTATCGCTTATTGCTCCGGTCATAATTTCATACACGGTTTCATAATCCGATAAGAGGTTGTTTTGCCAGGATCCCTTTCTATTATCAAGGCGAGAATTAAAAGCCCAGGAGTATAGACCAGGATATTTTACAGACTCTCTTGTCATTTCTCCGCAGCCATTGTAAGACTTTTTATTTGCAAGAAGGGGCTTATACTTTGGATCAGAAATCTTAGATGGAATATCAATACTTACAATATATTCACCGCCATCTAAAGTCTTGATTAAATATCTGGACAAGTCCCTGTCAACCGAAAGTTTGCATTTGCGGTTTATTGCAATAAAAAGAGCAGCTGCTTCAAAAAGTTCCCTGTTTCCATCTGGGATATAAACATTCTTTACATTCTTAAGAGCCTTAAGAACTTCTGGAACATATTTTTCTACAAGAACCTCAGCTGCCTTAGTCTGAGCAAGCAGAGTTCTATCCCAGGCTTCCATAGATTCTTCTTCCGGTGAAAATCTTACATAAGTCGTGTAACGCTTACCCTTTGTCTCCACAAGGAAACCATTCTCAAGAAGATAGTTGATTTTGTCTTCCAGAAATACGGGAGTCATCCCCAGGTCTTCTGCAATTTCTTCCTGAGTCTTAGCCTCATCATAAACACTGTAAACAATATTCAGATTGATTTTATCGCTGAGATAAAAATCTGGTCCACCATTTGCTCCCGGTCGTCCATTGTGTGAAAAATTTACAGCCTTTATCGGCGACAATCCAAGTCTTCCAATTTGTCTTTTCATGTTGATACCTTCCTTCAAATCATTACGAGCTTTGTTTAAATGCCACTTAACGGTACCCTGCGGCAGTCCCTGCTCTTCGCTAATTTGAGCAATGGACTTACCTTCGTAATAAAAGGAATAAACAATCTGACGCCTGCTGGAAGATAAAAAGCCTATCTCCTTTCGAAGCCTCAAAAGTGCTGCTTCAGTCTGACCAAAATCATACTCATCAAAATGTGTAAACGTTTCTCCATCCAGAGCTTCGCCATCAATAGAAGTTCCCTGTCTGAACTTAATCTGATTCACATATTTTGCATAAACATGCTCACAGATTCTCCAGACATAACCTTCCACATTCACGATTTCACAAGCCTTCAAAAAAGAAAGATATACTTCCTTAAGCATTTCGCCCGAAAGCTCCTCAGCCTCGTCATAGGAAAATGCCTTCTTCATTGCAAAGCCGAAAATCTTTTGTGAGTACTTTACGATTAACTTATCAGCCTTTTGTTTTTCCATCCCTTACATTCTACCAGATAGTGACATTTTATGTAATTTTGCTGCAGCTCCATTACACTTATATAGTGCAGAAGAAATGAAAAAGGTTGGTAAAAAAAATAAATTCCACACCCAAATCTTCTATTCACTCTTTCCTTTCCATCCCAGGCACCTTACAACCTATTCCCTAAGGTCTTAATTTTCGCTAAAATACTTCAATATAATTAAAATCAATAACACGAGGTTATAATATGTCAACACCTTTGGAAAACTATCTTGCTGCCACAAACGGTAAGCCAAATGCCGCTATGTGTGCCTATGTTGCAAATCTTCAGCAGGTTGCTGCAGTTG
>CAMJNC010000153.1 GCA_946407195.1 uncultured Treponema sp. | reverse complement strand
TCATGTGAACGCCGCCACCAACCGTGTAAAAATATTTTGAGCTTTCACTTTTTACGACAAGAAAGCTGTCATCTTCAATTATGATGGCACCGGTTCTATATCGGAACCAGTTATCGTCCGCCATAAAACAGCAGTCCGGGTAACCAATGCGGATATCTTTAATTTCTTTTTTGTTTTCCATTTTTCATTTCCCCTTTATTTCATTACATAGAACATATTTCTGTACAAAGGCATTTTCAGCATTGAAGTATTCCAGAGTTTTTTGAACTCTTGCACAGGAATTGTTCTATTATAATAAACTGATTCATCGCTGGTCGGTGCTGTATCGAGATCAGGCTCTATAGCATTTCCATCCTTATCAACATTTACCCAACTCTGAATTGAATCTGCAAGATAAACCTTTTCTTCATCATAACCTGTCACAGTTGCAAAATGAAGGTAACTCTTATTTACAAAGGAACGGATTACAACAATTACCGGCCGTCCTTTTTCAAGTTCATTCTGAAGGGCAGCAAAGTTTCCACTGCAGGCTGTCATTTTAATTCCACGCTTTTTGAAAAAGCCCGTGATTCCTTTTGGAAAAGCAAGACCACCCTTCATCTGAAATGGTACATCCTTAAAAGCTTCTTCTCCACCAATCTGAACTCCACTATGACGAAGCACAAAAGCTGATGAAAAACCTGCACAGCCGCCGCCTTGCTGAAATTCAAAATATGAACCGGAAGGTCTTCTTACAGTCTGGGCTGAAGGACCCACGAAATACTTTCCGCCCCTGACATGACGTTCAAAGCGAGGCAGCAAAGGCTCCATCAAAATGATATTTACGATATTTGTGATTATAAAAGTTGTAATACAGAATTTAACAACTTCAAAAATAATTATACCAATCATCGAGCACCTTTTTGTCTTACCCTCCGGACTGTCCTTTGCCTTATTCATATTAGCCTTCAATAGACCTTCTTTTCAAGTTACATTTTCCTAGAGTTCCAGATCAACCACAGTTGCGTCGGTAGCTTTTATTAAATCGTTAGGCGCAATTTTGATCTGAACACCGCGCTGTCCGCCGCTTATACAAACCTGGTCGTGAAGTATTATTGTTTCGTCAATAAAAGTTCGGAACTTTTTCTTCATGCCGATTGGAGTACAGCCACCGCGGATATAGCCGGTAAGTGCAAGGAGCTCTTCCGGACGAACCGGGCCTATTTCCTTGCAACCGGCGGCCTGGCGGGCTTTTTTGAGATTTATTTCTGATTCTGCACTCTGGCAGAATACACAGATTTCTTTGGTTTCGGTGCGCATTACGATTGTCTTAAAAACTGTTTCTGGTGCAACACCAAGCTTTTCAGAAAGACGGAGAGCTGCGCCTTTTGCAAGCTCGTGCTCGCCGTCATCTTCGTATTCGGCAGTTTCGTAACTGATTCCAAGTCCATCAAGGATGCGCATTGCGTTTGTTTTCTTCATGAGGACAGTTTATCAGAAAATGATAGTTTCGTCATTTAATCTCAAAGAAGATAAAATCGCCCGGCTGAATTCTTACATGGAACAAGGTTTCTTTTTCATCTGAGTGCATGCTGATTCTTCGCACGCCTGCCGGTTCCAGCGACTGAATAGTCCAAGGCATTGGCTTTTCACCGTCAGAAAGGCGTCGAAGTTCTTTTACCTCACCCTTTACATGAACATCAAACTCCTGCGGTGCACAACCATCCCAGGTATGGCAGTAAAGCCCACAAGTCTTATTATCATATGCAAAAAGTGAAACTCCAGCGCCGCCATCAATTGTTACGCCGCAAACATCCAGCTCCTCGCGAATCTGAGTAAGCACTTCAACAGGCAGCTCGTAAAGTTTAGAAGGCATATCCGGCACATTCAAAATTGTAAGCCGACCTTTACCGTAAGTGTCATAACACAAAATACTTTCGTGGTATTCGCCGTGACCTGCATTCATTATAGACCAGGTTGCATTGTTACGGTGTTCAATTGAAGGGAATGTAATTGGCGAAGCTGATTTTACATAAGCCGTTCTATAGTTTCCGTTTACCTTATAATGAAACTCGTCTGCTGTAAGCACACGATCCCGATAAGCAACTCCAGTCAACTGCCCAAGCTGCTCCGGCCACTTCTTAAGGGCTCCAATTATAAAGCCGCTTGTTACAATTGCATTTCCACCCTCACAAACAAAAGCTTCTATCTTTTCAATTATCTTTTCATCCTTGAGAGCTGAAGCCGTAAGCAGCACCTTATTGCAAGGAGCCTTCACACCAGCACCGGCAGTCTCACTAAAGGCAGGGAACTCACAAACAGGTTCCATAGGCACACCGATCATGCCAAGAAAATCCTCCAGATGATCTTCACCCTGAGAATTAAATGGAAGATAAGTTTTTAATCCAACCGGCTCTCCAAGCTGACCTACAATCTTATCCAGCTTTGAATACATAAAGCCAAGAGGAGTAGCACGTTTGTTTCCAGCCAAAGCCGGCCAGCAGAACATCATTATTTCCTTAGGCTTTGCAAAAGCAGTAAGATAAGCCTGTTCAAGATAAGTGTCAATTCTGTCACAATCAAACGGATCAAACCAGCCGCCGCCATTTCGTCCAGGAGCAACACTTTCAAAGTAGCGCATAAGCGAATAACTGAGATAGCGAGGCAAATGCTGATCTGTCTGCGCACCATGACGGGTTTCGGTTCCGGTATAAATAGAATCAAAAATCTCAGGCTGCTGTCCCGGATTGTAGCCGGTTTGGGCAAAGCTTTCCCGCCAGTTCGGATATTTAATTATGATATGAATATTCGGATTTACTTTTTTAGCAGGACCAATAATCAGGTCGCGGGAAACCTCCATCATCTTTTCAAGACGGAATTCCTCCCAGCTGCGTTCGCCCTTTTCGCGGATACAATCCTCACACTGACACTGAGTAAAGAAGAAATCATCTATAATAAACTCGTCAAACTGACTTGCTGTATATTCACTTACTTCCTTAAGACGTGCACGCATAGGCTCATTACAATAGCAGAAGGTATTAAAAAGGCGCTGGCGTTTTTTGTCTGTCTCATTCAAGTCTGGAGTAACGGTTGTAATTCCGCCGGAAACTTCAATTCCATAATCCTTCATAACGCGTTTGAACATATCAAGCTGCTCTTTTTTAGCAAACTCATCGCGGTAGGTTTCCAGATAAATTTTATCAATGCCTACATATTTCTGTAGAAAATCAGCCTGCTCTCGAAGTTCTTCTTCTGTAATGTGATTCACCCAGCCGGCAACGCAGTAGGTTACGGTTTTGAAATTTTTGTAATACATTCGGATTCTCCTTAAAATGCTTTTATATAATGATTATAACACGGCATTAAAAGGATTGTTGAAGCATTCTCTATAAAAGTAGAAGATTTAGAACTTCAGTGTACCGACAACAGTTGTTTCGTCGTCGTCATAAGACTTTCTGTTTCTGGGACTGTTACGGTCAAGTTCTTCTGCGTATGCAATTTTCTCTGCACGATTCAAAAGCCCGCCGCCACTGCCAGACTTCGACGCCTTCTTTTCGGCCTTCATTTTAGGAGAAGTAAGGAATGCAAAAAGGCTTCCGCATAATCCGCCTGCAATACAGATGATAATACCAATTGCCCCTGCCCCGCTGAAAATCTGAAGCAAAACAAAAAGCACCATTACAGCTGCAAAAGATAAAGGAAACTTCTTTTTCGAAAAAGACATAAAAGCATTCAGAAAAATCATCATGCTTACCACAGGAACTGCTCCAATAAGGCTAACGTCGCAGAAGCAGGCATTAAGAACTCCGGAAAAAAGAGCAGAAACAAAAATCATAATTCCGATAATTACAGAACCATAACGCTCTTCCATTGCAGGCCCAAGCAGCATAATCAAAATCAGATTGGTAAAAAGGACAGAAGCCCCAGCCGGTGCACTTCCAAACATATAAATTAAAAGCCTAAGGTATGACTCAAACTGCTTTACAATAAACGGCGAAGTACCACTCTGGGCTGTAGGAGATGCCAGAAGCTTTTGCAGCCCATCAGCTTTACCACTCTTTGCAAGCAGCATATTTATAAGAAAGATAACAGCACAAACAATAACAAATGTAAGCGTTACCGGCGCATCATAAGCAACTTTTATATTCAGATTAAATTTCTTTTTAGCCATGCAACAATTATAACACACATTATGGAAAAATGAATGTTTATGATAAATAGTTTTTCATTTGCCGAAACCTTTCTTCTGTTAGTATATTTTATATATAGATACAAAATAATTTAGAGAAAAATTATGAGTGACGAAATTCTTGAAGAAACTATAATTGATGAGGCGACTGCACTTCCTCCTTCTCTTATGAATAATCTGTCAATTTCCGGCGATTTTTATAAAATGGCCTTTCAGTATCAGCAGATTATGATGATTTATGAAAGTGCAATCAAACAGATTGAAACAAAGCTTGAGATTCTTAATAAAGAAAGCAGTGTAAACAGAACCCGTAACCCTATAAGCACCGTAAAAAGCCGTATTAAAAGCCCTGAAAGTATTGCAAATAAGCTTGAAAAAAGAGGACTTCCAATCAACTTTGAGTCGATGATGAAAAATCTCAATGACATTGCAGGTGTACGCGTTATTTGTCCATATATTTCAGACATTTACAGCGTACGCGACATGCTTCTCAAGCAGCCTGATTTAACTCTGATAAAAGAAAATGATTATATTGAAAGCCCAAAGGAATCAGGCTACAGAAGCCTTCACCTTGTAATGGAGATTCCTGTATACCTTTCAAAGACCGAGCATCATGTTCGCGTAGAAATTCAGCTCCGTACAATCGCAATGGATTTCTGGGCAAGTCTTGAACATCAGCTGCATTATAAAAACAGCGCAAAGGTTCCTGACAGTGTAAGACGAGAATTATTCCGCTGCGCCGAAACAATCGCTATGACCGACCGCGAAATGGAAGAAATAGCCATAGAGCTCCAGGCCCTCGATTAACGCAAAACTCAATACCCGCCGATAATTAAACTATGAAACGACTTTCTCTTTTAATTATCGCGGCACTTATCCTCTCTCCATTATTTTCCGAAGTCTACAAAAACGGCGTAACAGCATCTTATTATGCAGAAGACTTCCACGGAAAAAGAACCTCGAACGGCGAGCGCTTTAACATGAACGATTATACCTGCGCTCACAAATCTCTTCCATTTAATACAATTCTTAAAGTAACTAATTTAGCAAACGGAAAAACCTGCGAAGTCCGCGTAAACGACCGCGGCCCCTTCGTTGCAAGTCGCGAAATAGATCTCTCAAAAGCAGCCGCCATTAAGCTTGGAATGATAGGCAGCGGAACAACCAAAGTAAAACTTGAAATAGTAAAAAAAGGCCCGAACACAAAGCTAAGCCAGCAGACCGCAGCCTCAGCTTCTAAGATTATGGCAAAGCTCGGGGGAACCTCGGCAAACTCGGGCTCGGCAACTGCAGGCACGTCGACCGCAAAAACCTCAAAAAAAACAGCCAACCTCGCGCCTGGCACTTACTGGGACATTCAGCTGGGAGCCTTCAGCTCAAAAGAAAATGCAAAAGCCTTTGCACGTAAACTTTCCAAGGCAGGCTTCAAAGACATCGTCCTTCAGTCATCAGAATCAAAAGGAATAACCCGCGTGGCCATAAAAAAAGTGCCGGCCAGCAAAGTGACCGACACTCAAAATCAGCTTGCCGCAGCCGGCTTTAAAGACCAGACACTGCGACAGCGAAAAGATTAGACAGTCGGCAAGCACAGCTTGCCTCTGAGCCATTCTTTCGATA
Source organism: uncultured Treponema sp. (assembly GCA_946407195.1). Classification (GTDB taxonomy): domain Bacteria; phylum Spirochaetota; class Spirochaetia; order Treponematales; family Treponemataceae; genus Treponema_D. Next base: position 471 of record CAMJNC010000153.1, on the reverse strand, counting down.
ATCCTAAAACGACCCTATCGGCTCGTTTTTTAACGGATTTTCGATTTTAGGCTTATACCAATCCCTGAGCAACCATTGCGTTAGCAACTTTTACGAAACCTGCAATGTTAGCACCAGCAACGTAGTTAACCCAGTTGCCTTCCTTAGCACCAAACTTAACAGCAGTGTTGTAAGCATTGTCGTGGATGTTGATCATGATGTCATGGAGTTTAGCATCAACTTCAGCAGCAGACCATGAGAGGCGCTCTGAGTTCTGAGACATTTCGAGACCAGATGTAGCTACACCACCAGCATTTGAAGCCTTTCCTGGAGCATAGAGAATCTTTGCAGCGAGGAACTTGTTTACAGCATCGATGTTAGATGGCATGTTAGCACCTTCAGCAACAAGCTTTACACCGTTCTTCAAGAGCTTATCTGCATCTTCACCGAGCAATTCGTTCTGTGTAGCACATGGGAATGCACAGTCAACTT
>CAMJNC010000152.1 GCA_946407195.1 uncultured Treponema sp. | reverse complement strand
GTTCTTTCAGAGCAGTTCTCTGGAGATACTTATAAAAAGGGTATGACAGTTCGTGCCCGCATTCAGCGCGAGGTTGCTGCAGTATTTGAAAAGTACGACATTATCTTGTGTCCAACCTGTCCAACTGCTGCATTCAAACTTGGTGCAAAGGTAGACAGCCCACTCGAGATGTACCTTTCAGACCTTTACACAACCTTCGTAAACCTTGCACGTATTCCTTCTATCAACGTTCCAGCTGGACGTACAGGTGCAGACAATATGCCGATTGGTATGCAGTTTGCCGGTGCTATGTTCAGTGAGAAAAAGATTCTCCAGCTCGCACAGAACTGGGAGAATGACCACGCTGGCTGCGGAATCGCGGTAAAGTAATAGAGTCGGCAAGCACAGCTTGCCTCTGAGCCGTTCTTTCGATGAACCTAAAATGGCCCGCTGTCGCAGCCCATTTTTTAACGGTTCTTCGATTTTAGGCTTACTTCACCTTCAGCTCAAAAACACCATCCCACTTCTTCGGAGGTGGGTTTGTTTTAAAGTGGGAGATGCGGTCCAGAAATACTACAGACGGCATGTCCTGATATTTTTCGTTACACAACTGGAACATTTCTTCTGCCTTATCCCAGCTCTGCTTGCGGTATGCGGCAAGACCTTTTTCAAACAAATCTTTAATTTCGTAAAGCTTGTCTACGGCAGCAGCCTTTGTCTGTAAAATCTCATAAATACGAACAGGTTCGTTTTTACCTTTTACCTTGATAAAGTCGAGCTCGCGGCAGACAAAGGAATCCTTGAGCTTGTCAAAAACAGCTTCTGTAATAATTGCCTTTGAGCCATAAGCTTTGTTTGCTCCTTCAAGGCGGGCAGCAAGATTTACCGTGTCGCCAATTGAAGTAAAGTCCATGCGGCTTCGTGCTCCCACAGAACCAAAAATTACACGGCCGGTATTAATTCCGATTCCCATGGAAATATAGTCTGAACCGTCTGCAAGAGCCTGCTCCTGCTGAAAGCGCATGGCGGCGCGGATTTCCATTGCAGCCTTGCAGGCATTGTATTCTTTTTTCGGACCTGCAAAGAAGGCCATCATTTCATCACCGACAAACTTATCTATATCTCCGCCGTTATTCAGAATAATTTCAGTTTCAATATCAAGATAATGATTCAAAATCTCAACAACATCCTGAGGTTTCTTTCCTTCGCAGAGAGTAGTAAAGCCGCGGATATCTGTAAACAAAAAGCAGAGCTCGCGCGAAGCAGTTGCCTTTTTAGTATCTTTATCAGCTGCCTGAAGGGTAGAGAAAGAAATATAAGGAATGATTCCGCGAATAATGCCGACCATGTTCTTAATTTCTTTTGAAAGGTCTTTTGTTTCATCGCGGGTTTTAATGGAATCAATAAAGGTAAGCTGCTCTGCGGTAATTTTTGAGTTACCGTCGAGAATCTCTTCGAGGGTGTTTGCAGATTTACGAACATTAGTCTTAAGATACAAAAGCGGATTTGTAATAAAGTCTGCAATCAAAAGTGCAAAGATAATCGAAATATAAAGGAACATTACAACCATTGTGAATACGAAGATTTTTACATGGAAGTAAGAACGCATAAGAATTTCTGTTTTATAAGTTACAATCGAAAAGCCAACAAGCTTAAAGCCGGCCTTACGAGTGAACGATACAGGGTAAATATATTTACAAAGATCGCCGTCCAGTACAGGCTGTCTTTTGTAATTTCCGTTCATAAAATTTGTAAAATATTCACGTGCCTTTGCAGCAGATATTTTCTTTTCTGTTTCCGGAATATCTTTTACATGACCAGTAGCAGTTGTGTAAGAGAATACATCATATTCAGGCCATTCAATATCATCAATTGAAAGCTCGCTTCCTTCTTCTGCAGGAACAAAGCTGATTTTGTCGCCTTCCTTTTTGAAGATTATATTGCCTGGAGCTCCTGCGGTTATAATATCAATGCGTTCAAAAGGACAGTCGGCATAGCTGTTTGCTTCCTTCTGCTGTGTGAAGTATGGAGCAATCTTTTCGTACTTACCATCAGCTGAATCATAAACAGTAGAGGTCTGTTCTGCCTGAGAACGTCCAACATCGCTAACGGCTTCTGTAAACATTTTTTTGTAGCTGCGTAAAATCAGAATCGTAAAGAAAACCATAATAACTGCAATTACACTTATGATAGTAAGGGTAAGCTTTGTCTTAATGGAAATCTTTGTTTTCTGTTTTGATTCAGCCTGAATCTTTTTATACTCAGCAAATTCCGGATTCATCTCTCTCAAAAAGAGAATTCCAAAAATAGACATGAGCGCATGAGAAACAAAAGCAATTCCAAAGCCGACATAAACTGGAATTGGTAAATGAAGGAACCAGCGCCAGCAGTTTGCAAAAATTACAAGGCAGGTAACCGAACAGAAAAGATAAAAGGTAAAGCTAAGGTAAGTTATTACATAAAGAAGAACATTTACTTTTCCCTTTATAAAAAGTGAAATCAAAATAAAAAGCGCGGTAAACGGTACAAAATAAATCAGGAAGTAAACAAAATGAAGCAGCGAATCCTGAATGGCAGGAACCTGTGTAAAGGGGAGCAGGTAAGGGTAGATAAGGCTGGCAGTACTCTCGGCATCTCCAAGGCTTATACTCTGCATTCCCATTGGTAAAAGAAAAAGGGCTGTCATAACGGCAGCTGGAACTATACGGCAAAAAAAGAAAAAGAACTTTTTAGAATTGAACTTGATTTTGTTTTTTAAGGAATTTTGTTTTCTGGATTTAGACGACTTGTTTTTCATATTAATATTATATAGTAGTAAGTTGTGTTTTACCACAAAAAACTGTATTATGAAACCGCATCTTTTGGAGGATAATATCGTGAACAGATTTAATATTGGTGATAGCTTTGAAACAACTGTTGTAGCCGTTACAGATTCTACAGTTTTTGTAGATTTAAGCGCTAAATCAGAAGGCGTAATTGACCTTGCAGAGTTTAAGGATGCTGATGGTAATGTCAGCGTAAAAGAGGGCGACAAGCTTAAGGTTTTCTTTACCGGCGAAGTTCGCGGCGAAATGCGCTTTACAACAAAAATCGGTGGCAGTTCTGCTGATGATACAATGATTGAAAATGCATATAAGGGTGGTATTCCTGTAGAAGGCCACGTTGAAGCAGAAATTAAGGGCGGCTTTGAAGTAAAGCTTGGCGAAAAACGTGCTTTCTGTCCTTATTCGCAGATGGGCTTTAAAGATAAAAAAGAGCCTGCCTTCTATGTTGGAAAAACTCTGAGCTTTATCATTACAGAATATAAGAATGATGGAAAAGACATTCTCGTAAGCAACCGCAAGATTGGCGAGAGTGAATATGCAAATAAGCTTGGTAAGCTTGCAACTCAGATTACAGAAGGCGCAGTTGTTACTGCCGTTGTTGAGAGCATCGAAAAGTTTGGAGCCTTTGTAAGCATTCAGGGCTTCCGTGCTCTGCTTCCAATCAGCGAGATTTCTTTTGACCGTGTAACTGATGCTGGTGACTTTGTTGAGGTTGGACAGGAGCTCAATGTAAAAGTAATTAAAACTGACTGGAAAAACGAACGTGTTAGCGTAAGCCTTAAGGCTCTTTTGAGCGATCCATGGGAAGAAGCAGCTGCTAAGTTCCCGGTTGGTACAAAGGTAGACGGTAAAATCAGCAAGATTATGGACTTTGGTCTTTTTGTAAATCTTGATAAAGGAATTGATGGCCTTGTTCACATCAGCGAGCTCGAAGGCTTAAGTGCAAATACAAACCTTAAAAAGGTTTACAAGCCTGGTCAGGAAATGAGCGTTGTTGTTACTAAGGTTGATGCTGCAAACAAGCGTATTTCTTTGACTACAGCAACTTCAAAAGAACAGGACGACACTGCTGCACAGTATATGAGCAGCCAGGACGATGACGGCGAAACATACAATCCATTCGCAGCTCTCTTGAAAAAGTAATCGTCATGCCGCTTGTGGAAATCACTCCCGAAATTTCCTATCTTCCCTCTGTTGAGAATCCTATCTCCAGCGATGTGGTTTTTATAAAACCTGCAGGCTCGGAGATTACCTGGATTTTCGACACAGGAGCAAACTCAGACGCAGCTGAAATCATTAACTCGATTGAAGGTAAAAAGAATATTGTGATTTCGCACTTTCACCCGGATCATATTTTGAATCTTCTGAAGGTCAAATACGATAATCTTTACGTTACAAAATATACAAAAAAATATACGAGGGGAGGGACGGTAGTTGATTCAGATATCAGCTTTCCGGATGGTATTAAAATCTATCAGCTTCCTTCGAGCCACTCAAAGGGTTGTCTTGCTCTGGAATATAAGGATTATGCTTTTCTAGGCGATGCAACCTACTGCCACTTTCGCCTTACAGCCCGCGAATACAACGTACAGCTTTTGGAACAGATGATAAAACGTATGGAGCTGATTGAGGCTCCAAACTTCTGCCTGAGTCACGACAAAGGCTTTGTTCAGCCAAAAGAAAGCGTACTGCGTATATATAGAAAAATCCTTGCCCGCCGCAAAGCCGGTAACCCGACAATAAACGTAAACGACTTCTTTAATGAAGACGGCGGTGTAAAAGAAAGCGAAGATTCCCTTGGAAACAACGCCAAGGTTAAGCTTTAATTTTTGTTATAATTTTTTTTAAGTTTCTTATTGTTGACTTTCAAAAAAAATCCTTGCTAGAATACTAAAAATACTTATGGCTTACTTAAGCCACGGAGGAAAAATGAAAAAGATCGTATTAATTTTGATGGCAGGCTTATTTAGCCTTAGTGCATTTGCGGCTCCTAAAAAAATGTTGAGAGTGCCTGACACAATCAGTGAAGAAATCCCTGATTCAGAACTTGTAAAAGTTACCTTTGCTTCTTCAGTTGTAATTTGCGCAATCGATGGAATCGAGAATGAAGAAGAAAATCTTTCAAAGAAACTTTCAGCCTTTGTAGATGCGAAGAAAGTATCAGAAGTTCTTGGTGTAGATGTAGAATCAGAAGAAGAGAAAAAATATCTTGATAAATCTCTTGCTTCTTTCAAGAAAAGCAGAACCATTCTTATGGAACCAGGTAGTCACGTATTTTCAGTGCGCTACAACAACGGAAAATCTTATACTGCATCTCCTAACTCTTTAAGATTTAATCTTGAAGCAGGAAAGGAATATAAAATTGTTTCAAAGGTTGAAAAGAATAAAGTTGTTTTTGATTTTGTAAATCCTAAGGACGGAGTTTCTTATACAAATCCAAATAACTACAATCTCCATCAGAAAGCAGTTTTACTCTATGTTGAAAGAGTTCTCGGACCTGTTGCAGAGGGAAAGAAAGTTCATTTGCAGACAACAAACGGTTTGTACTGGTACTATGGTCCAGATCTGACAGTTCAGGTAAAAGAAAATTATTCAGAAGAACATAAGGGATTTATTGGTTTTGTTACTGATAAGGATTTCCAGAAGGCTACTGTTTACATTAAGTTTAATGATGATGATGAACTTACAAAGGATGAGTTCTTAAACTTAAAGCCTGAAGAATGCGACCGCGTTTACGAAATCATGGAACGTGCCGACAGTGCCGGAATTTGTCTTGAAATGAAGATTGTAAAACCAATTGATAAAACAAGAAAAACAATCTTGATGTCAATTTATTCATTCCAATAAAAAACATATCATCAGGTAGAAGGGAATTTCTGATAAGCAGATACTGAAACAGATTCAGCAGGAAAGTGCTTGTTAGAGATTCCCTTTTTTTGTTTAAATAATCATTTTTTACTGCCGATAATTAATTATGCCTAAAAACAGTTACGAAAAACCTGATTACTGGTCTCAAAAAGCTTTTTCAGAGGGATATCCTGCGCGTTCTGTGTATAAGCTTAAGGAAATTGATGAAAAATTCGGAATGATTAAGAAGAATTATACCGTTCTGGATTTGGGAGCGGCTCCTGGAAGCTGGACAACTTTTTTACTGCGCACAATGGATGGAACCGGAAAGGTTGTTTCCTGCGATCTTAATCCTCTCGCAAAGAGTGTAAAGGGCGATAATCTTGTTTTTATTCAGGGCGATCTTAATGCACCGGAAATCCGTAATCAGATAAAGGAAAACGGACCATACGACCTTGTTGTATGCGATGCGGCCCCAAAAACTACTGGAAATCGTACTGTTGATACAGCCCGAAGTGAGCAGCTGGTTGAAATGGCTGTATGGTATGCAGAAGCTATGCTGAAAACCGGTGGAAATTTTGCCGTAAAAATCTTTCAGAATGGCGACCAGCAGGCAATTTTACGAA
>CAMJNC010000151.1 GCA_946407195.1 uncultured Treponema sp. | reverse complement strand
AAAATCAGGGCAGGCAGGATTTGAACCCACGACAGGCGGTTTTGGAGACCGCTGCTCTACCAGCTGAACTACTGCCCTATATATCTAAACCGGCCGAAACCGGATAAATATCAAAAATTATTTTGCTTTTGTTTCTTTATGAAGAACACTCTTCTTACACCATGGGCAATACTTATTCTTTTCAAGTTTACCTGTGATGTTCTTGCGGTTCTTGTAAGTAGTATAATTCTTTCTCTTACATTCTGTGCACTGCAAAGCGATAATTTCTACAGCACCTTTCTTCTTGCTTCCCATATTTAACTCCTAAATATATTCGCCAAAAAAATAATTTTCAAAGCCCACGTGCAGAATCGGACTGCAGACCTCCACATTACCGATGTGGTGCTCTACCAACTGAGCTACGGGGGCAAATGCAGTATTCCACACTAACTCATAGAAAACATGCGTTTAACGAATATAAACTAAGAAATAATTTTAGTCAATAAAATTCTTTTAGAATTTAGTAAATTTATTAAAATTTTTCCTTGTAACGCAAGGGAAAACCTACCTACAAACAAGATAGAATTTTTCTTTTTAATATGTTACTATACATAAATCTTTTAGACAATGAGGTTTATATGAATATTGATATGCTCATAGACGGAATTCTGGATTCCTACGATCGATACGGACTCATCAATAGAAACCATACCGAAGACTTTCCTAACAGACAGAACGTAGTTTCAATTCTTTCAGATATCCAGTCAGTTATTTTCCCGGGCTTCCGCACAGCAGAAGATATCGATTCAGTAAACATCAGATACGTAATCGGACAGAAGGTAAATAACATAATCGCACACCTTACCCGCGAAATTCAAAAGGCGCTTATTTATACCAAGGCACAGACCTGCAGCCATGAAGAGCTTGGAAACATTTCAGAATCTCATTGCTTTAAGCTTGCAGAACAAGCCGCTGTAGCTTTAATAGAAGAAATCCCGGAAATAAGACGCCAGATTCAGCTGGATGTAACTGCAACCTTTAACGGAGACCCGGCTGCAAAGAGCAACGAAGAGGTTGTTTTGTCTTATCCTGGTCTTGAAGCAATTCTCGTTTACCGCATTGCCCACTTCCTTTACAAAAGCGGAGTTCCAATCATTCCTCGTATTATGAGCGAACATGTTCACGGAAAAACTGGAATTGATATACACCCTGGAGCAACTATCGGCGAATCCTTCTTTATAGACCACGGAACCGGTGTTGTCGTAGGCGAAACCTGTATAATAGGAAACAATGTAAAGATTTATCAGGGTGTTACACTTGGAGCTTTAAGCGTTAAAAAGACCCTTCAGAACAAAAAGCGACATCCTACTATAGAAGATGATGTAACAATTTACGCAAACGCTACAATTTTAGGTGGTGAAACAGTAATCGGCCGCGGCTCAACAATCGGCGGTAACACCTGGGTCACAGAAAGTGTTCCAGCAGGATCGGTAATTACACAGGGTTAAAAAAAACAAGGTTCCCAGACAGTAACACTAGAAGGGAACCTTGCCGTCCAGCGTTGCTGGACATCGGAGAGAGTTTATCAGCTTATTTACAAGCTGGCTTTAATATAATACCATATATTTCAGATGTCAATACTTTTGTGAAAAATTCACAAAAAAAAATTCATAAACCGCCACCGCAAAAAGAGGTTTATTCATGTCAAAAAAAAATGGTTCTATTTCTTACAGGTGCAGCAACTGCGGATACACACAACCAAGATGGCTTGGCCGATGTCCTGAGTGCGGTGAATGGAATTCTCTCGAAGAAATCATAATAGACAAAAATAACGTTACTCCGGCAGGTCGTGGTAAAGAGGCAGTAGAAAAACAAAAGCCAGTAGGGCTTGCTTCTGTTCAGGCCCAGTCCAATACCAGAATTTCTACCGGAATAGACGAATTTGACCGGGTTTTAGGTGGTGGTGCTACCAAACGTTCTGCAATTTTACTTGGCGGAGAGCCTGGAATTGGTAAATCTACCCTGCTTTTACAGACTGCAGCCAGCCTTTCTGCCCTTACAAAGGGTTCTGTACTGTATATCAGCGGCGAAGAATCTGCCGCACAGATAAAAGAACGCGCCGACAGGCTCTGTCTGGACTGTAACGGCATTAATATTTTGTGTACTTCACGTCTGGAAGACTCTTTAGACGCTCTTGATTCTTTAAATCCGCTGTTTGTAATAATTGATTCCATTCAGACAATTTACAGTGCAGAAGCTGGAATTATTCCGGGAACTGTAAATCAGCTGAAATATTGTGCAAATGAATTTATTTCCTGGGTAAAAGAACGTGATTGTGTACTTATAATGACCGCTCACGTTACAAAAGAAGGCACAATTGCAGGTCCTAAGTCTCTGGAACACATGGTAGATACCGTTATTTCCTTTGAACGCAATGCAGATGACATAAGATTCCTTCATGCACAGAAAAACCGCTTTGGTTCAGTTGATGAAATAGGCATTTTCAGCATGACAGAAAAGGGTCTGGAACCCGTAATTAACCCAGCCTCGCTGTTCTTAACAAAAAGAAAGGAAAATCAGCCTGCCGGAGTAGCCTGTACACCAGTTTTTGAGGGCAGCAGAGTCTTTTTAGTAGAGATTCAGGCCCTTACCGTACCCGCAAAGGCCAGCGTTTCACGTATTTACAGTGAAAAAATTGATTCCGGAAGGGTTGCCCGTGTTGCAGCAGTCATAGAAAAACGCTGCGGCCTGTGTTTTTCGGATCAGGATATATATGTAAACGTAGCCGGCGGCATAAAACTAAGCGAAAGTTCAATCGACGCAGCTCTGGCAGCAGCCTTATATTCTGCACGAACTGATATAGCTGTAAAAAATGGTACAGCCGTATTTGGAGAATTAAGCCTCGCCGGAGAAATTCGCCCGGTTACAAAAACAAAACAACGCATAAAAGCCGCCGAAGGCCTCGGTTTTAATTCTATTCTAGCCCCTGCAGAGGACAACAAAAGCGGAATTTCGGACATTAAAACACTCATCAAGACAATCTTCCGCTAAAACCGAGTATTTTTGATTAAGTTTGTATCATTATGACATTAATGACTGTGTATTTTTGACACAGTCATTTCCTCTAATCATATAGATTGCCACGCACTTCTTGCCCGTAATGATAAAAAAACAACATACTTTTTCAAAAAAAACGCTTGGCATGATATTTGCTATATATTAAGTGTAGGCTGTTAGCTTACGAATAAAACTTAATTAAATACAAAGAGGTACAGATATGAACGAACTTTCATTTATTGATTCACTTTTTAATGACATGATGGGTAACACTCCAAGTGTTATGTATTCAGCAAGCGCTCCACGTGTTGACGTAAAAGAAGAAGACAACGCTTACACTTTGGAAATGGAATTGCCTGGCCGTACAGAGAAAGACGTAAATATCGAGCTTGACCATGACAATTTGACCATTGCCTCAAAGGTTGAAGAGACAAAGGAATCCAAAGAAGATAAAAAGGACAAGAAGTCTAAGTACATTCTTAAGGAGCGCAGATGTTCAAGCTTTGAACGCCGCTTCTCACTGCCAGCTGATGTTGATGCTGAATCAATTAAAGCTAACTTTAAGAACGGTATTTTGACAATCAACATGGCAAAGAAAGCAATTGCTGCTCCAAAACGCATTGCAATTGAAGCCTGCTAAATGAAAAAGCGCGGTGGAAACACCGCGCTTTTTTTTATTAGATATCTTTAAGTATTTTCCCAAAATGAATTAAGTAATCTATAAAGGATGCATAGCTTAAGATAACGCAGAGAGCAAAGAAAGCAAACGCTCCAGTCTGCATTGCTCCAAAGAACTCGGGAACTGCATCCAGACGAACCAGAAGCTCGAGTAAGATTCCGTAGAATTCCGCTACGATATAAATAACAGTTTTTAGTTTACCACCTTTTCTGGCTGCAATTGCTGTTCCCTGCTTTGCAGCAACCATACGTAAAAAGTTCTGTGAGAACTCGCGGAGCATAATCAAAACAAAGAAATAAACCGGCATATAAGAAAGTCCGGCTTTTACTGAATGCATAAGACATACAAAAGCTGTTAAATGTAAAACAACATCTGCAAACGGATCAAATAATTTTCCGAAATCGCTTACTTCGTTATGCTTACGGGCATAATGACCATCTAAATAGTCAGTAAATTCAGCAAAAATAAGACAAGGAACTGCAACCAACAAGGATAACTTAGTACCACACCCAGTCCAGATTGGAATAAAGTACAATAGGAAGAAAATTGGTGCAAAAATAATGCGGGTAAAAGTAAACTTGTTAGACAATTTCATAACAATTATTATCTACTTTATAGAAAGGAAAGTCAAGGTTTCAGGCTTCATTGAAATGTCTTGAAGTCGTGGATAATGCTTACTGCTGATTTTGCATCGTAGCCCGGCATTTCTTCGCGGATAATCTGCAAAGCCTGCTCGACAACCGCAGGAGAATCAGACACACCATGAAGCACAACTGTATTTCCCTGGATAGTTGCATGCATAAATTCAATATTCAGCTTGCGTTCCATAGAAAGCTTGTTTACGACAGTCTGAGCCTTCAGCAATTCTTCAATCAGCTTATTGCCTTCTTCTTCCTCTTTTACAGTAATCTTCTGCTCAACAAGATTTGCAATTACTGAGGCAGCCAGTTCAAGGCTTAAAAGGCCTGTATTCAAAATAAGATGATAATTTACAGGGTCGTTTATATCTACATTGTAAAAGCTTGAGTGGAAGCCTGCACGGTTCGCATCGCTTTCCTGTATACGCTGCAGAGCCTGCTTTTCATCCCAGTTGAATTCCTTGCGCAGACGGTCAATACGAGTCTGTTCATCAGCTATAAGACGTACAGAAATATTATTTGGCACATTTTGAAGCACCGCAAAGGCACCACGGCCAATAATAACCACGTTTTTCTTTTCTGCAGCCTCGAGAATTGCATACTGCGCATAATTTAAGTATTCATCACGGTCTTTTGTAAGAGAAGCAAAAAAACCTGGCTTTCTTTCATCGAATTTAGGCATTTTGTTCTCTGGAAAGCCCAGCTCTACGATGCGCTTTTCAATTTCTTTTCTTGTGATGAACTTATAGCCGAGTCTTTTTGCAAGCTCGCCGGCTACTTCATCACCCAATGCTGCTACCTGTCTTGAAAATGTAATTACTGCCATAAGTTCACCTCTTGAAAATAAGATTTGTTCTATAATATGATAAATCGAGAATTGAAATCTGTCAAAAAGTTACGGAGTTTTTAATGAAGAATTATTTTACTGCAGAAGATGACAAGCTGAAATGGACAGAAGGCGAACCAAAGCCCTTACTCAAAACCGTAGTATGTACAGTTACCTCACGTCATAATATCTCCAGCGATGGAGTTGAAGGCGATTACATCATTATGGATGCTCCAGACTGGGTAATTGTAATTGCAGAACACAACGATAACTTTTTGATGGTAAAACAGTGGCGCCACGGAGAAGCCGGCCTTAGTGTAGAGTTTCCAGGTGGAGTTATAGATGCCGGAGAAGAACCTGAAGCTGCTGCACGCCGCGAGCTCGAAGAGGAAACCGGTTATAAAGCCGGAAAGCTTACAAAGCTTGGTATGGTAAATCCAAATCCTGCCCTCTTCAGTAACCACGTACATTTTTATCTTGCACAGGATTTACAGGCAACCGGTAAACAGTGCCTTGATGAAGATGAGTTTATAAACTGTATGGAATTAACTAAAAAAGAAGTTCTCGAAGGAATGGGTACAGAGCAGTTCCCGCATGCAATTATGGGAATGGCACTGAGCCTTTATATTAAGCATAAGGGCGGAAGTATTTAAAATAAAAAAAACGGTGGAAAAATCCACCGTTTTTTCGCTCGATAAATCTCAGTTTATTTACCGTATGTCTCGTATTCTTTCTTTGGATCGTAAGTGCCTTTGCGGTATTCACCGGTAAGGCTAGGAATCTTCATCTTCATACCAGGATGGATGAGGTTTGGATCCTCAGGCTTTGGCATGCTAGATTTATTTGCCTGATAAAGGTTTTCCCACAAGAGAGGGTTGTTGTAAACATAAGGACGACCAGAAATATTCCAGTAACAGTCTTTTGTTTCTGCCCATGGCTTTACGATATAGAATTCTGGAAGTGGTGTAACTTCGCGGATTCCGTCGAGGGCTGCGAGAGAAGCCTTTGCATAAGCATTAGCCTGTTCAAAATCCTCTCCTTCGAAGGCTGATTCAGCTTTTTCAAGGTTATCCTTTGCTGAAGTATAAGCCATTGGATAGGTAT
>CAMJNC010000150.1 GCA_946407195.1 uncultured Treponema sp. | reverse complement strand
ATTTGTGACATATTCTGATTATAGCACAATTATCTATAAAAAGGTAGATTTTTTGGTTTTTGTGTCATAGAATAGATTATTATGAAGAAAATCATCAAGGTTATTGCGGTAGCTTTTCTGCTCTGCTCATTTCAGTGTTTTGCCGAGTCTTCGGTCGAAAATGATTCAAAAATCACAAGTTTTCAGTATGTAAAAAAGCTTAATTCTGTATTTGATTTTGTTCAGCAGAATTATGTTGATGAAATAGATCCTAAAATCCTTTATGAAGGTGCCCTTAAGGGTATGCTTGATGCAATCGGCGACCCGTATACACTCTATCTTGATTCAGATTACATGCGTGATTTGAATGATACAACCTCAGGAAGCTTTGGAGGCGTAGGTCTTTCAATTTCCAAGGCTGCAGAATCTACTCCGAGTAAGCCAGCTTATGTAGAGGTTGCTTCTCCAATTGAAGATACTCCGGGTGCTAAGGCTGGAATTCAGGCCGGAGATTTGATTTCTGCTATAGACGGACTTCCAACTCCAAGCATGACGATGAATGAAGTTCTTTCACACCTGCGCGGAGAAATCGGAACTCCTGTTACAGTAACAATTCTTCGTGGAACTAGCATGAAGTTTGATGTTACTTTGATTCGCGCACTTATTGAAGTTCCAACCGTAAAATATGGAATGATAGAAGGAACAAAAATTGGTTATGCAAGACTGATTCAGTTTACACCAGATACAGCACAGCGCCTTCAGGATGCTTTAGACAGCTTTGAGAAAAACGGATATCAGGGACTGATTATTGACCTTCGTGATAATCCGGGTGGACTCATTACAAGTGCTGTAGATGTTGCAGATAAGTTTATTGATAACGGACCGATTGTTTCTACAAAGAGCCGCCTGCTTTTTGAAAACACACAGTTTTCTGCAAGTAAAGAAAAGACAACATTACGCCGTGGTTTACCAATTGTTGTGCTTATAAATAAGGGTGCTGCAAGTGCTTCGGAAATTGTTTCTGGTGCGCTTAAGGATTACCACCTTGCTTATCTTGTTGGCGAGAGAACTTATGGAAAGGGCTCTGTTCAGCAGGTAATTCCGCTTTCAAGTACAGACGGAATTAAAATTACAATGGCACGCTACTACACTCCAAGCGACATGAATATCGACAAAATTGGTATTCCGCCGGATGAAGAAATTAAGAACCTTGCTGATTTTTCTGAAGAGGAAGAAAAGCTTTATGTTGATATGATTAAGTCTGAGATTATCAACAAGGCTGCAGAGGCTAAGCCAAATATGACAGAGGCTGATATTGCAGCAGAAGCTGTTAAGGTTGCAAAGGAATATCCTTTCGATTTGAGAATAATCCGCAGACTTATCCGTATTCAGGTGCAGAAGACTCAGCCGGCTTCGCTTTATGATCTTGATTACGACCTTCAGCTTAAGGCAGCAATTAAGGCTGTTCAGAATAAAGATTTTGATAATATGCTTAAAAATACAAAGACCCTGCGCCAGCTTCAGGAAGAAGCCGAGGATGCTCAGACTGCAGACGGCAAGGGCCTTACAGCCAGCAGCAGTATAAAGAAATAACCGAAGCCTGGAATGCGACAGTTCATTGTTGAAAATAAACAGATTCGCGACGGACTCATTCAGCTGGATGGAAAAGACTACCGCTATTTGAGGCAGGTGCTGCGTGTTCGTGCCGGCGATATGATTAGTGTAAGACTACCGGACGGTAGTTTGAATAACGCTACAGTTGCAAAAATTGATGAAGCAGGCCGCCGTATAACATTGCAGCTTTGTGCGGGTACAGGCGAAACTATAACCCGTGGAGTTCAGGCAGCAGAGCTGTCGGGTGTAACTGGGGCTGATGGTTCTGATGCTTCTGGTATGGGTGGAGTTGAATACTGGCTTTTTCAGTTTTTACCGAGACCACAGAAGTTTGAGCTTATTGTACGTCAGGCTACAGAATGCGGAGTTTCTGCTATTGTTCCGGTTATTGGTGAGTACACAGAAAAGAGCAGTGCGCAGTCGCTGATGGGAGCAAAGCGCGAACGTCTGGAACGAATTGTGCGTGAAGCACGTCAGCAGAGCGGCTCTCCGGTGGACACAAAGGTTATGGAGCCGATGAGTCTGGAAAAGGCAATTGAACTTTGGAAGACAGAAGGTGCAGACTCGGGTGACGTTGCCTTTGTGCTTTCCGAGCGTGACGACTGCAGCGGAAACCTGCGTGCTACCGTGCAGAAAACTGCCGCAATAAAGCGCGCCGCAATTGCGGTTGGCAGCGAAGGCGGTATAAGCCCGGATGAGGTGAGAACTCTTGAAGAAAAAGGGCTTTTCGTTCCGATTCATTTTGCCGTAAATATATTAAGGTGTGAGACGGCGGCACTTTATGGAATAGCAGCCGTACAGTGTGAAATAATGCAGAGTAAAGAGTAGGTGGGGTATATAAAATGTCAATTAAACGTATTTCATTAATCGGGGTTCCTGTAGATGTAGTACAGCCGGAAAATCTTGAAAACGAAATTCTTGAGCTGCTTGCAAAGCCCGGTACAAAGCAGATTGTTTTTCTTTCAATCTGGAATCTTCTGAAGGCTCGTCATAAGGGGGTTTATTCAGAATGCATTAAGAACGCTGATTTAATTATTCCTGTTTCAAAGAGCATTCTTAAAGGCGCAAAGTTCCTCAAGAAGGACGTCCCTGTACGCTATAATCCGTTTGAGGCAGTAATCAGAATTCTTTCAATTCTTGATTCTCATTACAAAACCTTGTACCTCTTTGGTTCAAGTAAAAAGACAATCAATAAAGCAGAAAAAAATATTAAGGATACCTTCCGTAATTTACGCGTAATCGGACGTTACGGCGGATATTATCCGAAGTCTGTAGAGGACGATATTGTTGAAGCAATCTTTAAGGCACAGCCTTCTCTCGTTCTCCTCAGTGATGGAATCAAAGAGAAAAACTGCTGGGCATATAAAAGACGCAACCGTTTTTCTTCGAGCATCTTCCTTTATTACAAGGACGCTTTTGGAATTTTCTCTGAGCGCGTAAAACGTGTAAAGGAATCTACCTTTAATAAGGGACACGAAATTTTCGTTGAAGTACTCCATAACCCATTCAAAATATTTTTGCTTTTGCCATACATGTGGTATATAATTGTTTTGGTTTGGTACAGACTGTTTAGGAAGAATTAGTATTACCATTTTGGAGATACCGTGCCTGACGCTCAGGATTTAGTGAGATTGTCGTTGGTTTCAAAACGGCAGGATATCATTAATTATATTGAGGTTATGTGTTCAGAAAATTTTAAGCTGACCATAGCCTCAGATTTTTCAACCATATCTTTTCCAAATACAAAGCTTTTATTAGTAGATTCCTCTCTGTTCGGAGATTTTGATCTTGTAAATCTTGAATACGGAGAAAAATATTCCGAGTTTTCCATCTGCATTCTTCCCCAAAATATTCCGGCAGAGGCAATAAATTACGTAGAAAAATCCTTCAGATATATTCTGGCCTTTCCTGTTAGTATAGACTATTTTCATACATATATACGAAAGGTTTTTGCCGAGCTTTCCAGGCGCCATAAAGGACGACTCTCTCAAAAGCTTATTCAGCAGAAAATACCGGATTCTTTTTCCGGCTATTTCTGGGGAAATTCCAACAAAATAAAATCTATAAGAAGCCAGATTTTGAGCGCTGCTTATTCAAAGGCTCCAGTCCTGATTCTTGGTGAAACTGGAACTGGAAAAACTACAGCCGCCCAAGTAATTCATGCACTTTCGGAAAGACGAAATAAAAAGATGATTTCCGTAAGCCTTTCTACAATTGTTGAATCCTTAGCAGAGAGTGCCTTTTTTGGACATAAGAGAGGTTCATACACAAATGCAGATTATGAATGTCTTGGATATTTTGAAGAGGCAGACGGAAGCTCGCTTTTTCTGGATGAACTTGGTGTTGCTCCACTTACGGTTCAGGCAATGCTGCTAACAGTACTGGAAAGCGGAAACTTTAAAAAGATTGGAGAGAACAGAGAGCGGCATTCAGATGTAAGAATGATATTTGCAACTAATGCGAACCTGGAAAGCATGCTCGTATCCGGTCATTTTCGAAAGGATTTATATTTCAGAATTTGTGATAACCTTATACGTATTCCGCCACTGAGAGAGCATAAAGAGGATATCCGCGGTATGGTTCAGCACTATCTGGATTCGAATATGATGATAACCGAGGACGCTCTTGAATTGCTGCAGGAATACAGCTGGCCTGGAAATATCCGGGAGCTGCACAAATGCCTGCAGCGTGCAAAAATGAACTGCGGAAATAATGTCATTACAGCTGATTCAATAGACTTCGGCGGAATCAGCTTTCCTCAATAATCTGCAGTATGGCTCTGCCAAATTCCTCTGCTTTTGCACGGCCTATTCCGTAAACATTCAAAAGGTCTCCACGGTTTTTAGGCTTTTTGGCAGCAAGATCAAGCAGAGTTTTATCTCCAAAAATCATATAAGGAGCAATGTTTAAATCGTCGGCCTTTCGTTTTCTCCAGGCCTTAAGGTTTTGAATGATTGCTTCGGCAAGTGCATCGTTTATAGCAGGCTTTTCGGCAATAATTTTTTCACCGCGTACGTTTGTGTTGTAACGGATAGCCGTCTGTCTCATAGGAAGCATGAGCGGATCTCGGGAAGCAACAAAGCGTTTTCCGGTTGGTGTGAGCTCAAGAACATTATAATCGCCCGTCTTTTTAATATAGTTTTCGTCTATTAAAAGATCGCAGAGCTCGAGCCATTCCTGCTTTGAATATTCAGTTCCAATTCCCCAGGTAGAAATTTTTGTATGCCCATTATCAATTATGCGCTGAGCCTTAGAGCCGAGAAGAACGTCTATAACATAGCCGGCTCCGAATCTCTGGTTGGTACGGATTATGCAGCAGAGAAATTTTTGTGCCGGGATAGTTACGTCCTTCAGTTCTGCTGTCGGAGAAGAGCAGATGTCGCAGCAGCAGTTATCAGGTATATCAGCTGATTTTTCATAAGCTTCACCGAAATACGCAAGAAGAGCCTTTCTGCGGCAGGTACGGCTTGTAGCGTAGTGAATCATTCCCTGCAAAAGAAGTTCAGCCTTCTGCGGGTCAGCAGAATCATCAATAAAATATTTGATTTTATGGATATCTCCCGGACTGTAAAGCAGAAGTGCGCTGGAAGGAAGTCCGTCGCGTCCTGCACGACCAATTTCCTGATAGTATTCTTCTATTGATTTGGGTAAATCATAGTTAATTACGTAGCGGACATTTGGCTTGTTGATTCCCATACCAAAGGCAATAGTCGCAACAATAATCTGCACTTCGTCCTTTATAAACATATCCTGATTTTTGGCGCGGATTTCATCGGAAAGACCTGCATGGTATGGCAGTGCAGAATAGCCTTTTTTATCCAGAGTCTGGGCAATTTCTTCTACCTGCTTGCGGGAATTGCAGTAGATAATTCCGCTGTCGCCTGCATGCTTTCTTATGTAGTTGATGACCGTTTCCATTGCACCGCGCTTTGGCTGAACTTCAAGATAAATATTTTCGCGGTTAAAGCTGGAAATAAAAACCTTAGGATTTTTCATTCCAAGATTTTTGCAGATATCCTGGCGCACGTGCTCGGTGGCAGTAGCGGTAAGGGCAAGCATTACTGCATCAGGAAAAAGATGACGGATGGAGCTGATTTCAAGATAATCCGGACGAAAGTCGTGACCCCATTGAGAAACACAGTGGGCTTCGTCAATTGTAATACAGCTGATTTGCAATTCCGGGCTAGAGAGCAGCTCACGGATTTTGCTCGTGGCAAGACCTTCCGGCGAAACATAGACAATTTTTATCTGGCCTGATTTTATTTCATCTGTGGCTTTGCGGTAATCTTCCCAGCTCAGCGTGCTGTTTAAAAAGGCCGATTGAATGCCGGTGGTTTTGAGTGAGCTTACCTGATCCTGCATCAGCGAGATAAGAGGTGAAACAACAACCGTAATTCCTTTTAGAATAAGTGCAGGCAGCTGATAACACAGAGATTTTCCGCCGCCGGTAGGCATTACGGCGAGGGTATCGCGGCCTTTAAGTACGCTGGTTATGATGTCCTTCTGCAGAGGTCGGAACTCGTCGTAGCCGAAAACGGTTTTTAATACGAGCTTTGGTTCTGCCTGTTCAAAAGCGGTTGCAACAATTTTCACATAGTTATTATACCATATTTGCACTTGATTTATCCTCATGTTTTTGATATATTTAGCAAATCACGCCGGAGTGGTGGAATGGTAGACACGACAGACTCAAAATCTGTTGCGAGCA
>CAMJNC010000149.1 GCA_946407195.1 uncultured Treponema sp. | reverse complement strand
TGGAACAGGAACGCGTTGCCCTCGACGACCTCGTATTCTTTATCCAGAAAGCAATCAAGAACTATAAGCCGGTAATCCGCTAGTTTTATGGAATACGTTCGTTTAGGAAAAACAGATCTTCTTATTTCTCGTGTTGCGTTCGGCGCAATGAAGCTTACTGAGGCTGGTGGCGACGAGTCTGTTGCTCTGCTTGTACGTAAAGCATATGAGAGTGGAATAAATCTGTTTGATACATCGCGAAAAACTCCCGAAAGTGAAAAGCTTCTCGGAGACGCGCTGTATGATATCCGTCGAAACGTATTCCTTTCTACAACTACAGATGCAAAAACTTCTGAGGAAATCAAGCGTGATATGGAAACAAGTCTTATGACGCTTCACTGCGATACTGTAGACTTATATCAGCTTGAAACTGAGAAGTTTTTGCCGCTGCCGGGTGGGGCAGATAAAATATACGATACCCTGACTGATTTCAAAAAACAGAAAATGGCCGGTCACATTGGTATTGTAACCACTAATTTTGAAACTGCAAAAAAAGCCGTACTTTCAGACTGCTACGAAACAATTCAGTTTCCGTTCAGCATGATAAGCAGTGACGACACAATTGAACTGGTAAAAATGTGCGAAGAGCACGATGTGGGCTTTATTGCAATGCAGCCTTTATGCGGTGGTGTAATAGAAAATATACCGCTTGCGTTCGGCTTCCTTCATCAATATGAAAGTGTATTGCCTATCTGGGGCGTTAAAAATCAGGACGAATTAAATCAGATTTTATACTTCAACGAGCATCCGCCTGTAATCGACGAAAAATTCCATGAGGATGTAGAAAAAATCAGGATGTTCTTTAATTAAAGCCTAAAATCGAAAATCCGTTAAAAAACGAGCTGCGACAGCGGGTCGTTTTAGGATTATCGCTCGAAATGGCTCAAGCTGCGAGACTACGCGAGCAGCCTAAAATCGAAAATCTACCCGAATATACTTATATCAACTTCTTCGGTGCCATCATCTGAAACTGTGGCAGAAGTTTCTTCAGCTGCAGGTGCTGCGTCTGGTGCAGGAGCAGTAGTCTCTTGTGCAGGTGCTTCTGACGGCTGCTCATCGGCAACCTCTTCTGCATCCTGAATTTCTGAAAGCTCTTCTTCAGCAGGAGCGTCTTTCTGATTCTTGAACTTTTCTTTAATAAGCTTAAGAATATCTTCTTTTTCCTGCTTTGTAAGGATTCTGAGAATATTTATATTGTTTTCGCCAACCTGAAGGGTTTTGAATGAACCGTCTGCTTCTTTTTCGGTAAGCAGCTGTACAACAGGAGTTTTCGGATTATCTGGATTTGTATCGATAACTTCTGCAACCTTGCGGTTAGAAAGATATACAAAGGTTCCAATAGGGTAGAGAGAAACTGTGTAAAGTAAAGCACGAATTACAGAGCCGTCATATGCATGCTCTTTATTCTGAATCAGCTCCAGAAGGGCATCAAAGGTTGATTTTTCGTCTTTATAGCTTCGTGGAGAAGAAATTGCTTCATAAGTACATGCAACTGCAATAATTTTTGCATTTGAAGAAATTTTATCGCCTGTGAGACGGCGCGGATAACCTGTTCCGTTTTCCTTTTCATGATGCTCAAGAACACCAAGCTGTACAGAAAGTCCAAAGCTTAAATCTTTAATAATTGTATAGCCGAGAAGTGTGTGCTTGGAAATCTGTGCCTTTTCGCGTACAGAAAGCTTTCTTGAACTCATGTAAAGCTGTGGAGGAAGGCGAAGCATACCGATTTCGTGAAGAATACTTGTAACTCCAAGCTCAATCATTTTTGAAAGATTAAGATGGAGCTGAAGTGCAATAGCGAGACACAATACTGTGGTACGCATTGTATGAATAATAAGGAAGTTGCGGTTTTCTGCTTCAATAGTTGCATTTACTCTGAGAATGTAGCGTTTATGCTCTTTAATAAAAATACAGAGGTCCTGTACAGTATCAGAAAGTTCTTCCTGATCTATTTCTTTGTGAGTTGCATAGTGGGTAAATACAGATTCAATATAGTTCATGTATTCTTCATAGACAGAATGAACGAGCTCCATTCTGGCCATGTCACTGTTACCAACAGCAGTATGCTTTGAATCTTCAATGGCTTTTTTGACATTTACGCCGATTTTTTCCTTCTGCTGTTCGTCTTCAACTTCTTCAATACCTTTAGAAACACCAATGTCACCGCCCAGACTAATAGAACCTTCGCTGATAACATTATCAAACCCCCATTGACTAAGGGCTTTAATAAGATCATCTGTCATTTCTGCTGTCTTTGGCAAAATGAGGAATGAGCTGTCTACCATGAGGTCACTGGTGTAGGTTATACCTGCACGGAGTGCACTGACATTAATTGTTTCCATTTTTCGATAATTACCCATTTATTATATCGGCAATTATACGCGAAATCTTTAATTTAATATAGAAGGTTGTGACTAAAATGGTTAAAAGCAAAAAAAAGTTGAAAAGTCTCACACACTTTTCAACTTTTAAAAGCAAACATAGGAGTTAATTATCAGATGTCTGGATGTCGTTACCCACCCGATATTATCACCAACACTATTATTATCGGATAATGTCTATTTGACTTTAGTTTTTTCTAAAAAAAGATTGACACTAATCAATTTTTTTTAGATTATGTTGTAATTATGAATGAAGATACTATAAATCGTGCTTCGCTTGAAAAGCTTTCATTTTCTGACTTAGTGCAGCTTGCAGATGAATATGGCGTTGATGTGCCTGAAGATCTGGACAGACGCTTTCTTATTGCTGAACTTCTTGAATTGGCAGAAGAATCTAATAACAGAGAAGATGAAATGATTATTGCTGCAGAGAGCGATGATCAGCAGCCTCTGGTTCTAAACGGAAACTTTAATGAAACACAGGTATCTTGTGTCTTGAGGAATCCTGCATGGCTTTTTGTTTTCTGGAATCTTAATGCAAATGATTCGGCAAAGCTTGCAGAAAATCCGGGCTGTACCTTAAAGCTTAGAATCTGTTCTTTTACTGATTCTAAGGATTTTAAGCCGGAAGAAGCCTTTGAAGTACAGACACCTAGTCAGAGTCAGGAACAGTACGTTCTCCTTCCAAAAGGAAAAAAATATATAAAAGTTGAGCTTGTGTGTGTGAATGGTGGTGCAGGGGAAGTAATTGCTTTCTCACCTGTTATTGCAATTCCACAGGGTGCTTCGGTTGTAAACGATTTGCAGCCGGGTCGAGAAGAAGGTTTTTCTCCTGTTGCAGAGCTTTCAGGAATAAAAGAGCTTCTTACAGAGCAGTATAAAAATCACAGACATTCTTTTTTATAATCGGGCGGGAGAAATATCATGCAGAAAATATTGAGTATAGTAATTAAGGCCAGTCAGGATTTTATACGACATACAGATGAGGATTTACATGACAATGCGCCTGTCCTCAATAATTTTTTTGAAGCAATTTCAAATGTTTATATTCCACTTTTGAGAATGGTTGAAAAGCTTGAACAGGATAATATCAAATATAGATTTACCCTGGTGCTTCCTCCAGTACTCTGTAATATGCTTTCTGATACGGTTTTGCAGGATGAATATATCAGCTGGCTTGAAAAGCGAAACAGTCTTGGTAAAGCAGAATTAAAAAGAAATAAAGCAGACCAAAAAATCTGTGAAATCATAACTTCAACAATTGAAGAAAATAAAAGCCTTATTTCTGATTTTAAGGATAAATATCATAAAAATCTTATTCCGGTATTTGCAGAATATATGACCAAGGGTTACATAGAAATTATGGGAACCTGCGGAACTGATATTTTTATGCCTCATTATGCAGATATGAAGGAAATTATTTCTGCACAGATTGAATGTGGACTTCATGCATATCGTCAGTATTTTGGAATTATGCCGGAAGGCTTCTGGCTGCCTGCTATGGGTTATACACCTGGAATTGAAAAGCTTATCCGCGCTTATGGATATACTTATACAATTCTTGATTCTAGAAGTATTCTTTTTTCAGAAAAGGTTCCGGAAACAGGTATTTTCTATCCGACCCGTACAGATAATTCCCTTGTTATTTTTGCAAGAAACCGTGTTATAGACTGTGAGCTTTTTGGAGAAAACGGAATTATTTTCTCGGAATGCTACAGAAATCAGAATAGAGATATTGGTTATGAACTTCCTATGGAAAAGCTTACAAGCCTTATGGATAAAGAAGGAATTCGTTATTCTACCGGTTATAAATATTGGAACAGATGCTTTAAGGATTCCGGCTGTCTTTATAATAAGGAATGTGCTATGGCTCAGGTTGAAAAAGATGCACAGGCCTTTATTGATAAAAGAGTTCAGACTCTCACAGAGGCAGAAAAGCTTCTTCCAAAGTGTAATTTTGTTTCAGAAACCTGTACACTCGATATTTCTAAGCTCAGTAAAACCTGGAATGAATGCATTGCATGGCTCGAAGCAGTAATAAGAAAGGCTGATGCAGCAGGACTTTCTGTTCTTTCCTGCGATAAAATGTGTGATGAACAGTACAATCTTGAAAAAATTGAACCATATTTTTCTGCAGGAAGCGGTGCCGGCTATGGCGAAAACCTTCTTTCAAGCAAAAACTGCTGGATGATGCGTTATATCCGTAAGAGCTGTGAGCGTATGATTGACCTTGCAGGCCGTTTCCCTATGGATACTGGTCTTAAAACACGTCTTTTGAATCTTGGTGCAAAGGAGCTTATGCTTGCTCAGAGTCTTAATCTTGCAAAAATGATTAACCGCAGCGAGTTCCCACAGTTTGCAGAAAAGCGCTTTAAGGAATCTATTGCAGCATTTACTTCGGTTTTTGATTCTTTAGGTTCAAATACAGTAAGTACAGAATGGCTTACTAAGCTTGAAGCACGCGATTCTGTTTTCCCTTGGATGAACTATAGAATCTTCTGTAAAAAGCGTTAGTCGAGCATAAGACTTTCTTTGATTTTTTCAAACATTTCAATCTGATAGCGGGCGCTTTGAATACCCTGAATTGCCGGGTCAAAGCGCTTGTTTAATTTAAGGGCTTCCTGCCAGACAAGAATTGCATCTTCCCATTTAGCGTCTGCATAGTACTTTAAGCCAAGCTTATAATATTCATCAACCTGAGCATCAGTAATGCTGCGTCCTTTGTCTCCAAGAAGAAGCTTTGCAGAAAGGCTTATGCGGTTAAGTGGGGCAAGAGAAGAGGTAAGATCCAGAGTATAATTAAGGTTTAATCTGATTTTAGCAACTTCAAATTCAAGTCCGGTACTTATGCGCGGATTAGCTCCTTTAAGAGAGAAGCCTGCAAGCAAAGAAACAAACGAAGCAAACTGAATGGAAACGCCTGAATTAAAGTATGGAATCAGGTAAGTGCCCATATCATAAAGATTTAGAGGCTGCACAAAATCAACGGAAACTGTAATAGGTTTAATCAGCCTTACAGAAATACCGGCAGAAACAGTGGTTGGAAGCGGATCATCACGCTTTAATTCAGAGCCAAAGCCTGTTAAAGAAACGCCGATATTCTGGGCAGAAAAGCCTATGCGTACATTTGGATCTCTTGAAGAATAAAACTTAAGGAAGTTGAACTGAAGCATAAAGCCTAAATCAGCCATAATAGCAAGTGCACTTTGAGAAAAGCCAGAGCCGGAAATTATCGCACCGGTATCATTATCAGTGTAATCAGGCATTCCTCGCCAGGCACCTTTTACGGTAAGGCCCGCTGCAAGTCCCTTAAAATCATAGCCTGCAAGGATATTGTAAGAAACATTAAGGGCACCTACGGTTTCTGTGTAATAGTTTCCGGCAACCCTGTCGCCGAATAAATCATATTCTGTGAAGGGAAGATAAAAGCAGGAAATGTATCCGCCATAACTTAAGTGTGGTATACTTTTAAAACGGGTAGTAAAAGCGAGGGTTTCAAGCTTAGAATCCGCTATCCAGGAATTGTGGAAGAGTGCAACCTGAGTTTCTTTTTGAATGGAACCGGCAGCCGGATTATATCTGAGGTAACCAATGTCATCGCAGAAGCCGGTGTAGGCATTTCCAAGACTTTCTGTTCGGCCTCCAAAAGGAAGGAGAAGGGAACGGAACGAGGTTGCACCTTCATTCGGATCAAGGAGAGAAGAAAAAAGGTCGCCTATAGTAGAGGCGGCATCTGTAAGAGAAAGTGTATAAACTTTCGTACAGAGGCTGAAAAAGATGAGAAAGAATGCAAATGTCGTTTTACGGGTAAAATAGCCCTTTTTCTTCATGTTCTACTTCTTTTTCGGAATTTTAATTCTTTTCTATAAGTATAATATCTTATTTGC